>DASWMI010000019.1:0-58074 GCA_036399835.1 Pyrinomonadaceae bacterium | reverse complement strand
TAAGCCTTCTGCATAGCTGAAGAGAGCCGCAAGATAAAGCACTGGCCGACGCCCCTCACCAGACGGGCGTCGGCCTTCAAAATTTTACGGCACAACGGGAGACAGGCGCTCAGCGATTATTGGGCGGAGTTGAAACGAAGCCCGCGCGATGCTCGTCGTCTCTTGCTTCCCAGACTGCCGAAATCTTATCTATCGCGACATAACAGAGACGCTGTTCATCGTCCCGCAGATGCAGCAACCCGCCCTCGACCTTGAGCGCCTCGCCGCGCAGGCTCAAAGCGCCGTCGCAAAAGAGGTCCAGCTTACGCCCGATCATTTTTGATAAAAACTCGTTCATCATATCTCTCCCCATTAAAACTGTGATAAGTGACAGGTGACAGGTTCGCCAATCCTCAACGCGTGAATGGGAGAAAGGCTTTTCTCTCTTCAAGCGTTGATGGTTGAACGCTTTTCTTATCACTTATCACCGTTCTTCTGTTTCCACTCCCAGATTCTCTCGCTGCCGTTGCCGTCGCTGACTTCCTTTTTCTCGACCTTGCGAAAGGTAATCTGGAAGAGCGGCAGCACATTCTCGTCGTCCTGCTGTTTGCGCTCGAACTGCAACACATCGTAATAGACGCAGCGCGGGCGGTCAGGGTATTCGCGGCAGACATTGGGCCGCGCATGATAGATGCCGCAGCCGCGCGTCTCATGGTTGAGAAACTGGCAGGCCACTCCGAGCAGAGGATCTTTCTTGCGGCGCAGGACGCGTTCCTTGCCGTACATCTTAGTATAGCGTTCGGTCGCCACTTCGGGCGTGACGCCGAAATGCTTGGCGAGCCTATTGATGTCACGCTTGGTAACCTGCACGCGCTCGTAAATCGCGCAGCAGAAGGCCGGGCACTTAGAGCAATCAAAATAAACGCGCGGCTGTTCATCCACGACCACCTTTTTCCCCATCGTTCCCCTCCATGAAGTGACTGGTAACAGGTGACAAGTGACGGGTGACAAGAGAAAAGCTTGTTCTTTCCCGTTACCTGTTACTTGTCACTCGTTACCGCCTTTTCGATCTCTTGTATTCGATCATTAAAAGTTCCATCAGCTCTTCGCGCCGCTCGTAGAGACGTTTAGGCTCGCGCGGCTCGTGCCGTGCCAGAGCATACGCCGTAATCAAGGGTAAGGCTATAGTCGAATCGAGATAACAGACCACAGCATCGGGCAGGCGGTCCGGGTCAACTTTGCCCCAGGAGACGGCCTCGCCGGGCGTGGCGCCCGACAGCCCGCCTGTGTCCGGGCGCGCATCCGTGACTTGCAGAAAATAGTCGTGGCCGCGCTCGTCTATGCCGAGCACTTCTTGAATCTGCGGCTCTGTCTGGAGCAGAAAATTCTTCGGACTTCCGCCGCCGAGAATAAAGACGGCGGAGCGCCCGCCATGTTTGACTCCCTTATCGCCGCGCCCGTGAATCGCGCCGCGCTTGGCCGCCAACACGATGCTCGCCGTCTCGTTGACATCGAGCGAAGGGTCGAAAGCGAGCTTGTTGCCCTGAAGCGCCTTGGCCGCGACGTTCATCCCGATGGATGAATCGCCAGGGCTGGACGTGTAGAGCGGGACGCCGTATTCGTAGGCCGCCGCGAGGAGCGACCTGTTTTCAAGTCCCAGCTTGCGCTCGCGCTCGCGCACGTAGCGCCCGCAGAGATAATGAAACTCCGCCGTAGACATGGGCCTTTGAAACTCCGGCGCTTCGATAATCTGTCGAAAGAAGGAATCGGTATCGAGCAGCACCGAGTAGTCGAAAAAGATGTCGTAGATACGCACGACCTCTTCCTGCCTGAGCAGGACATCCGAAGCCTGCGCGTTGCCCTGGTGCAGCGAAAGACCTATGCCGAAGTGCGCGTCGTGATAAAGATTCGCGCCCGTAGAGATAATCCAGTCAACAAAGCCAGCCTGTATGAGAGGGATGAGGGCCGAGATGCCGAGTCCGGCGGGCGTTAAAGCTCCCGTCAGAGAGAGGCCGACCGTCACGTTCGGCTCCAGCATCTTCTGCGTAAAGAGCTGGCAGGCTTCACGCAGGCGCGCCGCGTTGTAAGCCAGGAAAGCGTCATCAACGAGGTCTACGAGCGATGTCTGGCCTGTGATCGGCTGCGGGTCAATACGCTTGCCGGATAGAAACTTACTTCTCTTTTTCGCCATTCACTTCCCCTTTTCCTCTTCTCGCGCAGACTGGCAAGCTCTCAAGCCTTCTTGCTCGCATGACTCAAGCTTTCCAGGCAGGCCCGGCACAAACATCGCTCATATCGGCGGCGCAACTCTGCGCGGGCTTCCGCGCTCAACTCAATCTCTGCGCACCAGCAGCCGGCGACCTCCGCAGCCCCGCAGGAAAACTCCGCGCCGCAAGCCTCGCACACCGCTGGCTCGCTCAAGCACGCAGCAATCTTCTGGTCCAGAACATGCAGCTTCATCCGACGGCCCCTTCGGTTCTGGCTTCAGACTCTTCCGGCGCACGCCGCAGCCGCAGGCGATTGATACGACGGTCGTCCGCCTCAAGGACTTCCACATCCAGCCCGCGAAAAGCCAGCCTTTCGCCCGCGCGCGGGACAGAGCCTTTCTCGCTGATGACGAGTCCGGCGATAGTCGTGAAATCGTCGGCCTCTATCTCCATATCGAAGAGACGCTCGATTTTCCCTATCTCTGTCGAGCCGAGCACTTCGTAATAACCGTCGCTCGCTTCGACAATCTCTATAATCTCTTCCTGCGCCGTGTCTTCGTCTTCAATCTCGCCGACGATCTCTTCAAGAATATCCTCGACCGTGACGAGGCCCGCGATGCCGCCGTATTCATCTATCACCATCGCCAACTGGACGTGCGCCTTCTGCATCTCTTCGAGGAGGTCCGCGACGGGCTTGGTCTCAGGCACGAAGTAGACCGGGCGGACGAGCGGGGCGATGCTCTCATCCTCGCGCGCTTCGGCCCAGTATTGCAGCAGGTCGCGCATGTAGATGAGCCCCTCCACGTTATCAATCTGCTCGCGGTAAACGGGAAGGCGCGAATATTTCGATTCGATAATCACATCGCGCGCCACGCGCACCGTCGTATCAACCGTCAGCGCGACAATCTCCGTGCGCGGAGTCATCACTTCATCAACAGTCGTTTCGCCGAACTCAAGGATGGACTGGATCAGCTCGCCCTCTTCCTCTTCCAGAATCCCCTCTTCTTCTCCGACATCAATCAGGGCCTGTATATCGTCTCCGTTATCCTCCTCGTCCTCGTCCGCGCCCGTCTCCGTCAAGTGCTGCTCGCGCCTTTCGCGCGCGCGTTCAAAAACTCTCTGAAAAGGGTCGGCGATGAAAGAGAGCACGCGGTAGAAGGGCCGGACCAGCGGCAGCAGCAGGAGCAGAGTTTTTTCCGGCTGGCGAGTCGAGATAAAACGCGGGATGAATTGCCGGAAGATGCCAGCCAGGACCAGCCCCGCCAGGAGCGCCACGAAGACCAGCCGCGTCCCGCTGAACCATCTGAGCGAGATAAAGGTCAGGAGCACGGAGACGGCGACGAGAATAATCTGCAACGCCGCCGAGATGGTAAAGCGAAAGCGCGGCCTGTTCTCTAAAATCTCCTGCAAGAAGGCTGTCGAGCGTGCGGACGGATGCTCTTCGGCATCGCTCGTCAAACGCCGCAGACCGACATCGCTCAACTGGCCGAAGGCCATGTCAACCGTCGCCAGAAACGCCAGCAACAGGAGCAGCAGACAGGTGATGCCTATTTCAATTTCCATAAAAGAATCGTTCATCGTCAATCGTCAATCGTCAAGAGAAGAAAGGCTTTTCTCTATTCACGCGTTGACGAGTAAGGATTCACGGATTATAGCCCAAGACGGCTGCGAAGGCGGAGTTCCAGCGCGTTCATCTGGCCCTGGTCCACTTCATGGTCGTAGCCGCACAGGTGCAGCAGTCCATGAAGGATAAGCTGCGCGACCTCTTCATCAAACTCCAGACCATTCTCCTCGGCCTGCCGCGCGGCCTGCTCAACCGAAATCAACACGTCGCCCAGCGTCAGCCCTTCCAGCTTTTCAAACCTCTCCTGCTCCGACGGAAACGACAGCACATCCGTCGTCCCAGGCCTGCCGCGCCAACGCCGGTTAAGCTCGCGCATCGCGCGGTCAGAGACAAAAGCAACGGTCACGCCCGCGCCCTTCGCGGGCAAGACTTCCATGGCCTTTTCCGTGAATGCCTGCCAGCGTTGGCAATCAATCGGCATCTTGCGCTGGCGGTTGACGATTTCAATCATCTCGGTTAGTCAAATCGTCAATCGTGAATAGATGAATCGGAGACTCGTCCATTCACGAATTGACGACTGACAATTTACGCCTTAAATCGTGTTCTTGCTCGTATGAGCTTCGTAGGCTTTGATAATCATCTGGACCAGGCGGTGGCGAACGACATCCTTTTCGGTGAAGTAGATGAATTCGATGCCCTCTATGTTGGCGAGGACGCGTTCGGCCTCGATGAGACCGCTGCGTTTGCCTGTCGGCAGATCAATCTGCGTCACATCGCCCGTGATGACGGCCTTCGAGCCAAAGCCTATCCGCGTCAGAAACATCTTCATCTGCTCGCTCGTGGTGTTCTGCGCTTCGTCCAAGATGATAAAGGCATCTGACAAGGTCCTTCCGCGCATGAATGCGAGCGGCGCAACTTCAATGACGCGCTTCTCCAGAAGCTTTGTCGCGCGCTCGTAATCAATCAGATCGAAGAGCGCGTCATAGAGAGGACGCAAGTAGGGGTCAACCTTATCCTGTAAATCGCCGGGCAGGAATCCAAGCTTTTCTCCGGCCTCGACAGCAGGCCGCGCGAGCACTATGCGATTGACCTGCTTCTGCATTAAAGCCTGGACGGCCATCGCCACAGCCAAATAAGTCTTGCCCGTGCCGGCGACGCCTACGCCGAAGACGACATCCTTGTCTTGAATCGCTTCGATGTAGCGGCGTTGGGTGGCTGACTTGGGGGCGACCTGCTTTTTGCCTGTCGGGTTAAAGCGGGCTTTGGTGAAATAGTCGCGCAGGGAGTAGGCGCGGTCTTCGGCAATCTGTGCGAAGGCTTCGCGCAGCTCAGTGTCCGTAAAGGCTTTGCCTTCGGAGAAGAGTTCGGCGAAGTCTTCCAGGATGCGCTCGACCGTCTCGACATCCTTCGGGTCGCCATCGACCGTCAAATCCTGCCCGCGCGCGTTGATGCGCACATCCAGGAGTGATTCCAAATATTTGATGTTCTGGTCGTGGACGCCAAAGAGCGTTTCCAGACCTCTGGGTGGAAGTTCGATCTTCTTCAACAGGTAAAGCTCTCTCCTTGCCAGGGGTGTATGGTCCGGGGTCTATGAGGTTGCGCTAAAGTCTTTTGCATACGGTGCAAAATGGACGCTACTACATGGCACGAGCGGGTGTCAATATTTGAGATGTCCCGCGACGCGAAAGAAGAGGCGCGGGCAAGCTCAAAAACGCAGCTTTTGCTCCACCGCGCATCTTGACATCAAACAGTCGAGCACCTATACTCTGTCGCTTGCGCTCCACATGGCAAACTCATCCGTGAGCAACTGTGAAGCGCGGATTTTGAAGAGCAGCTCGGACGGAGATTTAAATGCCCAATCATAAGTCAGCCGAAAAACGCGTGCGCCAGAATGAGAAGCGCAAACAGGTCAATCGCAGTAATCGCAGCCGCCTGCGGACAGCCGTCAAGAAGCTGCGCACGGCGCTCGACGAAGGCAACGGGGAGCAAGTCAGCGCTTTGTTGCCTGAGACCATCTCGACGATTGACAAGGCCATTCAAAAGGGCGTGCTGCATCGCAATGCCGCGGCGCGCTACAAGTCGCGGCTAACGGCGCGTGTCAACCAGGCGGCTACCAAGTAAGTAGAATTTTTCCAGCATACTTCGCTCGTAGCGAGGCGGATCGAAGCGTTTCGGTCCGCCTCGCTTTTTGTCTTCTAAAGGAGGCCAGACGATGAACCCTTCCAACGCGGAAGCATATTTCAACAGCCCCGACGAAGTTGAAGCAATCGTGCGGAGCTTTGAAACCTGCGAGGTCAACCCGGACGACTTTAAGCATCCGAGCCACCTGGCCGTGGCCCTCTGGTATCTTTCAAAGTACAACTACGAAGAGGCCGCAGAGCGTATGCGCGCGGGTCTCTGCAAGCTGCTCGGCCACTACCAGCTCGAAGGCTACAACGAGACCATCACGCTCTTCTGGCTCAGGGCGACGCGACAGTTTCTGGACCAGTCAGACCGTCGCCGCCCAATCTCGGAGCTTGCCAGCGAGCTGGTCCAGACTCACGGCAGCTCGCGCCTCATCTACGACTATTACAGCAAAGAGCTGATCTCTTCCGCCGAAGCCAAAACGAGCTGGGTCGAGCCTGACTTAAAACCACTTGATTTTTAATCAGATTTTGGCGGCAGAAAGGTTGCGCGCAGATGCCAACAGGTTTAGGCGGATAGCTCGCAGATGAGCATTTCGAGTTGGAGGCGCGGCGTAGCCTGTGAAGTTTTGATGGCGAGGTCTGCGGCGGCGATGCGTTTGATGCTCCGGGCCAGCACCTGCGCGTCGGTCCGGCGCGCAGTGCCGAGAAATTCTTCGCGCTTGTGCTGAGGGCCGCCGATGAGCCTGTAGACTTCCTGATTCGGCGCGCCGCTCGACATCAGCTCTTTGGCGAGCGCGAGCCTGTGGTAGTTGCTGGCGATAAGCCCTATCAGCATGACAGGCTCTGCGCCGTCGTCGAGCAGGCGATGCAGAGTCTGAAGGGCACGCTGGCGATTGCGCGAGATGAGATGGTCCGTCAGATCGAAATTTGAAAGCTCGCGCGAGCGGCCCACCAGCTCGTCTACCATCTGCATAGTGATCATCCCACGGTCGAGCGCGGCGGTCGCCAGCTTATTCAGCTCGTTGGAGAGAATACGGACGTGGCTCCCGACGAGCGCGATAATCTGGTGCAGCGTCCTTTCGTCTGTCTCGACCTTCAATTCTTTGAGCCGCGTTCTGGACCAGGCAACCAGCTCCGCATCCGAGAGCGCGGCAAACTCTACGCTCGCGCACAAATCAAGCAGCGTCTTGCTCAGCTTGCGCCTTTTATCCAGCTCGTCCGCTAGAAAGATAACGACCGACGATTCCACAGGGCGGTCTAGGTAGCGGACCAGCGCCTCTTCATCAGCCTCGCGCAGTTTGCTAAAATCCCTGATGAGCACGACGCGGCGCGCAGACATCATAGGCAACTGCTCTGCGGCGGCAATCGCCTGCTGCACATCCGTACTGGCAAGGCTATAGCTGGACTCGTTAAACTCGCGCAGCGGAGCGCCCTTGAGCGCGGCTTCCGTGATGGCGCGAGCGGCGCTATCGCGCAGGTAGTCTTCCGGTCCAAAAAGCAGGTAGAGCCTTTCGAGCTGTCCCTGCTTCAGACTGCGCCACAACTCTTCGCGCTTGAGCGTGCTCATTTCTCCTGGTTGACTCCGAACCCGTTGACGAGCGTCGAGACCAGGCTTTCGGCAAACGAGCGCGCGATGCGCTGGACAGCCGGGTCTTCTTCGTTAAAGAAGCTGCGAGGGTCGCTGGAAAATTCAAACTCGCCGCGAAAGACGTAGTTCTGGTTATCATAAAGCACGCGATTCTCGACCTGGTCGCGCACAGTCACGGCGGCTGTAATCGTCACTTCAAAAATCCTCGCGCGCCCGCGATCATCCAGGAGCACGCCCGAAAAGATAAAGCTCTTGATGACGCCGTCCACGACAGCGTCCGCCCCCTCGCGCTCGCCCTGCACGCGCAGCCCGCGCCCGCGCCTGACAATCTCCCTCACCACGGCCTCCGTAAAGCGCGTGTCAATCTTATAACGCAGCGCGTTGCCCTCCATCTGAAAGGCAGGGACGGCGACCGTGCGTATACGCTGCGGCAACTGATTTTTCGTGACCGGCTTGTAGCACTCCGCAAAGCCGGAGACGAAGCTGAGCATGAGGACGAGCGCCGCGCCGCGCCAGATTTTTCGGGCTGAGTTCATTTAATCAATCTCCATTTGAGAAACGTCTAATGATCGTCCGACTCACATTACGAATCGGCCCGCCGTCTGTCAAACCGACCGACTCTGGAGCAGAGCCTTCCTGATGGCATCGGCCACGCGCACGGTCTCGATAGCCGCGCTCACATCATGCACGCGAACAATATGCGCGCCCCTCAGAACAGCAGCCGTGACGGAGGCCATCGTGCTGTGTAGACGCTCCCGCGCGCTCCGCTGACCGAGCAGATGACCAATAAAGGATTTGCGCGAAGTCCCTATGAGAATGGGAAACTCCGGAAAGCTTTCGGCCAGTTGGTCCAGTTTGGCGATCAACTCAAGATTCTGCTCCGGAGTCTTGCCAAAGCCTATGCCCGGGTCAATGGCGATTGAATCGAGCGGCACGCCTCGCCTCTCGGCCATCTTGATACTGCTCTGGAGGCTGCTTTTGACTTCGCTCAGGATGTCTGCGGCGGGCGGCAGCCGCTGCATGGTGGCGGGCGTCCCGCGCGAGTGCATCAGGACCAGCCCCGCACCCGCACGCGCCACCTCGTCCGCTAGATGATAATCGAAACGCAGCGCCGAAATATCGTTGACTATCGCTGCTCCCGCATCGAGCGCCGCGCGCGCGACCGCAGCCTTCGTCGTATCGACGGAGATAACGGCCACGCTCTTTTTTGCCAGATGCTCTATGAGAGGAATGACGCGGCGCAGCTCTTCTTCGGGCGCGACGGGAAGCGAGCCGGGCCGCGTTGATTCGCCGCCGATGTCCAGGATGTCAGCGCCCTCTGCGAGGAGCTTTTCCGATTGGTCCAGCGCCTGCTCGAAAGTGTAGAACTGGCCGCCGTCGCTAAAGCTGTCGGGCGTGACGTTGACGACGCCCATGACCAGTGTGCGCGCGCCTATGGCGAGCGCGCGCCCCTTTATCTTCCAGAGGAGATTTTCCACACGGCCAAAGTAAAAAGGAACAGGGCAAAAGTAAAGAAGGAATCCTTACTTTTGCCCTGTTCCTGGTTGGCTTGTTAGTTCAGCTTTAAGCCGTCGCCGGTCCTGTAATCGGCGGCAGGATAGGCTTGAGAGGCTTGGCCGTAGGCTCTTTGAGCTGCGGGCGCTCGTCGTCGTCGTGTGTCGGCGGCTGGTCGTCCAGCGGGAGTCCGGCCACTATGCGACGAATTTGCACGCCGTCGAGCGTCTCGCGCTCAAGCAGAGCTTCGGAGAGCCGGACCATCGTGTCGCGGTTGTCTTCGATAATCTGCCGCGCACGCCCGTACTGCTCAGAGATAATCTTCTTGACTTCCTGGTCAATCTTGATCGCAGTGTCTTCGGAAAAATCTCTGTGCTGCGCAATCTCGCGCCCAAGGAAAATCTGCTCTTCCTTTTTGCCGAAGGTGAGAGGTCCGAGATCGGACATGCCATATTCGCAGACCATCGCGCGTGCCAACTCTGTTGCGCGCTCGATGTCGTTGGAAGCGCCGGTCGTGATGCTCCCGAGGAACATGTCTTCGGCGATGCGCCCGCCCATCAGGATAGCAATCTGGCCCAGCAGATATTCCTTGGTATAGCTGTGGCGGTCGCCTTCCGGAAGCTGCTGCGTGACGCCGAGAGCCATCCCGCGCGGGATGATCGTGACCTTGTGAACAGGGTCCGCGTTCGGCACCTTGAGGCCGACCAGCGTGTGGCCCGCTTCGTGATAAGCCGTGACGCGCTTCTCTTCATTAGAGATGACCATGCTCTTGCGCTCGGCTCCCATCAAGACCTTGTCCTTCGCCAGCTCGAAGTCCGGCATCGCAACCAGCTTCTTGTTGTAGCGCGCGGCGTTGAGGGCCGCTTCGTTGACCAGGTTGGCGAGGTCCGCGCCTGTAAAGCCTGGCGTCCCGCGGGCAATCACGCTGATGTCAACATCCTCGCTCAAAGGAATCTTGCGCGTGTGGACCTTGAGGATGCCTTCGCGTCCGCGCACGTCCGGCCTTGAGACGACGACGCGACGGTCGAAGCGTCCGGGACGAAGTAGAGCGGGGTCTAGCACGTCGGGCCTGTTGGTCGAAGCCATCAGAATCACGCCGTCGTTCGACTCGAAGCCGTCCATCTCTACGAGCAACTGGTTTAAGGTCTGCTCGCGCTCGTCGTGTCCGCCGCCTAAACCCGCGCCGCGATGACGGCCCACGGCGTCAATCTCGTCTATAAAGATGATGCAGGGCGCGTTCTTCTTGCCCTGCTCGAAGAGGTCTCGGACGCGGCTGGCGCCGACGCCGACAAACATCTCCACAAAATCAGAGCCTGAGATGGAGAAGAATGGGACGTTGGCTTCACCCGCGACGGCGCGTGCGAGCAGGGTCTTGCCGGTTCCCGGCGGCCCCATCATCAAGACGCCCTTCGGAATACGCCCGCCGAGCTTCTGAAACTTTTGCGGCTCTTTGAGGAATTCGATAATCTCCTGCAACTCCTCTTTAGCCTCTTCAACCCCGGCCACGTCCTTGAAGGTGACGCGCTTCTGCTGGTTATTCAAAAGCTTGGCGCGCGATTTACCAAAGCTGAGAGCCTTGTTGCCCCCGGACTGCATCTGCCGCAGCATAAAAATCCAGATGCCGACGATAAAGAGTATCGGAGCCCAGCTCAACAGCATGGGCCAAATCATGCTCCCGCCCGTCTCGAAATCTAGTTGTTCGACCTTGGGCTTGCCGTTTCCATCCGGAGCAAGAGCAATTTTTGTTAATTCAGATTGTACTTGTTCGTTGTCCAGTGGTGCGCGAAGCTCGTTATTGCCCTTGTCAACAGCAACAACTTCACTCTTCTTCACAGTCATCTTGGCAATCTCGCCATTCTGGACCTTTTGCACCAACTCGCCATACTTGATTTGCTGTGAGCCTTTGCCCTGTGTCTTCGCAAAGAAGTTATAGAGCAAGAGCGCGCCGACGACGATGAACAACCAGAAAATTATTTGTCTCGCAGTAGAACTCAAAATATTCTCGCCTCCGATGCCGATGATACATCATCCGGGCATCCTTTGTCGCTTCCCAGGCCGCTTAAAGTTTATGGCCTGCCGGAGGGAAGCGCGCCATACAGTCTTCAGCGGCAGGGCCAACAGTTTTAGATGTCACGGCAGCCCTTACAGTTGCGCCCTTCTCTCGTTCAAAGCGCGTGGCCGAAAAGCTGAAGACCGCCACTCCAACAGAGCGGCGGCCACCGCAAGGATAGATTTTAGAGGCCAGCAGAGCCTTTTTCAACCTCTTTTAAGCTCAAGACGGAGCCGACCCCTGTTGAGCCTGACCGCCAGCCCGCCCGGCAACTCCACCAGACGCCCCCCTCGCTCGCCCTCAAACAACCTCTCGACCGCCAACAGGTGCGCCAATTCCAACCGCCGCAAATCGCCGCGTCCACGCTCAAGCCATAGCCGCAGAGCGCGTCTGCGCAAGGCCACGTGTGCACGCTTCAAAACATCTACGCGCAGCTCCGGCACAAAGGATGTCCCAACGCCCGCAGACTTTTCATCATCCGGCCCATCCTCACCGACTCTGCTTTTATCACTCATCCCATCTTCATCAGAGACGCTTGCCGCCTCCAGCAATTTCCCTGCTTCCAGCGCCAGCGCCGAGGCATCCTCGCCGAGCAAACGGGCCGTGCGCGCCAGCGCCTCTACTACACGCCCGTTGAAAGAGGCCATCAGCGGCAAAAGTTGCCTGCGCACACGCACGCGAGCAAAGCTCTCATCCAGATTCATCTGGTCCACACGAAATTCAACACCGCGCTCGCGGCAATACTCTTCCGTTTCCGCGCGCCTTGCCCATCCAAGCAAAGGACGGGCAAGCAAAGTATCCTTCCCGCCTTTCTGGTCCAGCGCGCGCAAAGGCTCTATCCCGCTCAAGCCTTCCGCGCCGCTCCCTCTCATCAATCTCAGGAGGACCGTCTCGGCCTGATCGTCCAGCGTGTGCGCCACGAGCAGCAGGCGCGCTCCCCTCTCCGCCATCACCCCGGACAGGAATTCATAACGCGCACGGCGCGCAGCCTGTTCCAGATTATCACCCGTTTGAGCCGCGCGCTCTTTGACCTGCGCGCAGCCCGCAGCGGCCTCAAAGCCAAGCTCGCTCGCCAGCGCCAGCGCCCAGCTCGCATCCTCAGCCCCTGCTTCCACGCGCAACCCGTGGTCCAGATGCGCAGGGATAATCTTGAGGTCAAGCCGTCCGGCCTGCAACAACTCATCGAGCGCCAGCAGGAGCGCCGTCGAGTCCGCGCCGCCGGAGAGACCGAGCACGACCCGCTCGCCATCAAGTGGCAGTGCGAGTCGCTTCCACTCCGCCAGGAGACGGCGCGCGAAACGGCTCTGCCTCCGCCCCGCACCCTGTCTCGCAAGGGGTCGCGCACGCCCTTCATCCTGCAACCTCTTTTCATCCACGGTCTTCATCCAGGCGATTGTCAGACCCGAAGGCGTAGACCGTCAAGAGCGAGTTCGAGTTGGACCAAAGGCAAGTCCGGTCCGGTTTCCAGATAAAATTTCCTCTGACCGGACAATTTTTGCCACAGAAGCAAAGCGGGCGGTGTTTACATGACAAAGAGCGAAAACCTCTTCCCGGATAGCCATACCTATCCCATTCTCTTAAATTCGGCTCACGCAGGGGGTACAGGATGAAAAGACGCGGGTTACAAAAGATGCGAAATCTAATTCGACTGGCGACGGCAGATTATCGAATCGTGTTGCTGGCAATGATAGGCGTACTGGCAATCTCGCTCGGCTGTGTCTACGATTCCTACACAAACGACGCGATGCCCACGGCGTCAGAGCCGGGCGAGCCAATCGTGCAGAGTTCTTTCACAGGCCAGTGGCTGATAGAGTTCAGGACCGGAGATGTTCAGGTCCAACTCTCGCTGCGCTACCGCTCGTCAAGAAATGGTCCAGGTTTTAGCAATAACTCTTTCCCGGTCACGCCCGATCAGTTGCAGGGCCTCGCGCGCGAACAGGCGATGTCTTCGAGCGGGACGCGCGTACAGTTTCAACTCAAAAGAGATGCCGGAACATTCAACTGCGAGGGCTGGTTTAGAGACGGCCAGGGTTCGGGCCATTTTGTTTTTTCCGCGGACCCTGCCTTCGCCGCCGAACTCAAGCGAGAGGGCTATGGGCAGCCGAGCGCAGAGCAACAATTTTCGATGGCGCTGCATGATGTGAGCCTGGCCTTCATCGCCGAATTGAAGGCTCTTGGGTATCAGCGTCCGACACTGGACCAGTTGGTCGAAGCCGGAGAGCATGGAGTCCGTCTGGATTATCTCAAGGGTCTTCAGGCGCTCGGCTACAATCTGCGCACTCTTGAGAGCCTCATCGAGATGAAAGATCATGGCGTCAGCCTCGTCTATATACGCGAGATGGCGGCGCTCGGCTTTGACAAGCTTTCAGCCGCACAACTGGTCGAGACTAAGGACCACGGAGTCAGCCCGGATTTCGTCAAAGCTTTCAGGGCGGCGGGCTACGACAAGCTTTCGCTGTCACAACTAATCGAGGCAAAGGATCACGGGGCGAGCGCGAGATTTGTCGCAGAGCTTCAGGCGCTAGGCTATTCCGGCCTCTCGATAGAAGAGTTGATAGAGATGAAGGATCATGGGGTCAAGGCGGGATTTATACGCGACCTCAAACAGCTCGGCTATGAGCATCTTTCCGTGGACCAACTGATACGCCTCAGCGACCACGGCATCTCGATAGCTTTTATCCGGAAGATGAAGGCTCGCGGATATAACAACCTGGACCAGATAGTCGGCCTCGGTGATCGCGGCGAAGAAAATTGAGGCGCGATGCCGGACCAGCTTCGCTCGAAGCTTCAAGCGATAATCATCGTCCCCGTTCCTTCATCCGTGAAGACTTCCGCGAGCAGCGCGTTGCGCAGGCAGCCGTTGATGATGTGCGCGCTTTTCACTCCGCGCCGGAGCAGGTCAATAATGCTTTGCAGCTTGGGAATCATCCCGCCCTGTGCCACGCCGTCTTGAATCAGTCTTTCGGCTTCATCGGCAGTCAGCCGCGAAAGCTTGGTCTGAGCGTCGCCCGCGCGCAGGCGTATGCCGTCCACGTCGGAAAGCAGGATTAATTTCTCGGCTTTGAGCCGGACGGCAATCTCTGAGGCGATGGTGTCGGCGTTGATGTTAAAGACCATGCCTTCGGAGTCCGCGCCGAGCGAAGAGATGACGGGGAGATAGCCCTGGTCCAGCAGCACGCAGAGCAGACGCGCGTTTATCTCCAGGACATCTCCGACGTGACCGAAATCAACCATCCCCTGCTCGCCCGTCTCACGATTCAAAATCTCCTTCGGCGGGCGGCGCTCCGCATGCACGATGTTGCCGTCTACGCCCGAGAGTCCGACGGCCTCTATCCCTCTCTGACGGAGCGCGGCGAGGATGTCCGTGTTAATCTTTCCGGCAAAGATCATCTTCGCCATCTCAAGCGTCGCATCGTCCGTCACGCGCCGCCCGTTGATGATGGTCTGCTCGACGCCCATCAAAGAGGCCAGCTCGCTCAGTTGCTTGCCGCCGCCGTGCACGACGCAGAGGCGTATCCCGACCTGGTGGAGCAGGGCCAACTCTTCGGCCAGCGAGGCCAGATTCTCTTTATCCTCTGTTGCCTTGCCGGAGAGCTTGACGACAAAAGTCTGGCCCTTGAAACGCTGTATGTAAGGCAGAGCCTCGCGCAGCAAGTCCAGCCTTGATTGAGTCGAAATCTCGGATAAAGTTTGGTCCATATTATTCATGCTTTAAGATTGACGATTGAGAAGCAACGCCATCACGGCTTTCTGCGCGTGGAGGCGATTTTCGGCTTCGTCAATGACGACGGACGCGGGGGAATCTATCACGCCGTCCGTGACGATGACGTTGCGGCGCACGGGCAGGCAGTGCATGAAGAGGGCGCTATCTGTGCGCTGCATCTTCTGCTCGTCAACCATCCATTGAGCGCGATAAGCTTCGCGCTCAATGATGTCGTTGGCGGGCGAGCCGTAATAGTCTTTGCTCCCCCAGCTCTTGGCATAGACGACCTGCGCGCCTTCAAAAGCCTGGTCCACATCGCGCGTCAGCTCAAGGCTTCCGCCCGCGCTTCTTGTAATGCTTTCAATCTGGCCTATCAGCTCTTCGTCAAGCGCGTAGCCCGAGGGGTGCGCGATGGTCAGGTCGTGTCCCATCTGCGCCGCCGCGAGCGCGAAGCTATTGGGCACGGCCATAGGCAAAGGCTTAGGATGCCAGGCCCATGTGAGCAGGACTCTCTTTTTGCCATCGCCAAGCTTCTCACGCACAGTCATCATGTCCGCCAACGCCTGACACGGATGATGCATGGCGGATTCGAGATTGATAATGGGCACTTCCGCGTACCGTGCGAAAGCCTTGAGGACGGGGTCGCGCCGCTCTTCTTCCCAGTCTTTGAGCGCGGCGAAGGTACGCACGCCAATCGCCGCGCAGTATCTACCGAGCACGCGTACAAATTCGGCGACATGCTCTGTTTTATCGGCATCCATCACGACGCCTTCGCGGTGCTCTAAAGTCCAACTCGTCCCGCCCGGCTCAAGCACGACAGCATTGCCGCCAAGCTCGTAGACGCCGACCTGCATAGAAGCGCGTGTACGCAAGCTTGGATTAAAGAAGACGAGCGCCACGGAACGGCCCGCCAGCGGCCTGCCCATTTCAGCTCCGCGCTTGAACCTGAGCGCCGATTCGATCAACTCCTCAAGCTCTCTGCGCGAAAAGTCCGCCGTTGTGAGAAAATCTCTCGTCATAGCCTAAAACTCGTCTTTGACCCGTAAAATCTTTTCCATTTATGGCCTGCCCGCCAACACTTCCTTCAAGGCTTCGACCAGCAAATCGCACTCTTCCCTTTTTAAGCAGAGCGGAGGCAAGAGCCTGAGCACGTGCGGGTCGCTCGAAGTGCCTGTTATGATTTTTCGCTCAAGCAGAGCCTGATGGACGAGCGCGGCCCTTTCCTTGAACTCTATGCCGAGCAGCAGCCCCAGCCCGCGCACGCGGACGACTTGCGGAATATGCTTCAACTGCTCGCGCAAATAGCTTTCAATCTCTCTGACGTTCTCAAGCATCCGGTCCATCTCAATCGCTTCGAGCGTCGCGCAGACTGCCGCCATCGCCAGCATCCCGCCGCCAAAAGTCGTCCCCAGGTCATTCTCCCTGATGAACTCGGCGACGCGCTCGTTAACCAGGCAAGCGCCGACGGGAACGCCGCTCCCGAGAGCCTTCGCCAGCGTGATGATGTCAGGCACGACAGAGCCGCCAACCTCGCTCCCGGCGAAGAACCACTCGCCCGTGCGTCCGATGCCCGTCTGCACCTCGTCATAAATCAGAAAGATGCCATGCTCGTCGCAAAGCTCTCGCAAGGCTCTGTAAAATTCCGGCCCGGCCACGCGCACGCCCGCCATCGATTGGACAGGCTCAAGCATAAGACCCGCGACCGTTTCATCCGCCAGCCGACGCACGGATTCAATCTCTCCAAACTCCGCGAAGAGGTGGCCCGGCACATTCGGCTTCCCAAGCTCTCTATACTTGCCGAGCGCCGTCGCGCTGATGGCATCCGCCGTTCGCCCGTGAAACCCGCCCGTGAAAGTAATAATCTTCTCCCTGCGGGTCACGAGCCGCGCCATACGCATGGCATTCTCGTTGGCTTCCGTCCCAGAGTTGCAGAAGAAGGCTCTGGTCAACTGCGCGGGGGCGAGCTGGACCAGCTTTTCCGCCGCACGCGCACGCATACTCGAATAGACGAGGTTGGAATAGAAGAGAAGCTGCGCAGACTGTGCCTGAAGAGCCTCGACCACGTGCGGGTGACAATGGCCCGTCGCAGCGACGGCATGCCCGCCATACAAATCCAGATACCGCTCGCCCTCGGACGTGTAAATCCAGACGCCCGCGCCGCGCTCGGCAGCGACAGGCATCTTCTTATAAGTCGCCAACTGGAAACGCTCTTCCGATGCGGCAATCCCTTCAAACTTTTTAAGCGTCGTCGTCATTATGGATTACTGCCTGTCAAGATCAGCCCTTTCTTTTCGTCAAGACCGAACATCAGGTTCATATTCTGCACGGCCTGGCCCGCAGCGCCCTTGACCAGATTATCTAATGCTGAGAAGACGACCAGTTGGCGTCCTCTCGCGGCAAATCCTATGTCGCAAAAGTTCGTCGTCTTGACCCAGTTGATGTCCGGGGAGCCTTCGACCAGTCGGATAAAGAAAGAGTCCCGGTAAAAGCGCACGAACAGCTCTCGCACCTGCTCCACGTTTAGCTCGCTTCTGGTTTCGACATAGATGGAGGCGAAGATGCCGCGCGCGACGGGCAGGCTATGTGTCATGAAGACCAACTCGCTGGACCAATCGCCGACCCTTCGCAATTCCTGTTCTATCTCGGGCACGTGTTGATGCGTGAAAGGCTTGTAGGCGTAAAAAGAGTTCATACGCTGCGGGTGGTGCGTGTTGGCGGCGGGCTTTGCGCCGGAGCCTGAAGAACCCGTCTTGGCATCAACGATAATGCGCCCGCTCAATAGATTCTCCGCGACGAGCGGGGCAAGCCCCAACAGCGTGGCGGTCGCAAAGCAACCCGGATTGCCTATCAACCGCGCCTGCCGTATGGCTTCGCGGTTCGTCTCCGTTAGCCCGTAAACAAATTCGCCCTGCATCTCTATGGCCGTGTGCTCGCGCCCGTAGTGCTCTTCAAACAAAGCGCGTTCACGTAAGCGAAAATCGCCCGAAAGGTCTATCACCTTGAGCCCCGAAGGCAACTGCGGCGCAATCGACATCGCCTGCCCGTGCGGCAAGGCTAGAAACAGGCAATCCAACCCGCTCAACTCCGAGAGGTCTTCCGGCGCGCGCTCGAATCTCAACCCGGTCAGCCCGTAAAGATTCCTGTGAACTTCGCCGACGCTCTTGCCCGCGTGCTCGTTCGCCGTCACCAGCGCGACCTCGACAGACTCGTGCAACAGCAGCAGACGCAAAAGCTCCGCCCCGCCATAACCCGAACCACCAAAGATGCCGACTTTTATCTTCATCTTAATAAACAGTCTGAGAGTCTGGAGTCTGGAGTCAAAAGCCAAATAAAGTCTTGATGCCTTTGACTCCTGACTCTTAGACCCCAGATTCCAGTCTTTTCCGCACGATTTCAAACAGGCGTGTGCCGTCGCGTCTGGCGTTGCCTGCGGGGACGCCGAACTCTTTTTCGATGTAGTCCTGGCCCATCTGCGAATCCGTCACGGAGCCTGTGATGACATCAACCTTGAGGCCGCGACGACGAAACAACTCTATCCCGCCCCATGCCCCTACATAATCCGAGGCGCAGAAGACAAGCGCGGCGGTCGCCTCCCTCAACTGAGAATCATCGAAGACGGAATCCACCGCATAGCCGCCGAGGATACCGTCTCCCAGCTCGATGACAATCACATCCGGCGCGACCTCATTAAGACGCGCGATGATTGCTTTGGCGACGGGCGCAAGATCGCCCGCGCCGACCGTCGAAGGCAGGCCGCAATCCAGAAAACTGGCGGTCGCGATAGCGCCGTGATCCGCCATGTTGAGCGTATCGCGCAGGCAGGCGACGCCCGACAGCTTCGCCGCCGCCACCTTCATTCCCCTGCGCGTCGCCTGCTTGATTAGCTCGGTCGCCGCGAAAGTCTTGCCGCTGTTCATGCATGTCCCCGCGACGAGCACGAGAGGAGCCGTCTGGTCCAGCTCATAACGCAGCGGCAGGGCCACGTCCGCGATGTTGAGCACTCGCCCCTGTTCGTTGCAGGCCAGCCCTATGACCTCTACGGCAATCGCATCGCTGAGGCTCGAATGATGGCCCGTGCAGCGGCCTATCACGCCGCCCATGTTCAGGATGTGCAACCTGTCTCCGGCCCTCACATCTTCCGGCAGCTCGCCGACGAAACCTTTTAGAGCGCGCCTGCGCCCGAGCACTCCGACGAGCACTTCGCCCGGATTAATCTTGGCGAGCCTGCCGGTCGGCAGCTCAAGCTGGTTGTAGGTCGCGCTGTCTGTCAAAGTGCGCACGACCACGACATCGCCCGCGCGCGTGCCCGCGCACTTCTGGACCACTCCGAGAGTCTTTGGCAGACCGAGCGGCGAAACCGCCGACCCGATCTTATCCGCTTCGACAACCATCACGGGCGTCGTACAAATCACATCCTTCATGCTCGTCCGTCTCCTTGAAAGAAAAAGAGGCCGGAGGTGAAAGGCCGGAGAGATTAGTCAGAAAAGGGTTTGACTAACCTCTCCGGCTTCCGGCCTCTAACCTCTTGCTTGCAGTCGCAGGCGCAGCGCGTTGAGCTTGATAAAGCCTTCGGCATCGCGCTGGTTGTAAACCTCTTCGGCCTCGAAGGTCGCCAGCTTTTCGCTGTAGAGAGAGTTGGGCGAGCGGCGGCCCAAAACGGTCGCGCTGCCCCTGTAAAGCTTGAGACGCACGTCGCCCGTGACGCTTTGCTGCGTCTCGTTAATCATCCCGCGCATCAGTTCAAACTCAGGCGAGAACCAGAAGCCGTAGTAAATATTTTCGGCCAGCTTGACGCCCATTGAATCGCGCAGCCGCATCACTTCGCGGTCGAGCGTGATGGATTCGAGCGCGCGATGCGCCGCTTGCAGGATGCTCACTCCGGGGGTTTCATAAACGCCCCGCGACTTCATCCCGACAAAGCGATTCTCGACCAGATCAACTCGGCCTATGCCGTGCTCGCCGCCGATCCTGTTGAGGGCTTCGAGCAGAGCGACAGGCCCGCGCTTTTCTCCGTTCAAAGCGACAGGCTCGCCCTGCTCAAAGCCTATCTCTATATACTCAGGCTCTGCCCTGGCCTCTTCAGGCGCTTTCGTTAATTGAAAGATGTCCGGCGGAGGCTCTGCCCATGGGTCTTCGAGGATGCCGCCCTCGTAAGAGACGTGCATCAGATTTCTGTCTGTCGAATAGGGCTTCTCTACGGTCGCCGTCACGGGGATGCTGTGCTCTCTGGCGTAAGCGATGAGATCGCTGCGTCCCTTAAACTCCCACTCGCGCCAGGGAGCGACGACCTTGATGTCAGGTTGCAGAGCATAGTAAGTCAGCTCGAAGCGTACCTGGTCGTTGCCCTTGCCGGTCGCGCCGTGGGCCACCGCGTCCGCGCCTTCCCTGCGCGCAATCTCTATCTGGCGTCTGGCAATGACGGGCCGCGCCAGGCTCGTGCCGAGCAGATAGACGCCCTCGTAAACAGCATTGGCCTTGACAGCGGTCCAGACATATTCGCGGACAAACTCTTCGCGCAGGTCTTCGATATAAAGCTTCGACGCGCCGCCTGCTCGCGCCTTCGCCGCCAGCCCCTCCAACTCTTCGCCCTGGCCCACATCCGCGCAATAACAGACGACCTCGCAGCCGTAACGCTCCTTCAACCAGCGCAACATCACGCTCGTGTCCAGCCCGCCCGAATAAGCCAGCACGATCTTTTTGATTTGCTTCTCCGTCACTCGCTCTCCTAAAAAGTCTCAGAGTCTGAGAGTCCGGGAGTCCGAGAGTCAAAAGCAAAAAACTTGTCTTTCGGCCTTTGACTCCAGACTCTCGGACTCTCGGACTATGAGTCTGTTTTATCCAAACAGCTCCCAGATTCTCTTGATGACCGCGCGCTGGGCCTTGCGCCCTTCGACGGCGATGAAGATCGTGTCTTCACCCGCCAGCGTGCCGACTATCTCTTCAATCTGCGCGCCGTCAATCTCTACGGCCACGGCGGAAGCAAGTCCGGGATCGCATTTGGCGACGACCAGAACTTCGCCCGCCGTATCCAGGCTCAACAGCCCGCGCGCAGAAGCCTTGCGCGAGCCTTGCGGCAGCGTGTAATAGCCCTGATGCTTGACTATACCCAGCTCTTCCAGGTCGCGTGAGACGCTCGATTGCGTTGCGGCGACACCCGCACGCTCAAGATAATCAGACAATTCCTCCTGCGTGCCGACGCGCTTGGCGCGAATCAGATTCAATATCTTTTGCTGTCGTAGCTCTTTCTGCATGTTCAATGTCTTATGCAACTAATTTGCATAATTATTGCATAGATGCATAAAATAGCAGGTGAGATGCATGGCGTCAAACGTTTTTCGCTTCCAAATGGCCGCGAGCATCTTACAATGCGGACGAATGATTGGACGGATGAAGAGGAATCATTAGACGGAGGTCTCGATGGGCAAGTCTGAGAATCTGTGGGGTGGGCGCTTTACGGGCGAGGCCGATGCGAGTTTCGTCGCCTTCAATCGCTCATTCGGGTTTGACCGTAGACTGTTCGAGGCGGATGTGCGCGCGAGCATGGCCCACTGCGAGGGGTTGAGCGGCGCTGGCGTGCTGACGCGCGAGGAGGCCCTGATTATCAAGAGCGGGCTTCAAACTATTCTTGAGCGCGGGCTGGCGGATGCTGATTATCTTGATGATAAGGCAGCCGAAGATGTCCATTCGTTTGTCGAAGCGCGGCTTGTAGAGCTGGTCGGCGACACGGGGCGCAAGTTACACACGGGCCGCAGCCGTAACGACCAGGTCGCCACGGACCTGCGGCTCTGGCTGCGCTGGGCGATTGACAGGCTGCTCGCCAGCCTGCGGCGCACGCAAGGCTCTCTGCTTGAGCTGGCGGCGCAGCATACGTCGGCTGTCCTTCCCGGCTATACACACTTGCAGCGCGCACAGCCAGTGCTTTTCGCTCACTGGTGTCTGGCCTATTTCGAGATGCTGGCGCGTGATGGCGAGCGTCTTCGGGAAGCCAGGCGGCGCGTCAACGTGATGCCGCTCGGGTCTGCTGCGCTGGCGGGTACGTCCTACGGGATTGACCGCGAGAGGGTGGCGCGCGAGTTGGGCTTCGAGGGTATCTCGCGTAACAGTCTGGATGCCGTCAGCGACAGAGACTTTTGCGTCGAATTCGCTGGCGCGTGCTCTCTCGTTATGATGCATCTCTCGCGGCTCGCCGAAGACATCATTATCTACGCCACGACAGAGTTTGGTTTCCTTGAGTTGAGCGACGCGGTTGCGACCGGGTCGAGCCTGATGCCGCAGAAGAAGAATCCTGATTCGATGGAGCTGGTGCGCGGCAAGGCTGCGCGCGTCTTCGGTCACACGATGGCGCTGCTCACGCTACTGAAGGGGCTGCCGCTCGCTTATAACAAGGACATGCAGGAGGATAAGGAGGCCGTCTTTGATACCTTTGAGACGACCGCGGCCTCGCTCGACATCACGGCCACCGTGCTTGGCAATGTGCGCGTGCGCGAAGAGCGCGTGCGCGAGGCTGCCTCGAAGGGTTATATGAATGCGACGGAGTTGGCTGATTACCTCGTGCGACGGGGGATGCCTTTTCGCGAAGCGCACGAGATGGCCGGGCGCATAGTGCTGGAGGCCATAGGACTCGGCGTAGAGCTTGAGGACCTCCCGCTCGACAAGTTACAGACAGCCTCGCCCCTGATTCGCGATGATGTTTACGAAGCTTTGTCTCTGGACCAGACGCTGGCGACCAAATCGCAGACGGGCGGGACTGCGCCCGAGCGTGTCGCCGAAGCGCTTGAAGAGGCGCGCGCTCGTTTGAGGGATGAAGAGGTTTAAGATGAGAGGGCAGGAATTTGCCTTGCCGGAATAGTTACCGATAACTATTCCAGATAACCGTAGCTTACTCGCCGAGGTAAGCTTCCTTGATGCGCGGGTCGTTGGCGAGTTCTTTGGAGACGCCTTTCATGATGATCTCTCCGGTTTCGAGCACGTAGGCGCGGTCGGAGTGGCCGAGTGCGGCGTGCGCGTTCTGTTCGACGAGCATGATGGTTGTCCCGCTCTGCCTGATCTCGTCAATGGCTTCAAAGATGGTGTGAACGACCAGCGGCGCGAGGCCGAGCGAGGGTTCATCCAGAAGGAGCAGGCGCGGGCGCGACATCAGCGCGCGGCCCATCGCGAGCATCTGCTGCTCGCCGCCGGAAAGCGTTCCGGCCTTTTGCGCTTCGCGCTCCTTGAGACGCGGAAACATACGGAAGGCGCGTTCCATGTCTTCGGCAATCTCGCGCTTGTTCTTCTTCAGATAAGCGCCCATCTGCAGATTCTCGCGGACGGAGAGGTTGGCGAAGACGCCGCGACCTTCGGGCGACATCGAGATGCCTTTGGCGACGAGCCTGTGCGTCGCCATCCCGCTGATGTCTTCTCCTTCAAAAGTGATGCGCCCGGAGCGCGGCGAGAGCAATCCTGTAATCGTGCGCAAGGTCGTCGTCTTGCCCGCGCCGTTGGCGCCGATCAGCGTCACCACTTCGCCCTGCTCGACGTGCATAGAGACGCCGCGCAGCGCCTCTATAGCGCCATAGTTAACCGAGATGTCTTCTAACTTGAGCATAAGTCTCAGGAGTCTCAGAGTCCGAGAGTCCGAGAGTCTGGAGTCAAAAGCAAAAAACTTGTCTTTGACTCGCGACTCTCGGACTCTCGAACTCTCGGACTGTTAATCTCCCAGATAGGCTTCAATCACTTTCGGGTCGTTCTTAATCTCTTCGGGAACGCCGAGGGCTATGGACTTGCCGTAGTCCACGACCTGTATCCGCTCGCAGACGCCCATCACGACCTTCATGTTATGTTCGACGAGGAGGATGGTCAGACCGAAGCGGTCGCGTATCTGATGAATCAGGCTCATCAGGTCCTCCTGCTCCGAAGGGTTCATGCCCGCCGCAGGCTCATCGAGGAGGAGAAGCTGCGGGCGCGTGGCGAGAGCGCGCACGATCTCCAGGCGACGCTGGTTGCCGTAGGGCAAACTCGTCCCGCCCTCATTTTTAAAACGGTCGAGATCAAAGATGCTCAGTAGCTCCATGCAATAGTCTTCGTTCTCGCGCTCATCGCGTGCAAAGCGCGGCGTGCGCAGCACTGCATCAAGAAGACTCTGCTTGACGTGTATGTGGCAGGCCGTCAAGACGTTTTCGAGAACGGACATCCCGGGAAAGAGGCGTATATTTTGAAAGGTGCGCGAGACGCCGCGCCGCGCGATCTCGTATGGACGTAGGCCGTCAATCCGCTTACCTTCAAAGTAAATCTCGCCGGAGGTCGGTTTGTAAACGCCCGTCAGCAGATTGAAAACAGTCGTCTTGCCCGCGCCGTTTGGACCAATGAGGCCGTAGATTTCTCCCGCGCGGACGTTCATGTCCAACTCTTTGACGGCGGTCAGCCCGCCAAAGCGAATCGTACATTTGTCCGTGCGCAGGACCGCATCGCCCGCCGCCTGAGACTGCTTTTGGCTGCGTGCCGTGCGAGCCGTTTCCGTTAGGATGGATTGCTCTTTGGTCGCGTCAACGGCGTTTGGGTCAGGTGCGCCGCTCATCTGTTCTCCACCTCTTTATCATGATCTTCAGCCAGCGTCTCTCGCTCGGCGATGGGAACGCCGCCCGATGCGCCGACCGCGCTTTCGCCTTCGGGCCGTTTCTGCGCGCGCTTGAGAAAGGAAAGGCTAAACTCGCGTCCGCCAAAGATGCCCTGCGGACGGGTCAGCATCAGGATGATGAGCATCGCCGCGTAAATGACCAGCCTGTAGTTGGAGAGGTCGCCCGGAAGCTGTCTGAGAATTTCCGGCAGCACCGTGATGACCAGCGCGCCCAGGATTGAGCCGGTCAGCGAACCCATCCCGCCCAGCACGATCATGATGATAATCTCGAAGGAACGTATAAACTGAAAATCGTTGGTGCTCAGAAACTGCGTGTAGTGACCGAAGAGCACGCCCGCGATGCCCGCGAAGGCCGAGCTAATCACAAAGGCGAGCACCTTGTAGCGCGTCGTGTTGATGCCCATAGCCTCCGAGGCCAGCTCGTCTTCACGTATAGAGATGAGCGCGCGCCCGACATCCGAGTGAACAATATTATAGACGACGAGGACCGTGATGATGGCGAAGCCGCCGACCCAGAGAAAGTTTGTATAGCCCGGAATCGAGAAGCCCGTCGCGCCGCCGACCTTGTCAATGTTGAGAATGACGATGCGTATAATCTCTGCAAAGCCGAGCGTGACGATTGCCAGGTAATCGCCGCGAAGTCGTAATGAAGGAATACCGACCAGCAGCCCGGCCAGCGCAGCCACCAGCGCGCCGACGATAATCGCCAGCAGAAAAATCAGCGCGTGGGCCAGCGTCCCGCCCAGCATCCCTGCCAGCGCGCGCTCCCAGACCTGCGCATGATAGACGGTCAGATAGGCGGAAGAGTATGCGCCGACGGCCATGAAGCCCGCGTGACCTATAGAGAACTGGCCCGTGTAACCCGTAATCAGGTTGAGCGAAACGGCGAGCGTGATGTTGATGCCTGCGAGCATAAAGACGCGCGCGTAGTAGGGCGGTGCGCCGAACCCGAACAGACCCTGCTCGCTCATAAAAGCGTTGACCACGATGAGCACAAGGATGATGGCGGCGGCGACCAGTATTCGTTTGAGGAGTGTCGGCATAGATTAAGTGATAAGTACCGAGTGCTGAGTGCTGAGTTAAAGACTTTTCTCACTCATCACTCAGCACTTCGTTTGTTACACCTTCTCTTGCACAGTCGAGCCGAGCAAGCCTGTCGGGCGAAACAGCAGCACAAGAATCAGGATGGCAAAGGCGACGGCGTCGCGGAACGTCGTCGGGATGCCAACGTTCATGCCGTAGCCGACGACGAAAGTTTCGGCGATGCCGATAAGCAGCCCGCCGAGCACAGCGCCGGGAATATTGCCTATGCCACCGAGCACCGCCGCGACGAAAGCCTTGAGGCCGGTGATAATACCCATCAGTGGGTCAATCTGCGGATTATACTGCGCCGTCAACACGCCGCCAGCCGCCGCCAGCGCAGACCCGAGCGCAAACGTAAAAGAGATGATGGCATCCGTATTGATGCCCATCAGCTTAGCAGAGTTGAGATTGAACGAGACGGCGCGCATCGCCGTTCCCACCTTGGTCTTGTAGATAATCCACTGCAAGAGCAGCATCAGCGCGACCGAGACCATGAAGATAAGTATCTGTGACTTGGAGATGGCGGCGTTGCCAAAGAGCGTATAGCTCTGCTCGCGCAGGAGTTGTGAAAAGGCTCGCGGCGCTGCGCCAAGCCGCGCGACGAAAAGGTTCTCGATAAAGAGCGAGACGCCGATGGCCGTGATCAACGTCGTCATCCGCGCGTACTTTCTGACAGGACGATAGGCGAAGCGCTCAATCGCCATCCCGACCAGCGCGGCGACAATCATCGAGAGCACGAGCACAACCGCGAGGCCCAGGAGCGATGGGCCTGCGGCAAAACCTAGCTGTAGGGCCAGGAAGTAGCCGACAAAAGCGCCGACCATGTAGACGTCGCCGTGCGCAAAGTTGATTAAGCGCAGGATGCCGTAGACCATCGTATAGCCGAGCGCGATGAGAGCGTAGATTGCGCCGATGGTCAGGCCGTTGATGAGCTGCTGAACGAAGGTATCCATAGATCAGCTTCCATATCTTGCGTGATTGACTTCGGGTTCGCGTGCGTCAGACGTTAACCTTGCTAACCTGACGGAGCTTTAACCAGCAAACGCGCCTGACCTGCTTCAAAGACCCGCCGGGCTGCCAGTTGCCCTCGGTGATGCGGCGGGCGACGCGCCCCTCGCCGGCGATGCGCTCGCCCCGGGTGAAGCCGCCGTCGCGGGCGAAGCAGACGCCCCGGGCGATGCGCCGGTCGCAGGTGATGCGGAAGTCGCGGGCGACGCACCGGTAGTCGGCGGCGTCATTCCTTCAGGATAGATGGTCTCCTGATAGACGTACTTACCGCTTTCGAGCTTGAGCACGACGGCGGGCTTGACGGCGTTGCGCTCGGCGTTAATGCTAATCTTGCCCGTCACGCCCGCAAAGTTTGAGGTCTGCGCGATAGCGTCGCGCAGTTTTGGACCATCCGTAGAGCCTGCACGCATCAGCGCATCGGCCAGCACCTTCATCGCGTCGTAGCCAAGCGCGGCCAGCGCATCAGGCACGATTCCGTAGCGCGATCTATAATCGCCGACAAACTTTTGAATCGCGGGCGCGGGGTCTTCGACCGAGTAGTGGTTCGAGATGAAATCGCCGTTGAGGGCATCGCCGCCCAGTTCCCAGAGCTGCGGCGCGTCCCAGCCGTCGCCGCCGAGGAGCGGCGCAGTGATGCCGAGCTGCTTGGACTGCTTGGCGATGACGCCGACCTCGCCATAGTAGCCTGGGACGTAGATGACATCCGGGCTGGCTGAGCGAATCGAAGTGAGCTGGCCTTTGTAGTCGCGGTCGCCCTGCGTGTAAGCCTGCTTGGTGACGATCTGCCCGCCGAGTTTGACGAAGCTCGCTTCAAAAAATTCTGCGAGGCCGCGGCTATAGGGCGCGTTGAAGTCAAGCATGATGGCGGCCCGTTTAGCTTTCAAGGTGTTCGCCGCAAACTTCGCCATCACTTCGCCCTGAAACGGGTCTATAAAGCAGACACGGAAGATATAATCGCCGACCTGCGTCACAGCCGGATTGGTCGAAGAGGGCGAGATCATCGGCACGTGCGAAGCCTGGGCTTTCGGCGCGGCGGCCAGCGTGTTGCCCGATGCGACTTCGCCGACCAGCGCGATGACCTTGTCCTGGTCCACCAGCTTGGTGACGACGGTCGCGGCCTTTTCCGGTCGCCCTTCATCGTCTTCGGAGACGATCTCAATCTGCCGACCGTTGATGCCGCCGGCTTTGTTGATCTCGTCAACCGCCATCATCACACCATTTTTGGTCGAGACTCCGAAGTTTGAAGTGCGTCCTGAAAGGTCTCCGTAATAACCGACCTTGATGACGCCGCTGGTGGTGGTAGTGCCGTCTCCGCCCCTGCGTTCGCAGGCCAGAGTCATCAAGAGTGCAGCTATCAATCCGAGCGCTAAGCAGATACGTCTCATATTTACCTCGCAAGTGTGGCGTTCTACAGGATGAGCCGGGGGTTAGAAAATCAAGCTCGCGCACAGAGAGAGAGAGAGACGCGCTGAACGCTGCCCTCCGGGCGCTCTTCATCCTGGCTGTGGTCAGCAACATAATAGCGGCGAGTTCTGCGAAGAGCAAACTCCCGCTGGCGATGAAAGTTTAATGCAGGCGCATTATACCCATTTCATCTGCCCTGTCGAGCATTGATTTCGCGCCGCGCTGCGAAACTCCTCGGGATTCGCGTTATACTGCACGCATTATGAAGGAGATGGAAAACTCTTCATCAGGCTTTGCGCCGCCGCTCGGCGACATGAGCGCAGAGGATTTCAGGCGCTTCGGCCACGAGGTCATTGACTGGATCGCAGATTACCTGGAACAACTCGAAGAGCGCCCCGTGCTCTCGCAGGTCGAGCCGGGCGAACTGCGCCGCCAGCTGCCCGCTCATGCTCCGCCGACGGGCGAAGACATGCGACGCATACTCGCTGATGTGGACCAACTGATTGTCCCCGCGCTGACACACTGGAATCATCCGGCCTTCTTCGCCTACTTTGCCACCTCGACTTCCGCGCCCGGCATCTACGGCGAACTCCTCAGCGCCGCCTTCGATGTCAAAGCGATGCTCTGGCGGACCAGTCCTGCCGCGACCGAACTGGAAGAGGTCGCGCTTGACTGGCTGCGGCAGATGATGAACCTGCCGGATGAATTTTCCGGCATCATTTATGACACGGCTTCGGTCGCAAGCATGCACGCGATGGCCGCCGCGCGCGAAGCACTGGACCTCAAGATACGAGAAGACGGCATGAGCGGTCGCACCGATTTACCGCTTCTTTGTGTCTATGCTTCGGAACAATCCCACTCCTCCATCGAGAAGGGAGTCATCACGCTCGGGCTGGGCCAACGCAGCCTGCGGAAGATTCCGGTTGACGCGGAGTTTCGCATGGACGCGCAGGCCCTGGCCCGCGCCATTGAAGAGGACAAACGGCGGGGCGCTCTGCCCTTCTGCGTCGTCGCCACGGTCGGCACGACCTCGACCACCAGCATAGACCCCGTCAACGAGATTGCGGACCTCTGCCAAACACATCATCTCTGGCTTCACGTTGACGCGGCCTACGCAGGCTCTGCGGCGATTGTTCCAGAGCTGCAAAAGATTATGAAGGGCTGCGAGCGCGCCGACTCGCTCGTCACCAACCCGCACAAATGGCTCTTTACGCCCTTCGATCTTTCCGTGCTCTACTCGCGGCGTATGGAGATGCTGCGCCGCGCCTTCTCGCTCGTTCCCGAATACCTGCGCACGGAAGAGGGCGAAGAGGTACGCAACCTGATGGACTACGGCATACAGCTTGGCCGACGCTTTCGCGCCCTCAAGCTCTGGATGGTCCTGCGCTACTTCGGACGCGAAGGCTTAATCGCGCGCATACGCGAGCACTGCCGCCTCGCGCGCCTCTTCGCCTCGCTGGTTGAAGCCTCGCCTGACTGGGAACTGCTCGCGCCCGTTCCCTTGAGCACGGTCTGTTTTCGCGCCTCTACGAAAATCGAGGGCGAGGCGGAAGAGGAACGCGAAGCGCGCCTGGACGCGCTCAACGAAGCCATCATGCATGGCGTCAACGCGACGGGCCGCGCCTACCTCTCACACACAAAGTTAAACGGCAGGCTCACGCTACGCCTCGCCATCGGCAACATACGCACGACCGAGACGCACATTCGCCTGGCGTGGCAACTGCTCAAAGAGCAACTGGACTCGCGGCCCGTCGCATCGGCTCATTCAAAAGCATGAACAGATTCTCGCGCACTCTCGCCGTACCTATTTTCCTGATAGCACTCTTCACGTCTTCGATGTTTGGACAGACGCGCAGAGGCATGACGCCTGCCGACACCTTGCGCGTAGCGGGCGTCGCGGACGCGCAGATTTCGCCCGACGGCGAATGGGTCGTTTACAGCGTCTCGGCTGTTGACCCGCAAAGCAACACGACGCGGACGACGCTCTGGCTGGCCCGGACCAACGGCTGGTCCGGCGCTGGACCAGCCACGCGCGAGACCTCCGCGACCCAGATCGAGAGAACGCGGCCCGCCCCCGTCCCGCTCCTCCCCGCAGGCTTCTACGCTGGCGGCGCTCGCTGGTCGCCGGACAGCCGTCGCCTGGCCTTGATGGCAAACAAGGACGGGCAGAGCGGTATCTGGATAGTCTCGCTCACCGACCGCAGACCGCGCTTCGTCGCGCCCGTCCGCGAGACCAACTTCTTTATCACCTACGCCGGAGAATCACTCGCCTGGTCGCCTGATTCGCGCCGCCTGGCCTTCATCTCCGCGAGTGAAGATGAGAACGCGGCTACCGCGCCAACGGACAGGACCGAAGAGGCGAATCAACGCGACGACCCGCGCGTCATTGACCGCATACAGTATAAATCGCGGACCTCCTTTGCAGACCGAGCGCGCACGCATCTCTGGCTGGTTGAAGTCGAAGCTCCGGACAGGGAGAGCCAGCCGCAGCAGTTGACGCGTGGTCCATTTTACGACCACGCCATCACATGGAGTCCGGACGGCAAAGAGCTGGCCTTCCTCTCCAACCGTGAAGCGGACCCGGACGCCAACAACAACTCTGACATCTTCGCCGTTGACATGCAGGGACGCGAGCGTCGCATCACGGAGACGAAAGGCTGCGAGTATGAGCCTGCCTGGTCGCCCGACGGAAAATTGATCGCTTACACGGCGACTAAAAGAGAGTTGACGACGATTGACAGCGTCGCTGAAGACGCGCACCTCTGGGTCATTGACGCGCGCGGCGGCGCGGGGCGCGAACTCAATGCCAAACAGGATAGGCGTGCCAGAAGCCCGCGCTGGTATACAGACAGCCGCGCCATCTTTTATCTGGCAAATAATCAGGGGCGCACGACGATCTATACTTACGTGCTGCCGACCGCGACGATTCTCGAATTTTCTCTGAGCCTGACGCCGGGAGGGATGCGCAGCAGCCGTTTGCCCATCCCAGGCTCTTTTATTGACGAAAGATTTCCGGCCCACGCTGATGCGCCCGCTTACTCATTTCAAATCGGCAGCTTTAGCGTCAGCAACTCAAGGCTCATCCCGCCGACCAGAGAATTTCCGCACAGCTCAATCGTCACACAGATGGCCTTTACGATGAGCGATGCGACTCATCCCACGGAGGTCTGGCTTGAATCTGCGGCCACGGGAATTGCCCGACAGCTCTCAACTCATAATGAGCAGGTCACGCGTTCCAACAGATTTGTCGCGCCCGAAGAGATTAGATTCAGGAGTTTCGATGGAACGGAAATACAGGGCTGGCTGATGCGGCCTCTGGATTTCCGCGAGACCCAACGCTATCCGCTCATCCTGAGCGTGCACGGTGGGCCTCATGGGATGAGCGGCTCGGGCTTTAACCCGACCTTTCAAGCTTACGCGGCTCGCGGCTACGCAGTGCTCTACCTGAACCCTCGCGGCTCAAGCGGCTACGGGCAGAAATTCTCCGATGGGACTCTGCGCGAATGGGGCGGCGGCGATTATCAGGATTTGATGCGCGGCGTGGATGAAACCCTCCGCAGAGTTTCATGGATTGACCCCGACAGGCTGGGCGTCACGGGCGGCTCTTACGGCGGCTTTATGACTAACTGGATAATCACGCAGACGAACAGGTTCAAGGCTGGCGTCGCCGCCGCGAGCGTCAGTAATCTGATTAGCTTCTACTCGACTTCGCTCTACCAGGATTTGATTCACGCCGAGTTCGGCGGCTTTCCCTGGGATGATTACGACCTGCTCTGGCGCTGGTCGCCGATGCGCTACGTCAGGCAGGCGCAAACGCCGCTCCTGCTGATTCACGGCGAGCAGGACAACGACGTGCATATCACGCAGGCCGAAGAGATGTACATGGCCTTAAAACGGCGCGGCGTGGAGACAGTGCTTGTCCGCTACCCGCGCGAGGGACACGGCCTGCGCGAGCCGCGTCATCGCCAGGACGCGCTCGAAAGGACGCTCGACTGGTTCGATAGATTTTTGAAGTAGCCGCTCGCCGGAATTTTTGAATTTGAAATGACGGGCTGAGGCCCAAACCGAAAATGCTGACTCACATCGTCATCTGGAAATATCTCGCGGACGCAGAGCAAGCTGCTAGAGAGAGCCACATCGCGGCCCTGCAAAACCTCCCGGCTTTGATCTCCGAGATTGAGAGCTTTAAGGCAGGCTTTGACATGCTACGTCTGCCGCGCTCCTTCGACGCCGGTCTCGTCGCCGCCTTCCGCGACCGCGCAGCCCTCCATGCTTATACGATTCACCCCGAGCACGTCAGAGCTTTGGAGCTTGGACGCGCAATTATAGAGCACGTCGCCTCGGTTGATTTTGAGGATGAGGAACAAGCTTGAGCAGCCATAGTGTATTTCTTCAGAGACGCGCAGGCCGTCCGGGATAGCCTGTCTCTCATCCTGCGATAACTCGTCTTCAACCATTTTTCGTCCCTGCTCTGCCGACCGATGATGAAACGCTGGAAGAAAATCCTGTTGGTCCTGTTGGGGCTGCTCTTTCTCTCGCAGCTTCCCTTTATCTACAGACGCTATCGCCTGGGCCAGCTTCACGCCTTGATTGTCCGGCTCAACAGCGCGCGCCAGTTGGACCAGACCGCTCAAGCTTACGACGACTACAGGGGCGTGATACACGTTCATTCCATGCTCGGCGGGCACAGCACAGGGAGCTTCACTGAAATCATACAGGCGGCCAACGCCAACCAGCTTCATTTCGTCCTGATGACGGAACATCCCTCAGCCGAGATTGACACGGCTGAGATGACCCTGAATGGATTTCATCATGGAATCCTCTTCGTCAATGGCAGCGAGATTAGCGCGGCCAACGGAGACCGCTTACTGCTCTTGCCCGGAGACGGCAAGGCCAACTCCCTGGGGACGGCGACCACAGAGGAGCTTATCTCGCGGGCCAAGGCCGAGGGCCGACTGGCCTTCATAGCCTACCCGCAGGAGTTCAAGACCTGGGATGCTCAGGGGTATGACGGGATAGAAGTCTATAACCTCTACACCAATTCAAAGCGTGCCAGCTATCCACTGCTCTTCTTCGACGGCCTCTGGTCCTACGGCAGTTATCCAGAGTTGCTCTTTACCAGATTTTATGAAAGACCCGACGAGAGCCTGAAGCTTTGGGACAAGCTGGCGGCGACGAAAAACAGAAGGCTCGTCGCCATCGCCGGTAACGACGCTCACTCAAACGTCGGCTTCAGCCTCGGAGACGAGACGGGGAAAAAGCTTTTCGGCATCAAGCTGGACCCTTATGAGCGCAGCTTCCGTCTCGTGCGCACTCACGCGTTGATTGAAAAGGGAGCGCCGCTCAGCACACAGACGCTGCTCAAGGCGCTGGCCTCGGGCCACAGTTATCTCTCTTTCGATCTCTTCTGCGAATCGTCCGGGTTTGTTTACGCGGCACGCAACCGGAGCGAGCAGAAAATCATGGGCGACGAGATAGGGCTTGAAGACGGAGTTCTCCTCACAGTCAGGACTCCCGTCCCAAGCCGCGTCAGGCTCTTCAAAGACGGCGCGGTCGTCGGTGAAGCATCTCTCGCCTCAAGCAAAGAATTTCCCGTCGCTCAAAAAGGCATCTACCGCGTAGAGGTTTACCTGGACCAGTTGCCGGATGGTCTGAAGGACAGGCCCTGGATTATCTCTAACCCGATTTACGTCAGATAGACGGCGAAAAGGCAAAAGTTAAAGATAAGAAGCAAGCTCTTTATCTTTAACTTTTGCCTTTTAATTGAGCCTGAACGCGACATCGCCCCACACAGGCTCTGTAAAGGCCCTGCGGGGCGACAAATCGCGCGTCAGAAAGCTCCAACGCTGTTTTCTGGAAGCGGCGCTTAAGACACCGACTAACTGTAGAGAGCCTCTAGTGTTTGGACTCTTCGCCCGCTGTCTTCCCAAGTGTAGTAGGGATGAGCGAGTACAGCTTCCCGGACTTTTTATGTGCGGGAAGTTTAGCCTCGTTCATCCCCGCTGTCAAGTCTCAGTTTGACCGCATGCAAAGAGACCGACGAAGCCGGAACACGACAGCTCGCCTGGGAAAAGCCATCCAGGCATTGAGCCATTCCGAGCGCGTTTGATTCCTCTTAACTTCTGGTCAACTGTCTGTACTTGATGCGGTGCGGCTGGTCGGCTGCCGCGCCGAGCCTGGCCTTGCGGTCCGCCTCGTATTCCGAATAGTTGCCGTCGAACCAGACGACGCGGCTCTCGCCTTCAAAGGCCAGGATGTGCGTCGCGATCCGGTCCAGAAACCAGCGGTCGTGACTGATGACGACGGCGCAGCCAGCGAAGTTTTCGAGCGCCTCTTCGAGAGCGCGCATCGTGTTGACATCCAGATCGTTGGTCGGCTCGTCGAGCAGGAGGACGTTCGCGCCCGACTTGAGCATCTTTGCCAGGTGGACTCGATTGCGTTCGCCGCCTGAGAGCGTGCCGACCTTTTTCTGCTGGTCCTGCCCGGAGAAGTTGAAGCGCCCGACGTAGGCTCGCGAGTTGACCGGGCGCGCACCCAACTGGACCACATCCTGCCCGTCTGAAATCTCTTCCCAGATAGTCTTGTTCGCATCGAGCACATCGCGGCTCTGGTCCACGTAGGCGAGTTGGACCGTCTCGCCCGTGCGAATCGTCCCGCTATCTGGCTGCTCCTGGCCCGTAATCATCCGAAAGAGCGTCGTCTTGCCCGCGCCGTTTGGACCAATCACGCCGATGATGCCGCCCGGTGGCAGAGCAAAAGACATCTTCTCGACCAGCAGGTGGTCGCCATAAGCCTTGCTCACGTTCTCGGCTTCGATAACGACGCTGCCCAGCCTCTCGCCGGGCGGAATATAAATCTCAAGCTCCTGCGCACGTTTTTCGCTCTCGCGGCTGAGCAGCGCTTCGTATGAGTTGATGCGCGCCTTGGACTTGGCGTGGCGGCCCTTGGGCGACATGCGTATCCATTCCAGCTCGCGCTGCAAGGTCTTTTGTCTTTCCGTCTCCTTGTTCTCTTCCTGACGCAGCCGCTCCTGCTTCTGTTCGAGCCATGATGAATAGTTGCCATGCCAGGGAATGCCCTGCCCTCTGTCAAGTTCGAGAATCCATCCGGCCACGTTGTCCAGAAAATAGCGGTCGTGCGTGACGGCGATGATCGTCCCGGGATACTTCTGCAAGTGCTGTTCGAGCCACCCGACGGACTCCGCATCCAGATGGTTGGTCGGCTCGTCCAGAAGCAGGATGTCAGGCTCTTGCAGGAGCAGTCGGCAGAGCGCGACGCGGCGTTTCTCGCCGCCCGAAAGGATTTTGACAGGGGTCTCGCCGGGCGGGCAGCGCAGCGCGTCCATTGCCAGCTCGAGCCTCGAATCCAGGTCCCAAGCGTTGGCCGCGTCGAGCCGGTCCTGCACAGCGCCCTGCTTTTCCAGGAGGTCCGCCATCTCTTCGTCGGACATCGGCTCGGCAAATCTGGCGTTAATCTCCTCATATTCCTTGAGCAGGTCAACGGTTGCCTGGACGCCCTGCTCAACTATCTCGCGGACGGTTTTCGTCTCATCAAGACGCGGCTCCTGTTCCAGATAGCCTATGGTGTGGCCCGGAGAGAGCACAGTCTGCCCTTCAAACTCCTGGTCCACGCCAGCGAGAATTTTGAGGAGCGAAGATTTGCCCGACCCGTTGAGACCTATGACGCCAATCTTCGCGCCGTAGAAATAGGAGAGATAAATATCTTTGAGGACTACTCTTTTATCGTAACGCTTGGAGACTCCGACCATCGAGTAGATAACCTTGTTCGGTACAGTGCTCATTATTTAAGTTTCAAAACCTCCACGTGAATTGATAAAAATCGGTAATTGTAGGGGTAGGGCTTGTCCCTGCCCCTACAAATTACACGCTCGCCCGGTCGTCATCAAATTGCGCCGCGACATCAGTTGAAGGCTTGATGCTGATGATGACGGATTTGGAGGCGGGCGTATTGCTTTTTTCGGCGACGCTGCCGACGGGGACGAGGACGTTGGCTTCTGGAAAGTAGGTCGCGGCGCAGCGGCGCGGGATGCTAAAGGGCACGACGAGGAAACGGCGCGCCGTGCGCCTCTGGCCCTCGAAGTGGCTAAAGAGATCAACCGCCTGCTCCGGCTCTAATCCGGCCTCCTTGATGTCTTCGGGATTGAGCAGGACGACGCGCCGCTCGTTGTAGATGCCGCGATAGCGATCATCAAGACCGTAGATGGTCGTGTTGAATTGATCGTGGCTGCGTATGGTCATCATCAGATACTGGTCCGATGCCAGATTGAGGTGCGGAATCCGGTGGACCGTAAAGTTTGCTTTGCCCGTCGCCGTGTTGAACTCGCCCTCGCGCGCGGCGTTCGGCAGGTAGAATCCGCCAGGCTCGCGCACGCGGCGGTTGTAATCTTCAAAACCCTTGATGACTTTTTCAATAAGGTCGCGTATGCGGTCGTAATCCGCGATGAGCCAGTCCCAGTCGAGTCTGCTTTTCTGGTCCAGAGTGGCGCGAGCCAGAGCAGCGACGATGGCAGGCTCGCTCAGAAGATGTTCGGACGCAGGCTCTAGCCTCCCGACAGACGCTTGGACGACGCCCATAGAATTTTCTGTGCTGACAAACTGTGGTCCGCTCGCCTGCATGTCAATCTCCGTCCGACCCAGGCAGGGCAGGATTAATGCCTGCTCGCCAGTAATCAAGTGTGCGCGGTTGAGCTTGGTCGAGACGTGCGCCGTCAGGCGACAGCGGCGCAGGGCTTCGGCTGTGTATTCCGTGTCCGGCGTGGCCGAGAGAAAATTGCCGCCGAGCGCGAAGAAGACTCTGGCACGGCCCGCGTGCATGGCCTTGATGGATTCGACAGTATCCAGTCCGTGGTGGCGCGGCGGCTCGAAGTTGAAGACCTCCGCCAGATTATCAAGGAAGGCCGCGCGCGGGCGTTCCCAGATGCCGACGGTCCTATCGCCCTGCACGTTGCTGTGGCCGCGCACGGGGCAGAGGCCAGCGCCCGGCTTGCCTATCTGCCCGCGCAAAAACATCAGGTTGGCTATCTCCTGTATGTTGGCGACGGCGTTTCTGTGCTGCGTCAGGCCCATCGCCCAGCAGAAGATGGTGCGCTCCGAACTGATAAAGATTTCCGCCGCTTGATGAATTAAAGAGCGTTCGACGCCGCTCTCTAAGACAATCTCGTCCCAACCGACGGCTCGCAGCGCCTCGACAAATTCCGTAAAGCCGTGTGTTCTCTCTTCGATAAATTTGTGGTCCAGGACACGGCCCGGCCTCTCGTCTTCCGCTTCGAGCACCTCTTTCATAATGCCCTTGAGAAGCGCGACATCGCCGTTGATGCGGACTTGCAGAAAGAGGTCCGACAGCTCTGTGCCCCGGCCCGCGAGGTGAAGGACTTCCTGCGGGTGCTTGAAGCGGCGCATGCCTGTTTCCGGCAGTGGGTTGATGTGGACCAGCTTGCATCCTCTACGCTTGGCGGCCTGAAGAGAGGTCAGCATACGCGGGTGGTTCGTCCCCGGATTCTGCCCGATGACAAAGATGGCCTCGGCCAGATTGAAATCTTCGAGCGTGACCGTGCCCTTGCCTACGCCTATGCTTTCGGTGAGGGCCGAGCCGCTCGATTCATGGCACATGTTGGAACAGTCTGGCAGATTATTGGTCCCGAACTGGCGGACGAAAAGCTGGTAGAGAAAGGCAGCCTCGTTGCTCGCGCGACCCGAAGTATAAAAAATCGCTTGATCCGGCGAGGCGAGCGCGTTTAGCTCGGAGGCGATCAGCTCGAAGGCTTCCGGCCAGCTCAAAGGCTCGTAATAATCGCTCCCCTCGCGCAGGACCAGAGGATGCGTGAGTCGGCCCTGCTGGTTGAGCCAGTAATCGGATTTTGATGAGAGGTCCGCTACGGTCCACTCTTTGAAGAACTCGGGTGTCAGACGTTTGGTCGTCGCCTCGTCCGCGATGTGCTTGGCCCCGTTCTCGCAAAACTCTACGATTGAACGCTCGCCGTCCGGGTCGGGCCAGGCACAGCCCGGACAATCCACGCCGTCCTTCTGGTTGACCTGTAGCAGAGTGCGCGTCCCGCGCAGCAGGCCCATCTCCCTCAAGGTGAATTTCGCCGTCGCCAGGATGGCCGGAATGCCGCCCGCAGCCCTGCTCGTAGCCTTAATCTCTATCCCTGTCAATTCATCCGGAGGCTGCGCGCCCGTAGATGCGAGGCTGTAGAATGCGCCATCCTCTGCGAAGCTCGCGGCCCGCTGCGAGGCTTCATCGTCTGGTCCAGCAAGGCTGTCGTCATCATGCGGGGCTTCGGTTTTGAGTTCGGTCTTAACGGCTTCGTAATGGCTCGGATGGACGGCCTCGGCAGCATTTTCCGACGCACGCTGCGCCTGCCCGCCAGTCCCTTCGAGATTCTGCTGCCCTGATTCACTCATTAGAAGATACTCCGGAAGTTGATTCTACTGCCGACCGGGCGGCAAACAAAATCTGCGCGAGGCACTCAGGGTTTGCGCGAGAGGCGCAGCAGGCCGGGAGACGCGGCATTCCTCTTGGGTCGTTGCTGAAGGGCGCTGATGATTTACGCTTTCTCTTCCTGCCCGTTCTTGAAATCTATAATGCGCGGCGTGATGGTTTTTTGCAGGAGCTGCCTTTCCTTGTTCTGGATGGCCTCGTAAATCTCTATCTCGCGGCCACCGAAATCCGCATCCTTGAGCATCAGCATGAGGTGGTTCAAATCTTCAACCGAAGACATATGCTCCCTGACGAATGCCGTGGGCTTCATAAACCCCGCGCTGACCATAGAGATATAGTAGAACTGTGAATCTGGAGCGCCGTCAACAAACTTTCTCTTAAAAGCCTTGACCGCCGCGACCAGAAGCTGCCACGGGCTCATCCTCTCAAACTCGTCCAACTCCGCGAAGACATCGCCTCTCAACTTCTTGAGCAGGAGGACGACTGCCAGCTCGCAGAGCCACTTGATAAGCGCGTAGCCAAACCAGAGACCCCAGATACTGAGCGAGGCGCGCACGGGCGGAGTGAAAAAGCCGAGCGCCGTCGCAGAGGCGAGCAGGACCAGCAGCAGGCTGCGTCTAGCCAGGTTGATAAGAATCTCCCCGGTCGTCGGAATCTTGCGCGAGAAATATGCCATCACGATATCATTGGTCATGGCGACGCCGATAAAGAGCACGCTGTAGATATTGCTCAGGATGATTTTAAAGAGTGTGAAGATGAGAAGGAGCGTGAAAAGGCTCTTGTATGATCTGAACAACCTGCCCAGGCCAGCATAGCAGGCGAGTATCAAACGCGTCTCCGCCGAAGAGAAAGTTATACTCCGAATGTTCTTGGCATAGCGCCCGCGCCGCCCGCCAAACCTGCCTCGCAAATAGATGTCGAAGCCTATCCGGTGGACATGCTGCATGAGGTAGTTTCTTCCCGTCTGTGAACGAGAGAGGCCGGCGAAGGCCAGCTCCCTGAGTATCTTGCTGTTGCTCTCAAGATAGGTCGAGAGCAGATGGACGGCGCGCGGATTATCTATCTCGCCGAGCGCCCTCAAACAATCAATGACGGTCGGCAGCGTGGTCCCGTAGTCATTAAGCTCGCGCTCGATATGGCTGATAACTTCGTGGACCAGCGGCTCTTTCTTCGGAGTCTCAGGCATGCGCTGCAAACAGCGCCCGACGAGCCAGTAGTCGCGTTGCAAAAGCGAGATGGTCCCGCCGCCCCTGGCGGACAATTCAATATCGCGGAAGAGAATTTTGATAATCTCTTCCGGGTGGTCCGCGATGCTGGTCAGGATGGCCGTCACTTCATCCCACCAGATATTGCGACAGATGGACGGAATCTTTTCGTATGAGAGCGCTCCCTGGCTGAGCGCTTCGTTGAGGAATTTGGCGGCGAAGTATTCCTGAAACTTGTGATGAATAAAACGGACCTTCGCCTCCTCCTGATTGACATCGAGAAGGCCGCCCTCCTGGCCCAGACGCAGCGCCAGGTTGACGACTTCGAGCGTCCTGCCGGGCCGCGCGCAGAGGCTCTCGACATCCGACAAACGGATGTAGGTGCCGAAGCCCGCCGAATTTGAGATGCCGAAGGCCAGCTCCGCCAGCCCCGAGAGGAGCCTTTTGGTGAGGGCCTGGAGCTTCTCGTCAAATACTGGACCAGCCTGCTTGTGTATGCCCTGCCGCGCCAGCTCGCGTCCGGCTTCGCGCTCGGCCCAGTCTTCGCAGATGCCCTCGAACAAACGCGGAAAGTTTTCCGGCAGAAAGCCCTTGATCGAGAGGAAGTAGAGAATCAGATTGAGATAGAAGGGATTGTCTACGACCGAGTTGAGGATAAAGGACGGGTCCATAATCCGCTGGAAGACATCGGCAGGCTGATGACCTTCGAGCAGCCTTTGACGCTTGCGTATAAACGACTCGATCTCCTTTGGCTTGAGTTTGTCCAGATAGGCTTCGCGGCCCTTAATCTGCCCGGCGAAATCGTTACTGCGGCAGGCAATGACAAACTTATTGGTCCCGTGCTGGTCTATGAATGTCGAGAGATAGGCGCAGCGGGCTTGAAAGGTTGCGGGCGGCATCTCGTCAAGACTATCGAGGATAAAGAATATCCGCCCTGAATCTAAATACTGGGGCAGGTTCTGAAGCAGGTAGGCGGAAGGAAAAGTGTGCGCGGCCTTGCCACGGCTCTCAAGCGAGAGCTCAAGAAAGCTGTAAAAGTCTACAGGCTGGCCGCTCTCGTCCAAACCCGTGTACTCGTTGAGCGAGAGAAAGACCGGAATCGGTCTTTCAGGCTTGCGGCTCTTGAGAGAGTTGGTGGCGATGCTCATCGCGAGCTGCCTTGAAGAGACGCTCTTGCCGCTGCCAGGCTCTCCGAGAATGATAATCGGCTCGCCCATCCCGGCCCGCGCCTCCTTGAAAAGATTGCTGGTGTAGTAGCCGCCGGATGAGTCATTCCCGGCTTCGCTGCCGAGCGTCTGGATTTGTGGAAAGAGCGCGCGGTGTTTGGACATGAAGAACTCGCGCGGCTGATAGGGCTGCTTGAGCCTGAAATCGCGCTCGACAAAGAACGCCTCGTCGAAAGAGCTGCGCCGGTTCAGCTTGTGCAGATAGTTGATGACCCCCTCAAGATAATGGTTTTCATCACGGTTCTTGCGTTTACCAATGCGTTCCTGTATATAGCTGAGCACCGAAGGTATCCCCACAAAGATACCGAGCAGACCGATAACGGCCTGCACCCAGGGCGCGCTCAAGATTTGTAAAAGCTGGTCCATTAACCCTTCTCTGAAAGATAAAGCTAAAGAGGCTCTTGACTCTCGCCCGCCCGGGAGGAATCCGCCTCTGCGTTCTCCAGCTCAGCCAATTTCTCCTGGGCCTGTCTGAGTTTCCAACTGACATCCCAATTCGACTCGTCAAACTTTAAGGCTTCCGTAAAGTCTTCGATGGCCTGCTCGTAGTGGCCCAGATCATAATGGACCTGGCCGCGTTTGGCATAGGCATTGGCTCGCATGGATGCGTCTTCCAGATGCTCAAGCGCGCTGGTGAAATCCTTGATCGCCAGTTCTTCACGCCCGAGCCTGTAATAGATGCGGGCGCGGCTGAAATGGGCCTCGCCCAATTCCAGACCGGCCTCCAATGTCTTCGTCAATCCCTCAAGCGCGAGATCGTATTGGCCCAGCAGCGAGCGAGCGCGCGCGCATTGATAAACGGCCTCTATGTTATCGGGGTCAATTTCCATTGCCTTTGAAAAATCCTCTACGGCCAGATCGTACTGGCCCAAACTGGCGCGCGCCATGGCACGATTAGTATAAGCTGCCGCATCTTTCGGATTGGCCTCCAAAGCCTTCGTGTACTCCTCAATCTTCTCCCTGGTATCCGCATCCCAGGGCTGCTCGCTCTCTTCGCGTCGGTATTCAGGGTCTACGCCTGACCAGGCCGCACTTGGCTGCTGCTGTTCATCTTCGCTCGCGAGGGCCATCTGTCTTTTAAAGATGATGCGGACAGCCGTCGTGACGGCCAGCAGGATGACGCAGAATTCGACGAGCGCGAGAATGAGGGTATCGAAAAAGTGGTTGGGCAGCAGCCAGATGAAGACCAGCAGGGCGAGGTAGCCGTAGAAGCTCAGAGTCCATTTGCGTCTGGGGATGGACAGGAGCGAAGTCGTCAGGAGCGCGACGAGGTAGGAGCGGACCAGCCAGGCGCGAGCCGCGCCTGGCGAGAGTGGCTCTATAAGGTCCAGCCTGACGGCCATCTGGGAGCACAAGAGCATCAGGACGAAGGCCACGACGGGAGCCAGGTAGACCCAGACCAGCGGGACCATCACCATGCGCTTTTCTTCAGGGTAGAGTCCCGGGAAGACGTAAGCGACCGTGTGGAAAGTTAAGAGATAGTGAAAGGCCAGGAGCGCGAAGAGTCCGGCCCAGAGCAGCCTGTCGGTTAAGGTCAGGGCGGCCTCAACGAGTTGGATTGCTCCCCAGCGGCTGATGAAGAGATAGAGATTAAGGACGATCCAGTTGGAGAGGCCGAGGGCTATGAAGTTGACCGTCAGGCTGATGAACGGGATGGCCGAGAGCCGCTCCAACAGCTCTTCGAGGTGGCCTGCGCCATCTTTATAAACTTCGCCTGGGCGTTCCATCAGTAGCCCTTCTGTGCGTCCTGGAATGAGGTGTTCGGAAGATTTTAAAGAGCCGGTTTTGATCTCACAGCCTCCGGCCTCAGACTGTTCACGGCCTGTCAGGTAAGTCGCTGGTCCACAACTGCGAACGGAAAACTCTCTTGAGCAACGCGAGGAAGGCAGCTCAAGCAATCAATAATCGTGAGTATATCAGAAAGAATTCTTATCTCAGAAGCTGTCTCAGGCTCGGCCCGCGACCTCGCCCGTCTGCGTATTGACGCGGACGGTTTCGCCTTCCTTGATAAACAGCGGGACGCGCGCGATGAGGCCCGTTTCGAGCGTGGCCTGCTTGGTTGAGCCGCCCGCCGCAGTGTCTCCGCGCAGCCCAGGCTCTGTCTCGACGACCGCTAATTCGACAAACTGCGGCAGTTGCAGCGAGACGGGCGCGCCGTTGTATTTCAAGACCTGCAAGGTCATGCCCTCTTTCAGGTAGCCGCGATCATCCCCTATGCGCTCTTCGTCCAGAGAGAACTGTTCATAGCTGCTCTCATCCATAAAGTGCAGGCCGGAAGGGTCCGCGTAGAGAAAGGAGGCGGGCGTCAACTGCACATCCGGCTCGGCAAACTTCTCGCTCATCTTAAAGCTCTTTTCCAGCACAGCCCCCGTCAAGAGATGCCTCAGCCTGGTGCGCACCATGGTAGACGCTCCGCGCGCAGAAGGCGACGCGAAGAAAACATCAATCACCGTAAAGGGCTGCCCCTCAACCGTAATCAGCATCTTCCGCTTCAGCTCATTCGCTCCAATCAATGCCATTCAAATTAGTCCTCACTAAATTCAGTTTTCAGTGTTCAGTTTTAAGAAAAACTCGTTAATCGGTCTTAACTGAAAACCGAAAACTGTTTTATTGCGACCACTGCGCGGGCTGCCTGTTCCAGCGATGCGCGCGCAAGTTTTCGTAAAGCTCCGTGGAGAGCGGCCCGGCATCGCTGGCGGCGATGTTGGATTCGACGTGCGCCGTCTTTCGCATCCCCGGGATAATCGTGCTCACAGTTGGATGGCTGAGAATAAAACGCAGCGCCATCTCCGGCATCGTCATGCCTGCGGGCACGAGCGGCTTTAAGGCGTCCGCGCGCTCGACACTCGGAATCAGATTTTCGGGGACAAAGTAAGTATTACGCCAGTCGCCCTCGGGCCAGCTCGAATCCTTTGTCAGCGTGCCCGTCAGCGTCCCCTCATCAAACGGCACGCGCGCGATGACGGCTGTCTCCATCTCCTTGCACGCGGGGAACAGCTCGTCTTCAGGATTCTGGTCAAAGATGTTGTAGATAACCTGCACGGCATCAACGAGGCCGCTGCGCACTGTGCGCACGCCGTTCCAGGGTTCCCAGCGATTGAGGCTGATGCCGACGGCTTTCAAGCGGCCCTGCCTACGCAGCTCGTCCATCTTGACGGCCCAGCGTTTGTCATCCGCCCAACTGTCTTCCCAGGTATGAAACTGGACCAGATCAAAGCTCTCCAACCCTGCGTTCTTCAAACTCTTGCCGACATACTCCTCTATGTGCTCAGGCGGATAACTCTCATCCAGCGTGTACTCGCGGCGGCTCGGCCACTTGAGATTCTTAGGCGGAATTTTAGTCGCCGTGTAGAGACGCCTGTCGGGATTATTTCGCACCAGTTGGCCCAGCAAGCCCTCGCTGCGCCCCTGCCCGTAGGCCCAGGCCGTGTCAAAGAAATTACAGCCAAGCTCTACTGCGCGCTGCAAAGAGGCGAGCGATTCTTCATCGCTCGACCCGCTCCAACTCCCCATCCCCCACATCCCGTAGCCGATCTCGCTGACCATCCAGCCCGTGCGTCCAAATCGCCTGTATCTCATCATGCTCCTTCTCTCGGCATTCACTTCCAGCGGAAGATGCGCAACGCTATGACGAAGCTCAGCACTCCCCAGGCGAGGATGACTGCGAGCTGCGGCCAGTTGGTCCAGAGTGCCGCGCCCTCGTTAATGTTTGCGCGCAGCGCATCGTTGACCGCCGTCAGCGGGAGCGCCTTGATAAAGGGTTGCAACGATGGCGGGAAGCGCTCGGACGAAAAGAACGTCCCGGACAGCAGCCACATCGGCAGCATCAGCAGATTCGATAGCCCGGAGACGCCCTCGACCGTCTCTGGCCGCGCGGCGACAAGCATTCCGAGACCTGAAAACGCCAGCCCGCCCAGCAGAGAGACGAACGCCAGGCTGAGCAGCGAGCCGCGCACCGTTACCCCGAAGACGACCCACGCGAAACCAAGCACAGCGATAATCTCAAGCGCCAGAAAAACCAGCCTCGACATCATAAACGAGAGCAGATAATGCGAGCGTCGCATAGGCGTTGCGGCGAAACGCTTGAGCAGCTTTTTCCCGCGCGCCTGGACCACAGCGAAGGCCACGCCCCAGATTCCGCTGCCCATCAGGTTCAAGCCGATGAGACCCGGAATCAGAAAATCTATATAACGCGCGCCAGTCTCAGTCACCTTCTCGTCCGTCGCCGCGAAGAGGTCTGCGCGCCCGCCGGAGCGTTGCAGCGCATCATCCACTGCGAGCCGCGCCGTCATGCTCTCAGGCCGCGTCGGGTCGTAGCGATAATCGAAGGCCGGTGTTCGAGGCTGAGGGCTGGTCCTGTTTTGCTCAAGACCTGTTCCCGAACCCGGGCCTGTCGTCCCTTGATTACCCGTCGCGCGCACGACGAGCGCGACCTTACCGCTGCGCAAGGCTCGCGCGGCCTCCGTCGGCGAAAGAATCAGAGGCTCTATCTGCTTTGAGCGAGAAAGCGCGGCGGCGATCTCCGGGGGCGCTGGCGCTTGAGGCTGTGGACCACTGTCTTCGATGGCGATGCGCAGCTTTTCCGGTCCGGTGTTGCGAAAAGCTATGCCGAGCGCGAAGGCCAGCAGCACCGGAAAGACGAAGACCCAGAAGACAGCCTCCTTCTCGCGCAGAAATTCGCGGACCCTGGTCAGCGTCAGCTCTATCAAGGGATGGCGCGGGCGGTCCTCTTCCGTCACGCGCGTGGGTTGCGGCGCGCGCTGGTCCAGTAGATTATCTACATGCTCATCTTCCGCCAAAGCCTTGTCGGTCTCCGCCTCCCGGATAATTCCCGGTCCGCCCTCAGCCATCGCGCAGCATCCTCCCTGTCAGACTGACGAAGACATCTTCAAGCGTCGCCTGATGCGTAGCCAGGCTGACGAGCGTCGCCTGTTGCCGGTCCAGTTCCGCGAGCAAGGCAGGCAGCGCCGCGCTGATGTCAGAGACGGTCAGGGCATACGTGCCCTCTTGCCTGCGAAGCTGGCGCACCCCCGGCAACTGTCTGACGGACTCTTCTCGCAGCTCTCCACGCACGGTAATCTCCACGATCTGGTCCGCGCCGAGCGATTCGATTAATTCGGCGGGCGTCCCCAGAGCAATCACGCGCCCGTGGTCCAGAATCGCCACGCGGTCGCACAAGCGCGCGGCCTCTTCCATGTAGTGCGTCGTCAACAGCACTGTGCCTCCACCGGCCTGATACTTCTCTACGATGTCCCACAGCTTGAGCCTGGCCTGCGGGTCCAGCCCCGTTGTCGGCTCATCCAGAAAGAGCAGGTCCGGCGCGGAAACAAGCGCCGTCGCGATGGCGAGCCGCTGCCGCTGCCCGCCCGAAAGCTTGCCGACGCGCGCGCCGCGTTTCTCTTCAAGCTCGACCAGGCGAATCACTTCCTCAACGCTGCGCCCGCGTTTGTAGAAACTGCGAAAGAGCCGCAGCGTCTCTTCGACCGTGACCTTTTCCGCAAGCTGTGTCTCTTGAAGTTGAACGCCTATGCGCTCGCGCAAAGCCTGGTCATGCCCGCGCCCCCAGGCTTGACCGAGCACTTCGACAGTTCCGCTATCAGGCGCTGTCAGCCCTTCGAGTATCTCAACGGTCGTCGTTTTCCCTGCGCCGTTTGGTCCAAGCAGCCCGAAACATTCGCCCGCGTAGACTTCAAGGTCAAGCCCGTTGACCGCCAAGACGTCGGCATATCGCTTGACGAGCGACGTGCAGCGCAGCGCAAAGCCGTCTTCACCTGAAACGCCGCGAGCTTCAATCGAGCTACTTGCAGGCATCACGCTCATCTGGAATCTTTCGACATTCAATCACGCAAAGATGCGCTTGCGAGCAGAACGCCATTGACCGAGCCGTGCTCTTAAACAGGCTGCGAATATTTGCCCGTCTCCCCGCGCTGGCAGACCCGCGCAAACTTTGTCGCGACCACCACGGGGTTGCGTTCCCAGGCGCTCGTCTGCCAGTTATCAACGACCTCTTTCTCAGGCATCCAGGGCGGCAGCGGCATCATCATCGCATCTGAAAGCGACTGTATATAAGGCTCGTACATGCGTCGCAACTCTATCAGGCGCTGGTCCGCGTCCGCGCCGTCGCGCAAGGGAACTCCAGCCGCTTGAAGCGCCGCGCGAACGTGCGTCAGCCCGTTTGCCGGAAGGCGGTCAAACTCGTGCGCCTCCGGCGAGGCGTTGAAGATTTGCGCGATGTCCACGACGGCATGACGCGCCATCGCAAAGGTCAACTGCGCCTGCCAGACGGGCGCGCCGTCCACGCCGACGATGACCAGAGCGCAGGTATCAAGAATGGTCGTCAGGGCGGCGAGCCATGATTGGTTGTCGTGCTGCGAGCGGAAGTAGGCCAGGACCGGATAAGAAAGATGGCTCTCCATCAAATCCGAAGACCAACGCTCCCATTCGTTGAGCAGTCTGTCGAGCGCCTCCATGTTCCGGTTGCGCCCGTGCCTGCGCAGCATCTCAACGGCAGTACCGGGTGTGCCCGCGCGCGCGTCAAGCAGGGCGATGTTTACTTCGCGTCTTGAAAACGCCTGGTAGATAACGGGCAGGTAGCCGATCACGATTGCCAGAAAACCAAAGCCCGTGCCCGCTTCAAGCACCGTCACAAAACGGCCTTGAGAAGTCAAAGGGACGACATCGCCGAAGCCCAGTGTAAAAAAGGTGACGCCGCTCATGTAGAGATACGAGGTGAAGCCTTGATTGCCTCCGGGCAGTTGTATCTCTACGCCGAGCGCCCACTGGAAGAGAGCAAAGCTCAGGACCAGCCCGATGGCCCACAGGCTGAGCAGCATAATCAAAGAGAGCGGCCCGAACATGCTCAGGTAAGACTCGCGGCGCTTGCCTTTGCTCATGCGCCTGGCAATCGTGGACCAGACCGCCCACGTCAACAGATACAGTATGACCGTTAGCCTGAGCCTGCGCGTCACCCTGCGCGGAAGAATAATCGTCTCAAAGGCGTCCCACAGAATGGCGCAAATGAGAATAAAACTGACGGCGGCCAGCAGGGCTTTCATCTTCGCTGCTCCTGTCTTAAAGGAAACGATCCGGTAGAGAACGATAAACCGGAATTAATACGCCGCGCAACCAACCGTGTCAACGTCTCAGGATGAACCCTGCTCGCCCCGCCGGCGTAAATCTGTTAGCTTGAAGTCCAAACATCATCATGGCAGGAAGGCTTATGCAAATCATCTCTCTAGACGCGCCAGTCGGTTTTAGTTTCAAACGCACGGCTGCCAGCCACGGCTGGAATAGCCTGCTTCCCTTCGAGTTCGACCAGGACAACTGGACGCTCCGGCGCGTCCTTAATCCAGCAGAAGGCCGGACGCCCTTGACCGTCATCATCCGTGGCACGGCCCAAAAGATCGAGATTCAAGTCCCGGGCAGCCCTGGCGTGCGCACGCTGGCCGGAGTCTCAAGCGATGTGCGCCACATGCTCAGGCTCGATGATGAGATGGGCGAGTTTTACGAGGCGGTTGAGGGCGATGCGGATTTCGGCTGGATTGTACGCGAGGGGGCGGGCCGTCTCTTGCGCTCTCCGACAGTCTACGAGGATTTGGTCAAGACCATCTGTACCACCAACTGCTCCTGGGCGCTGACGGAAAAGATGGTCACGGGGCTGGTCCAGAATCTTGGGCTGATGGCGAAGGACGGTCGCCGCGCTTTTCCCACGCCGCAGGCGATGGCCGCCGCTCCACTCAGTTTTTACCGCGACGAAGTGCGCGCCGGATACCGCGCGGCCTACCTGCTGGAGCTGGCCGAGCGTGTCGCTTCGGGCGCGCTCGATGTCGAAGGCTGGCTCTCAAGCGAGCTGTCCACGCCGGAGCTTCAACGAGAGATGAAGCGCGTCAAGGGCGTCGGCGATTATGCGGCGGAGAACATGCTGAAGCTGCTTGGCCGTTATGATTGCCTGGCGCTGGATTCTTGGGTGCGCGCCAAATTCGCGCGGGTGCACAACGGCGGTCGCGCGGCGAGGGACCAGAAGATCGCCCGTTATTATTCACGCTTCAAACACTGGCGCGGCCTCGCGCTCTGGTGCGACATGACGAGAGACTGGCTGCCGCCCGAATAACGAATCAATCTTTAAACGAACTATCTTTAACGGTAAAACTTAGGCCCAGTTTCTTCATGAGAGCATCGCTCGCGCTGCATCCATCGGAGCGGTGTGCCGCCAGTCATTTTGAAACAATCCAGACGAGCGCGCGTACAATATTTTCAAAGCCCTTGTCTCAAGCCAGCGGCCTGTCATGCAACCAGCAAAGCCTATGTTATACTGGCCCAGGCCGGACGCGTCCCTGGCAGAAGATTTAAGGTCTCCCCGTCATCATCAAAAGTATTTATCGCTCCAGAGGAGATTTGTCGCGTGAGAAATAGATTCGCATTCCCGCTCAGCCTCTTGCTCGCCGTCGCATTGACGCTCCCCGCGCTGGTTTACGCACAGCAGCCGACGGCCAGGTCTCAGCCATCGGGCGGGGTGGACCGCTCTTCTTCCAACGCCGGGCGAGCAACCCCGGAGCGCGGGAGCGCCGCGCTGCTTGAGCAGGATTTGGGCGAAGCTCTCTCCGTCATCCAGGCCAATCACATAGACGGCAACAAGCTAGACTATAACGCCGTCTTCAAAGCTTCCATCACGGGCCTGCTGCACACGCTCGACCCGCATTCAAACTATTTCGACGCGGCGGAGTTTGAAGAATTTCGCACCGAGCAGCACTCGCAGTATTTCGGCATCGGCGCGACCATCGGAGACCTGCGCGAGGGCGCAGAGGTTGATACCTGCATCGTCGCCACTTTTCAGGATGCGCCTGCGGCCAAAGCTGGTTTGCGTTTTGGCGACCGGATTCTGGAAGTCAACGGCAAATCAATGAGCGGCAAACATTACTGGGAAGTGCGCGAGAGCCTGCGCGGGCCGCGCGGAACGATCGCCAAAGTCACGGTCGAGCGTGCCTCGACTGGCCGCACCGAAACGGTCGAGCTGACGCGCGACGCCGTCCCGCAGCCTTCCATCCCGGAGGCCTACATGATACGGCCCGGCATAGGCTACATCGCTATGACCGGAGGCTTCAACTTAACGACCGCAGACGAATTGCAGGCCGCGCTCTCGGACCTACATGACCAGGGCATGAACATGCTCATCCTGGACCTGCGCGGTAATCCGGGCGGGCTACTCATACAGGCCGTCCGCGTGGCTAATACCTTCTTACAGCGCGGCCAGGTCATCGTCACCCAAAAGGGGCGCGTCAAAGGCAGCTCTCAGAACTTCGTCGGCAACAATGATACGCCGGATAACGTGCCTCTCGTCGTGATGGTCAATCGCGGGACGGCCTCTGCGGCGGAGATCGTCGCGGGTGCGCTTCAGGACCACGACCGCGCGCTGATCGTCGGCGAAACCAGCTTCGGCAAGGGGCTGGTCCAGTTTCCCTTCAACCTACCGCACGGCTCGGCCCTCATGCTCACGATTGCCAAATACTACACGCCTTCCGGTCGCCTGATTCAGCGCGACTACTCGGGCAGTAGCTTTTATGACTACTACACGAGCGGCGGTTCTTTGAGAGCAGAGCGACAGAACGAGCAGGCGCAGCAAAGGCCGACAGGACCCGAGAGCCGCACGGACACTGGCCGCTCCGTCTACGGCGGCGGCGGCATCATGCCCGATGAGACTGTCAAGTCGCGTATTGTGACCCCTGCGCAGCAGAGACTGGTTGACCCGGCCTTCGCTTTTGTCTACGAGATTAATCGCGGGCGCATCCCAGGTTTTGATGCTTACAGGGTCGTGCGCCCAATCGAATACGACCACGTGCTACAGGCCACAGACTTTCCCATCACGGACGAACTCTATAAGAGCTTCAAGAGCTTTGTGCTCAGTAAGCCATCGTACAAGGTGACAGCCGCGCAGCTTGAACGCGAGCGCGCCTTCGTCGAGCGACAACTGCGTTATAACTTCGCCACATCGGCCTACGGCACGATGACGGCCATTCAGGTCTACAACACGGACGACCCGCAGATCGCACGCTCGATAGACCTGCTCCCGCGCGCACGCGACCTGGCGCTCGCCGCACGCGCACGCAATCAGTCCTGATGAATTTCAGAGCACAAAGAATAGGCCACGAGTCGAAAAGGCTCGCGGCCTACTTCTTTGTGCGGATGCCTAAAAACTTTTGGACCAATGAATTGAAGATAGGTTTGATTAAAAGAGTCAGGCTCGGCTCACCTTTAGCTCTCGCCGAGCGCCTGTCTTGAGCAGAGAAGACGGGCAGAGCGGCTCAAGCAGACATTCTGCGCAGAGCGGTGTGCGGGCTTTGCAGATGGCGCGACCGTGCGCGATGAGCAGGTGCGAGAAATCAATCCAGTCTTTGCGCGGGACGAGTTGTTGAAGCTCGCGCTCGATCTTTTCGGGCTGCTGCCGGTCTGTCAGGGCCAGACGCTGGGCCAGCCTTTGAACGTGTGTGTCAACGACTATGCCGGAGGTAATCCGGAAGGCGTTGCCGAGAACGACGTTGGCTGTCTTGCGTGCGACGCCCGGCAGCAGGAGCAGTTCTTCGAGCGTGGCGGGCACGCGCCCCTCGTGCTGTTCCTGAATAATCCGGCAGGCTCCCTGGATGGCCCTCGCCTTGTTGCGGTAAAAGCCCGTCGAGCGTATGTCCGCTTCCAACTCCGCCTGCTCGACGCTCAGGTAGTCTTCGCAGCCGCGATATTTTCTAAAGAGATTCTCGGTCACAAGATTGACGCGCTCGTCCGTACACTGCGCAGAGAGGATGGTGGCGATGAGCAGCTCAAGCGGGTTTGAATGGTTGAGCGTGCAACTGGCTTCCGGGTAAGCGCGGCGCAGGAGCTTGATAATCCGTCGCGTCCGCTGCTTCCTGTCGCCCTCGGCTGCATCAGGTTTCATAAGCTCCGGTTTTATCGGATTCGAGTTTTCGTGTAAAGCTCGGCCTGGCGCGTCTCTTTATTTACGGTTCGGACGGCGCGTGAACTCTTTCAGGGCCACTGCGAGCAATCGCGGTCGCTGCGCGTGATGACCTGGCCGAAGCGCAGTTGGTATTCAGCCGAAGTGATAAAGGCGCAGACCATCCCTCGGAAGTTGCCGGGCTGGTTATTGAGCACGTTGAGCCAGAACTGGTAGCCGCCCTCGTCGGGGTTGCGTCTGAGATAACCGAAGTATTGCATCAGGACGAAGGCTGAGTTGTATTCGCGCTGCCGGAAAACGGTGTTCTCCGCTATCTTCCTGAGCATGGTCGCGCGCGTCTCGGTCTGCGGATTAGTCTTCAACCCCTGGACCAGCGCATCTCTCTCGGTCTGCGTCAACGAGTAGCCCGTGTTAGCATTCAATTTATCCACGTATAGCTCGGCTGCCATCGTCGCCGGATACTCGTTGAGGAAAGCCGAGCGATTGACAAACTCATCGGCCAGCGCCTGTTTGCTCGCATCGAGATTAGAGCCTGCGACGACCTTTTGACGGTCCGCGTTAAACTCGTCGAAGATTGGCCTGCGTGCCAGCGCAGCCTTGTAGAGGCGATAGACGTAGTATCCGGTCTCCTGAAACTCAGTCTCTATAAAGAAGGCCGCGGAAACGCCGACTCTTCTCCTGTGAATGCAGGCTTCGTCAACGCCGCATTTGGTAATCTGGCCGGACCAGTAGCCTAGACCGCCCGCGTCAGGCTCGCGCCCGAGCAGATCAAGATAGTGCTGGCGCGTGAAGAACTGCGCGTCATCAATCGAATTCGTGCTCCCGCCGGGAAGCTGCGGGTAATCTATCGTCAACCCCCCGACGATGTAGGCCACTTCGCCCGAACTCGATTGCACGCGAATGCTGTAATCGCCCGTCGGAGTGCCGGAGCCGACCGTCACATCAAAGCTCACCATCGGCGGCGAGGAAGGGAGCTGCGTAAAGCTGGCCTGGTTAATCTTGAAGAAAGGCGAAGTGATACTGAGGCCGCTGGCGCTGACCTGGTCCAGACCGTCGCCGCCAAGATAGATCGTGTATGTATTGCCGCGCACGAGCGGCATGGCGATGGTTGAGATGTAAGTATTAACGCCGAAGGTCTGCGGGTTGAGCAGCGGCGTGCCAGCGGGGACGGTGGCGTTATAAACAGTCGTCTGGTTGGACGTGACCGTCAGTTGGGCCAGCTCCGTGGTGCGAAAGGAGGGCTGCGCGGAGATGTTCGCGTAAGCGCCGCCCGTCGAAGCTATCTCTATGCCCTGTATTGGTCCATTGAGATATTCCGCGATGAGCCTGTAGCGTCCGGCAGGCAGGCTTGAGATACGATAGTTGCCATTCAAGAGGCTGATGTTGCCAGCGGTCACGCGTCCTGTCAAAGCGTTCTCAACCCAGACATGCGCGCCGAACAGGGCGCTGCCGTTTGCTCCATTGATGAGCCTGCCTTCGATAGCGCCCAAGCCCAGTTGTGGACCATAGATAGCCCTCAGAGCCGCGATGTCGTCGGCGGCGAGCGTGCGCGAGACTAAAGCTTCGGGTAAGCCTGAGACCCCGACCTGCCCCTGTCGCGGCTGCATCGTGGCGCTGACGACGGCAGAATGCTCAAGCCCCAGCATGTGCCCTATCTCATGAGTAAAGACCGCTTCAAGGTCGAAGGTGGCAACCGGGCCGATGCCAAGCGGGTCGTAGGCCGTGCCATCCGTCGAATAATGCAGGGCGGGGTTGATGGCGATGTCGGCTTCCGTGATGCCGCCTGTTGAAGGGTCGTAGAAAACGCGTGTGCGGCCCGTCCGGTCGCCAGTAAAAAGCGAAGTCTCAAGCTGCGGCGCGACCGTGATGAGGCTTACGCCGTCGCTCGCGCCGCTCGGGCTGACCTGCGTTCGCGGGTCATTCTCGGTAATCTGGAACTGTATGTTGGCGGCCTGCTGCCAGTGCTGAAGCGCGCGACGGGCCGCGCCCGCAGCGTCGCTCCCCGGCTTGATGTTCGCGGACGGCACGTAGAGCGACGAGGAGAGCGAGACCTTGATCGGCATGCTTTGCCATTTGAGCTGAAGCGTGGCGGACGAATCCAGATAGAGCAGCGTGTAGGAACGCGCGGGGATAATCCAGGTCAGCGTGATGGCGAGCAGTAAGAGCGCTGTAATCGGACGGCGCATGAAAACCCCTAGACCATTAATGAGCTTCGATTGGGAACAAAGGCCGCAGACCGGGGAGCAAGCCTGCCGTGCTGATAACATACTAACATGCCTTCAACATGACGGCGGCGACATTTCAAGCAACATCCAAGCCATATTCCGCCGAGCGCCCGCGCGAGACGGATGGACCGGCAGCCCTCCCCGGTTCAAACGTCAGGCACATCAACAGCTTAATCCACGCCCGAACCAGCCGCATGTTCCCCGAATCCTCTGCCAAAAGCTTTCCCCTTCGGCCTCGCGCCCGCATCAAAGCTGTACACTCCTCGCCGCGCGCGATGTATTTTTTGCCGGATGGAGGGGAAGCTATTTATTCATTGATTCATCCGGTCATTGGCTCATTGAATCAATTCTTTTAGCTCATCGCCGCGGCGTTCGCTGTTCATCGTTTTCTTTCGCTAACTGCGTTGACAAAAAGCTGAGCCGCAGGCTAAACTGATTTGCGTCGTATGGGCGCAGCCCCGCCCCTTGACAGCCGAGAGACAACCTCTCCCTCTCGCCGTCTCCAGGAGACAATAAAAGCTTCGTCAGCGAACAATTTCGAGGAGTATTGTGATGTCAAAGTTTATCATCGCCGTTCTTACGCTCACGCTTGCCGCCGCGAGCGTGCTGGGGCAAAACCAGAGCGCGCCCACGCTCAGAATCGTGACGGAAGACCCCAACCTTCCGTCTGAGCTTTACTACGGCAATGTCAAGGTCAAGCCCTTGCTGCTGCGTCCGGGCACCAACCAGGTCATCACGATTGACGATGCGGACTTTTTCATCAGCCAGCATTACGTTGACTTCCTCAACCGCTTTGCAGACGCGGGAGGTTTGGGCTACTGGACCGACCAGATTACCAGGTGCGGCACGGACGCCGTGTGCATCAACAAGCGTCGCGTCGCCGTCAGTGCAGCCTTCTTCATAGAGCTTGAGTTTCAGCAGACAGGCTCTTTCGTCTATCGCCTTTATAAGGGCGGGCTGGGCCGCCAGCCTGTTTACAATGAGTTTATGCCGGACAGGCGGCTGGTCGTCGCCAACGCCAACCTTGAGCAGAACAAGGCTGCCTTTGCCGAAGCCTTTGTCCAACGCGCGGAGTTTGTGCAGAAATACCAGTCGGCGACCACCGCGGATACTTTTGTGGACGCGTTGCTGGCAACCGTCAAGCAGTCTTCAAAAGTAGATTTAACGAGCCTGCGCAGCGCCCTCATCTCCAAGTACAACACAGGCAGCAATCTGGTCCAGAGCCGCAGCCTCGTTGTCCGCGACCTGATTGAAGATGCCTCTTTCAAGAACGCGGAGTATTACCCGTCTTTCGTGCTGATGCAGTATTTCGGTTATCTCAAGCGCGACCCTGACCCGGGCGGCTATCTCTTCTGGCTGGATGTCCTGACCAACAAAGAACCCGGCAACTTCAAGGGGATGGTCTGCTCCTTTATCACCTCGGCTGAATACCAGCAGAGATTCGGTTCGACCATCACGCGCAGCAACCGCGACTGCGCCAGCATACGTTAAAGCCCACGCACAGCTTTGCACAAAAGCAGAGAAGGACGAGAGGCCATGCTTCTCGTCCTTCTCTGCTTTGATAGCTCTGCTTTTGTGCTTCCGCTGTTTGTCTTTCGCCCCTTCTATTTTTGCCGCCAGCCTGCCAGAGCCTTGCCGTAGACTTCCAGAGTCAGACGCGCCGTGCGTTCCCATGAAAATTGCGCCGCGCGTGCGAGGCCACTTGATGAGAGGCTCGCTCGCTGCGCATCATCCGTCAGCAGGCGGATGAGATGCTGGACCAGTTCGTCCAGGTTTTCGGAAGTGAAGAGCAGAGCGGCTCCGCCCGTCACTTCCGAGATGCTCCGCACGCGGCTGGCAACGACGGGCGCTCCGCACTTCATAGCCTCAAGCGGCGGCAGTCCGAACCCTTCATATAGAGATGGATAAACGAATGCGCGGCAGGATGAATAGAGCGCGCAGAGGTCTTCATCCGAGAGATAGCCTGTGAAGAGTACGCGATCGGCTATCGCGTACTCTGTGAGGTCTCTGAACAACTGGTCCGACAGCCAGCCTCTCTGTCCGGCGATGACAAGCTGCGGGCGAAAGGGTGTCGAGCTCAGAATTTCTGCGAACGCGCGCAGGAGCAGACGCAGATTCTTGCGCGGCTCGATAGTCCCGACAAAGAGCAGAAAATCATCCTCTGTGCCGAGCCGCCGCCTGGCCTCTTCGGTTTCCGCCAGCGACATCGGGCGGAAGATTTCGCGCGGAGCCTCGGGCACGACGAAGACTCTTTCCGGCGAGACGCGCAGATGCTCGCAGACCTCCTCTCGCACGCTCTCTGTTGGCGTGATAATCAACTCCGCGCAGCGCACCATGAGCGGAAGCCTGCGGCGTGCGCGGCTCACGCGCCGGCGCTCATGCGTTTCAGGATAAAGCTGTAGCGAAAGGTCATGAATCGTCAGGACAGCCGGGCATCTCTTACGCAAAGGGACTTCATAGTTCGTGCCATGAAAGATTGTGAAAGCCCTTTTCTTGATATAGCGTGGCAGCCCTATGGTCCACCAGTGGCGTGTGAAGGCGTTAACCTCCGCCTGGCGTAAACGAAGATTGGCAGGCAGCATTGCTTCAGCGCCCGCCGTCGGCAGAAAGGGGCGGGGCGAGACGATCTCGAATTCATCCGACGGCGAACAATGCGCCAGCGCACGCGCCAGCTCAATCGTGTAATGCCCGACGCCCGTTTTTGGCTCGCTGAGCGGAATTCCATCCAGACCGACGAGCATGATTTTGTCACGATGAAGCGGGAGGCCAGCCGCGCTCATCCTTCATCGCTTCTCCTGTTTCCCATCATCGCACGGATTTCCGCGGCGACATGCCGGAATGTCTCTGTTTGAGATTCTGTTTGCAGCCAGCCGCCCGTGAGCGTCCCCGCGCGTTGGGCCAGAAGGCGAGCCTGCATGCGCGTGCCGAAACGCGCGGCGGCAAAGTCCAGTATGGCCCGCGCATAGCTTTCGGGTGAGTGTTCCTCCAAGAGTTTGCGCTTCCCTTCCAGGCCCATCTGCCGAAAACGCTCCGGCTGAGAAAGAAAAGCGCCGAGATGAGATTTGATGTCCTCCACCTCCTCATCACGCGGTCGCACAAAGGCGACTGTCTCTGACGGGAGACTCGCGTACCACCCGACCTTTGTGACAAGGCTCGGCAGCGCGTGCGCCCAGATGCGAAGCTGGCTGCCTGAAGCCTCTCCCATCGTCGGATAACGAAGGTTAATCGCCAGATGAGCATGCGCGAGCGCCTGGTCCAACTCCGTCTCCGGCACGAAGCCATGCACGGTGACGAGACGCTTGAGACCGAGCGCGCGTATCTCCGAGCGCAGTCGCTTCTGATCGTCCAGCACTTGCCCGTAAATATCCAGATGAAACTTTTCCTTCTGCGGCAACTCCGCCAGAGCCTTGAGCACAGCACTGAGCCTGCGATTGCGTCCCAGATAACCGAAGAGGATGAGACGATAGGGCGAGCCATCGCGAGGCGTGCCCCTTTCATCCGGCCCGATTTGTTCCTGCTCGCGTTGGTCCGGCGCTTCGGATTGGGATGACGTAGGCACGCGTGCCGGACCGGTCGCGGCGCTAAAAGGCAAAGGCGCGTAGGCCACGGGGCAGAGGCTTTCAGCTTTGAGCAGCTCAAAGGCTTCGCGCGTGTGGACCAGTACGCCAAGCGCATTCTCGGTCGCCAGTTTGGTCAGCGGATAACGCTCCGCCATCTCGTTAATATTAACGGCTTCGCTCCGGTAACAAAGCTCCGCATCAAGGCGGCCCTCGTCTCCGTAGTATCTCTCCATCACCGCCAGATAGCCTTCTAGGTCGCGCCACTTGACGCGATACAGGCCATCGAAGAAATGATGCAGACGAAGATCATGCAGGACTATCAAGCCTCTGTGCTGGCGGCTGAGTTGCCAGATCGAGCCGTGAAAGAGCGGGTTATTGCCTATGTGATAGACGCAGAGGTCTGCCCGATTAAGCTCGGGCCAGGCGATGCTCTCAGGCTTGTAACGGCGCACATGCGCGTGAGCTTCCAGCCCTCTCTCCCACTCTTGCTGGTCGGTCCAGAGCGTAATGTCGGCTTTGGCGGAAAGGGCCGGCAAGACTCGCGTCGTGTAGTGCGCGATGTCCGTGCTGGCGGGTGGCAGCGGCGAGAACCAGTTGATCTTCATGCGAGCAGCTTTCTGACGACATTGGACCAGG
>DASWMI010000018.1:0-5784 GCA_036399835.1 Pyrinomonadaceae bacterium | reverse complement strand
ACCACCAGCAACGCCGCGAGCAGCCCTTCGAGCATCAGAATCCAGACCCTGTAAGCGGTCTCCGGCGGCATAGAGGCCAGGAGGCGTCCGGCGACGGCGACGATTGGCAGATAGCGGAAAGGGTAATAATAGGGCAGCAGGTTGTCATCATTAGTCGCGTAAGGGCTAATGCCACGGCTCAGATTACGTCCGGCGTGATAGACGGCGAAAAAGTCCGCCCCGCGTCCGATGCGATAGACAATATCATTATGCAGGCTGCCTATGACCGGGCGCGCTCCGTACAGGATTGAGTGGACCACAAAGAGGTGTAGGGCGATTGAGATGACGAGAAGACCGTTCGCCAGCCTGCGACCTGAAAAGAGAGCACCTGTGCGAAGGCTGCGAAGCATAGTCTCAAATGGCTCGGCCAGGTTGGACCATAATCATTTCCCGACGTGGCCCTTCTTTAATCTCGAATGCGATTCAACCCTCTCGGCCAGAGATAAATTTGAAGAGAGGCTGCGGCGCGCAAGGATAGCACGCCTTGAAGGTCGCCAAGAAACTGCGAACCCTTCTTTGATAGCCCTGGCCTCTGCGCTCGAAAAGCCGCTCCGGCCTTTTCGCCCGCAAAGCTCAAACGGCGTTCGCTCTTTTTATCTTCTCGGCCAGAAACCAGGAGAAGTATCCCGCATATTTTTCCTGCAAATCTTTTCTGCGCCAGTCCTGCCCTGTGATAACTTTGCGGCAGCGAGGCGTCCCGCAAAGGCACTTCATCTCGTAGCTGTCATCATCCGTCATGGCCCAGTCGTGCGTCAGCTCTTCCCCGGCCTCTATCTGGCGCATCGCGACAAAAACAATCTGGCCCTGCACGCCTATGTTCGGCTCGCACGAATGATTACTGAAAATCATCCCGCCATCTCTTTCACGCGCGTCTAAAGGGCCTATAAAGAGGTCCTCCGCGATCTGTATCTCGGCTGGACCGAGCGAGGCGTAGACTTCGCGCAGCCTCTCGCGGTCAAAAATATAACCGCCCTTGATACAGACAATCTCACCGCGCTTGAAAGGCTCGGACGCAAAAAGCCCTCTGCCTTGAATCAGGCTCTCTTTCACCACAGCTTTCGGAGAAATGTAGGATAAGCCGGACACTATTTGCGCTCTCCTAATGCTTTCAAGCTCAGTGATGACGCTGGCGCTCTCGAAATCCGTGATGAAACATCATGCCAAGCGTCTGCGTGAGATTCAAGGCGGGCAGGGCCTGCGAGGCTGCAAATCGAAATTATTGACGCTGGCTGGTCCGGCAAGTTATGATGTTTGTGGCGTCAACGGGCTTTTAACTTCTCCGTCGGCGCATTCCACAAAAGCCCTGCGACGAGCGCTGCCCTCTGGCTCATCCTCTTTCGGGCGCAGGTAATCCACAAACACCACAAGTTTTTCGCGCCTCCCCTCAAATCGTTCTGCCGAACCACTCGCGGAAAGGCCGGTTCCCTCTACAGTATGCCTATCAAGATAGACGACCTTTTAAGAGTCGTGACCAACCATAAAGCGTCCGACCTGCACATCAAGGCCGGGCAGTATCCCTTCATGCGTCTGGGCGGAGAGTTGCGCCCCGTCGTAGACGTTCCGAGATTGACGCAGGAAGACACGCTCGACATGGCCTTCTCCATGATGTCCAACCGACAGAAGCAACGCTTTAAAGAGATTAGCGAGGTGGACATCGCTTACGGCGTTTCGGGCGTGGGCCGTTTTCGCGCCAACGTCTTTCAGCAACGCGGGACGGTCGGGATAGTGTTGCGCGTCATCCCGGACCAGACGCGCAGCACAGCCGACCTGGGTCTGCCGCCAGTGATTGACAGGATCGCTGACGAGCGGCGCGGGCTGATACTCGTGACGGGCGCGACAGGCTCCGGCAAGTCAACCACGCTGGCCGCCATCATTGACCGCATCAACGCCACGCGCAGCGGCCACATCGTGACCATCGAAGACCCCATCGAATTCCTGCACCGCGATAAGCGCTCCTTTATCACGCAGCGCGAGGTTGACGTGGACACGCGCTCTTTCGCGGAAGCCCTGCGCGGCGCGCTCCGGCAGGACCCGGACGTGATTCTCGTCGGCGAGATGCGCGACATGGAAACGATTGAGACGGCGTTGACGGCAGCCGAGACGGGCCACCTCGTGCTCTCTACGCTGCACACGCTCGATGCGACCGAGACCATCACGCGCATCGTCTCTTCCTTTTCTTCGCACCAGCAGAAATCCATACGCCTACAGCTCGCCAGTATTCTCAAGGCCGTCGTCTCTATGCGACTGGTCCGGGCGGGGCGCGGCTCCGGCCGCGTGCCAGCCATCGAGGTGATGGTTTCGACGGGCACGATTCGTGATTGCATCATCAACGAGGATAAGACTACGCAGATGCGCGAGGCCATCGCTGCGGGAACTTCGCAGTACGGCATGCAGACGTTTGACCAGTCGCTCTTTCATCTTTATCAATCCGGGCTGATTACTATGGAAGAGGCTCTGCGCAACGCCAGCAACCCGGACGAGTTTCGCATGCGTGCTTCCGGCATCCTCTCAGGCTCCGACAGAGACCGCATCGTCAGCGTCGTGACTTCATCCGGCGAAGAGACGAAAAAGTAAGCGGGAACGGAAAAGGTTAGTCCCTGATTATTGAATGCTGGAGGAGAAAACGTGATGAGTGCTCAAGGCGAAATCTGGCGCGTCAGCACTGCCGAGGGAATTTTTGAAGCCGACCTGGAGACGCTCAAGCAGTGGATCGCGGAAGGCTGCGTTCGCCCGAACGACAAGGTTTGCAGAGGCGGCCTCAACTGGATAGAGGCTGGCCGCACTCCCCTGCTGCGCGCAGCCTTTCGCGGCGGCGCGAGCGTGCAGGCGCAGGCGTCTCGACCTGCTGCTCCGCCTACAGCGCAACTCGCCTTCAATGCCGCGCAGCCAATGTGGCCGGACCAGCCAGTGCCTCAAGACCCAGGCTCGCAAGTCTACGCTGGCAATCCGCATCCTCAATACTTCGAGACGGGCGCGCCGCCGATGCCTGCGGGGACGCCTGCCGCCTCAAGCTTTGCGGTCTGCCACAACCACCCGCAATCACCGCCGAAATATATCTGCCGCGCCTGCTCCGCCATGCTCTGCGCGGAGTGTCCGAAGTTTGTCGGTCAATCAAAGATTCCCATCTGCTCCGTCTGCGGCGACCTGTGCAGGCTCTACGCGGAAGAGATGGGCAAGGCCAAGCGCCAGCAGTTCCAAAGCTCAGGCTTCGGCCTTGAAGATTTCGGACGGGCCTTCGCGTATCCCTTCAAGCATCTACTCGCGCTGCTCTTTGGCGCGGCCCTTTACGGCTTTCTCCTCATCGCAGGCTTTAAGGGCCAGCTCATTGCCTATGTCATCATGTTCGGCTGCATCTCGCACGTCATCAGCCAGGTCTCATGGGGCAGGCTCGACCGCAGCTTTATGCCTGACTTTTCATCCTTCTCGATGTGGGACGACCTACTGGTCCCGCTCGGACTCGGGATTAGCATCACGATTGTCACTTGGGGGCCTGCCATCCTGCTCGTGCTGACGCTGCTCTGGGGAGGGCTCTCTGGTCCAGGCTCTTCGCAGCGCAGTTTTCATCAAAGCGATGAAGTTCAGTTCAATGACGCGGAATCGCGCGAACTCGCGCGTGACATGAGCGACCCTAATCTTTCGCCTGAGAAGGCGCGCGAGCTGAACGCGCGGCTTGAGCGCTTGACGGCCAGAGGCCAACTGAGCGAAGAGGCCAGGAAATCACAACAAGCCAACGACCCCATCACGGCGCTGCGCTGGTACGGGAGTTTTCTGGGCGCGCCCGTGTTGCTCGTCCTTCTGCTTCTGCTGGCCGTCTGCTGGGCTGTCTTTTATTACCCGATGGCGCTCGCCGTCGCCGGTTACACGCAGAGCTTCGGTTCTGTCATCAACCCGCTCACGGGCCTCGACACGATACGTCGGATGGGCGCGGTCTACTTTAAGGCTTTCGCGATGGTGCTCGTGGTCCAGATCGCCTCGCTGATAATAGGCATCATCGTGGCCGTCATCACCTCGCCTTTCGATCTGCCCTTTATAGGCAATCTTCCCGCCAGATTTATTGACGGCTCGATTACCTTCTACTTCAACCTCGTCATCGCCTGCACGCTCGGCCTGGCCCTGCACAAATGCGCAGACAGGCTGGACATCGGCACGGATTGATGCGGGCTGAGCCGGACTACTCAAGGTTTGGCCGGCTGGTTTGCAGTGGTCAGGGTCGAGAGCGGTTGTATTTGAAGACCGAAGGCTCGCGGGTTTTCGCCTATGATGGCGGCGGCGAAAAAATTCGGGACGTAGCCCGCGCCCTCGCTGCGAAAGGTTTCGTCCAGGCGGTCGCGGTTGGCAAACAGCGTCCAGAAATTTCTTTCGTAGTTATCCGAGCTTCTCAGTTGACGCAACACGGAACGCACCCACTCGGCCCCTCGATTATAGCTGAGCAGGACGAGCGTCATGCTCTCCGAATCGTCTCCCAGCTCGGCCATCCCGTCCGCTATGTAGTGCGCGGCGGCGGGCGTCATCTTCTCCACATCGCACATCTCTTCCGGCGCGACGCCGTATGCCCTGGCGGTCTGCGGCAGAAACTGGAAGAGGCCCTTCGCGCCGATGCTGTTCTCAAAGCAGGCCCTGTATTCCGATTCGATCATCGGCAGATAGATGCCTATGATGACGGGAACTTTGCGCGCCGCGAACGCGCGCGAGATGAGCGGCACGTAGGGCGGCACGCGCGCATAAATAACACTCAGGCTATCCCCGCCAGTCTTGCTGGCAGCGCTCTCCGTGCGCGCCACGTAACGGTCCACATGGCCTTTGATGGCACGCAACGCTTCTTCGTTAAGCTTGACGGGGCGGTCGCCCATCATCGCAGAGATACGCTGTTCCTGCTCGTCTATCAAAGCTAGCTGCTCTGCCTCGCTCATCTGCGTGTAGAGCTTTATGGTCGTCTCTTTGGCTTGCGCCGAGATGGTCGCGCTGGCCTGACGACGAGCAACCGCCCGGTTGTAAAGAAAGATTCCGGCCAGGACAATTACCAGGAGCGCGAGGGCGGCCAGGACCATCAGGCCATCACGCCGCGGAGCGTTTCCGTGCCCCGCCTCTTGAGCGGCAAGAGCCTGTGTGGGCGACCCGAGAATGGCTGAAGGCGCTGGACCAGCCGGCACAGCAGAGAGTTTTTCATCGCCGGACTTTTGATCGCGCTCCTGTTGCTGCTCTCTGCGCGCAGCCCGCAGCCACTCGGACGCGCTCTCTGCTCTGAGCGCCGACGAGAGAGAGAGTTCCTGCCTGACGCTCTCCAAATCCGCGAGCATTTCCGTTGCCGTCTGGTATCGCCCGCTTCTTTCCTTGCTCAGAGCTTGAGAGATGACGCGTTGTAAATGCCTCAACTCCATCGGCGCATCATCCGCTAGTTGAAGCAGCGGCGCAGGCTCGCGCTCAAGAATGCTGACGAGCACATCCATTCTGGTTGCGCCGGCGAAGGGCAGCCTCTGCGTGAGCATCTCGTAAAGGACAACGCCCAGACTCCAGATGTCCGTCCGCTCGTCCACCGGAAGACCGCGCGCCTGTTCGGGCGACATATAGCCGACCGTTCCCATCAGGATGCCCATCTCCGTCTCGGCTTTGATGAGGGTCGGGGCTTCGCTTGAAAATTCAGGCGCGGGCTGTTCCAACAGCTTGGCGATTCCGAAGTCAAGAATTTTAACTATGCGGTCGCTGCGCCGCATAATATTTTCAGGCTTGATGTCGCGGTGGACGATC
>DASWMI010000017.1:0-8686 GCA_036399835.1 Pyrinomonadaceae bacterium | reverse complement strand
GCTACGTCTATCTCGGAGGACAGATGCTCGCACAGCAATCTAATCAAAGCTCGCTGTGGGTGCATCAAGACCCTGTGACGAAGAGCCGCCATCTGACAGACAGCAGTGGCGGATTCGTCTCAGCGATAGAATTGGACCCGTGGGGAGGAGAAACATCGAGAAGCATCAACAGTTCAGTGACCAGTCAGAAGTACACCAGTTATGAGCGAGAGACGAATGGCTCAGATTATGCGATGAACAGAGAGTTGAATATCTGGTACACGCGCTTTTATCAGCCGGACCCGTTTGATGGCAGCTATAGTCTGACAAACCCGCAGTCCTTCAATCGTTATAGCTATGTGCAGAATGATCCGGTGAATTTCATTGACCCTAGTGGATTGATGCCAAACGACTGCGAGTACATAGATGGGCATATAGTATGCTATGATGCGAGCAATACACTCCACATTAACACTTCAGCCAAGCTAGCTAATGATCAACTAGCTGATCGAATGTTCTATTTAGGCTCTCGCTTTGGCGGATTTACAGGAGGAGGAGGCGGTGGCGCTGGTATTGGTGACCCGCAGAATCCTACACGGGATACAAAGTGCGATCAGAAAGTTGCGGGAATATTTGGCGGAGAGGGTGCAGTCTCAACTGCCAGTGGGTTTGAACCACCAAATATCTTGAATGGAGTTTACCGTGGAGACACCACAGGCGACAATGGGCAACCTGTTTTTGGACATTTGGGCAGCCGGGCGATGCATCTCTATGGAGGCGACCCGCCCGGAACCGGAACCACTGGTGTATACCTCCCGCCGGGCCATACGGCGCTATACGCTAATCCGCAAACTCTGCCGGAGTATAGGGGAGGTAGTTTCGTAGCCTTCTACCCCAAACTAAATGGTTTGCAGAACGTCTCAATCATTGCCACCCACGTCGCCGGATTCACTGGCTCAAGCTCGCAGAGGAATGCCGCAGGTTCCATCTACATAGGGACTACCGGCGGTAGAGGGGCAAGCCCAAATGACAATCCTAATTACATCCATTCACACTTTGAACTGGTTCAAGGTCGTGTCGTGAGGGGGCGTTCGACTACAAAGATGCCGCATATCTCCTTCAATACTTTCTGTAAATAAGGAGTTTGGAATGCTGAAGAACATAAAGAAAAAGCCCTTGCTTCTCATCTTTGGATGGTGGCTGGTTTGTAGCAGTTTCATGCTCGCACAAGATCGCACATCTTCACCTATTCCGTATGGGTTCTCCAACAAGCCTAGAGACTGTGAGATCAACCTCATCCGCATAGAAGGTGTAAATAAACTTGCTACGGTAGAGAGCCATCGTAACAGCGTAGTGATAGTAATCGCCCGGCTAGGTGACGGAGAGTACATGCAAAAACTGAACCGCCGACGCTTACAAAACGTCTTGACGGCTCTGACAGTCAACTTTGGCTTAAAAAAAGAAAGAGTAGTAATAGCAAGTGGCGAGCGAGTGCGCGGATATGGTCGCGTTGAGGTGTATGTGAGCGGTCAGTTAGTGGATGCGCTATTAGTTGCTCGCGGTAAGGACGTATGCGTTGATTGCTGCGATATAGATGAAAGATACTATCCCTACCGAAAAGACAGATGAAGGGCTATGTTTATCTGGGCAGACAGCTAATAGCACAGCAAGCCAACAGTGTGACATGGGTGCATCAAGACCCTGTGACGAAGAGCCGCCATCTGACAGACAATAATGGCGGATTCGTCTCAAGCATAGAATTGGACCCGTGGGGAGGAGAAACAACCAGAAGCATCAACAGTTCAGCGACCAGTCAGAACACTCACAGACCCGCAGAGTTTCAATCGCTACAGTTATGTGCAGAATGATCCGGTGAATTTCATTGACCCTAGTGGATTGATGAGAATTGTTCCTATCTGGGGCAAATTCTGTGTGGATACAGGTGACGGGCACCCTGAATGTGTCACTGAGATTACAGGCTATATTGATCTTGATGCTGGCACAGGCAATTGGGGCGGATTTGGGCAGGATAGGAGTGGAAACCACGGTGGAGGCGGCAATGTTGGTGATCCGCGTGACGATTTGGAGAATTTCCTAAACGAGCATCCTAAAACAAGATAGCGAACTGGTTCATCGCGCCGCTCCAGTTCTTGATCGGCATCCTCCATCTTTGGCTGATGTTCTTCAATCCCAGATATATCAGCTTGAAGACCGCTTCATCATTCGGGAACAAAGAGCGGTTCTTCGTCAGCTTGTGCAACGTCATGTTCAGTGATTCTATTGTGTTGGTCGTATAAATCACCCGACGGATTTCACTTGGGTAACTAAACATCGGTACCACGCGCGGCCAACTTCCTCTCCATCTCTTTGAGATCACAGGATAGCTCTGCGTCCATCGCTCTTCAAACTCGCTGAGTTGATGCTTAGCCACCGAAAGCGTTGCTGCCTGAGAGATCGCCTTCAAGTCTTGAGCCGCTTCTTTGCGATCTCGATGCGAGATGTAAGAGAGTGAGTGCCGCACCAGATGCATCATGCAGAGCTGTACCTGTGTCTGCGCGAAGACGGCTTCCTCTCAGCAAAACTCAACAAAACTGCTTTTTTAGGCTGCAAAACCTTTATTCATCGGTTCGATTCCGATCGCCGCCTTTTTCCTTTCAACAACTTCGCGCCAATCTAAAATCCTCTTGAATATCCGACTGGAGTAGGAAATCAGCAGGAGCCGCCTGCGTAGATGGAGCAGTTCGGTTGTTAAATTCGGAAGGATTGAGTTGTGAAAGATAGAGTTACTGCGAATTGGGTTCATCAATAATTTTTAACTGGTATTTAGATTCAACCTCGAGACGGTGTTTTGTTAATTCATCGAGGGCGCTCCTGATAGCGTTTTTTTTATCCTCACAGGAGGGCAGCTTATCTTCCGGCACGTTGGAATCGAAACGCTGTTGATGTCTATCGCTGGCGCAATTCATATAATTTGTGGTGGACTCTTGGACGCGTAGCCAGGCGGATGTGACCGCTGCTTCGTTGTGATGGTAATACTTCATTAAGAGTCCGAGCTGTTCTCGCTCTTCACGCCATTTGATGAAGGTCTCATTATACTTTTTTCTGACGTCGGTTTTCTGGGCCGTTTGAACCTTTAGTTGCTCTTGAGCTAAATCCGTCATGTTGAATTCGGGTTTGGTTATTGAAATGAGATCGTCTGAGGCCGAAAGGCAGTTTCCGATTAAGCCATAGGCATGTTTGACTGTTTCCGAGCCTTGCTCCAAAAACTTGTTATAGGCGGCGAGAGCCTGATCGTTTCTCGCCTTGAGCATGGATTGCCTGTGCTCTCTGTCTTTTAAGCTACTTTGAATAGACAGATTGATTAATTGGCCCAAAATACCACCAATCAAGACGGTGATTAAAGCGGCTCCGCCACTGGTCTCAAGGATTTTTTGCCACAAAGGTTTTGGCGTTTCAGGACGCGCACGGAGCTTTGAAACCTCCGCGATAAACTTCTCATACTCAAGCCAACGGGTTTCACTATCGGACCATTCGGGAAGCTCCGGCGCGGCCTGAACCGAGTCGTCCTGTTTTTCAGGGGCTGTTGTTTCCATGAATCGTCCCTCTTGAAGTAGATTTACAAACGGCTCACATCTTGATGAGCTATGGCCGGCGAACTTCGCAATTCTGAATCCGGTTATTGAGCTGGCTGGCTCTCGCCGGGTCGCTCTGCCTGAGCAAGTCGGATTCTCTCTGCGCGGAGGCTTTGTCACCCGATTGACAATAGGAGAGGGCCAGGTTATAGCGCGCGTCTAAAAGACGCGGGTTGAGTTCCAATGCTTTCCTAAAGGGTTCGATGGCATCCCTGTAGCTCCGCCGGTCGAAATAAACCCGGCCTATATCCTCGTAGCCTTTAACATAATCGGGCCGCAGGCGGACTACCTCTTTAAACTCATTAAGGGCCCGCTCAGTGTTGTTCGAGGCGTAATAGGCTGCCCCCAGAGCGCGGTGTGTCAAAGCGTTATCGGGTTCTATCTGTAATGCCTCACAATACTTTCTAATCGCTTCGTCATAATTTCTTTGGACGAAATATATATTGCCCAGTCTTCTCGTCGCCGATGCGGAACGCGGGTTTAGCTCGATGGCCCTGTTGACAGCCTCTTGTGCCTTAGTACGGTCGCCGAGATGCAGATAGGCTTGAGCCAGATCGCTGTATAACTCGGAGACTTCAGCATCTTCCTTCTCTCTATCCTCTACACTCAACTGTGCGGCGCGAAGGTATTCCTCAACGGCCCGAGTCATCAAGGATTGTTTGGCCTCTGCGGATTGGTCCGGTAAGAGCGCCTGGTCGAAGAGCACATTACCCAGGCCATAATGGGCGCGCCACTCATTAGGTTTGATTGTTAACACCTGACGATAATGGCGGTTCGCTTCCTCATATTTCGCGGCGTCCCGCGCCTCGTTTCCGAGAAAGATATAGACTTCAACTTCAAAGGCGGGGTCTGGTGTGGCCGATGGTAGAGGATTGGGGATTGTCGTTGCAGCCTGCCTCTCGGCGTGATGATTATGTCTGGGAGTTCCACCTGTGCGAGCACGGCAGCCGCTCCTGGGGTTAGTTGGTCGTTCGGCAAGAGGGACGATTCCATCCGCCGACGCGCCTTGAACTCCAAAAATGAAGATGAAGATGAAGGGAATGAAAATCGCCAGGTTAAGAGCGTCTCTGATAAATAATTTTCGGCGCCATGCGGGCATTATAATTTCCCCCTTAAAGAATTAATAAAGGTTTTGCCAGCTCTCTATTGTCAGGTGTGATACTCGTCGAATCGCAGGTCAATCAACTAAAACAGGAGCACGAGGAAGATAATCGCTACTGCAAGCTGATGTCAAACCAGATCTTTATTGACCGGTGTTTGAGCATCGCAGGAGATGTCATGGATTTAGTATTTGTGCGCTGTAGGTTGGCGGCTCGCCCGCTTGAGGTGTCAATATTTCTTCTTACGGTCTATAATCCACTTCCCCCCTTAGCTGAAAGAGAGATTATTTAAGGCTACTTCTCTGGCGTGACTCCTATTCTCGAATTGTAGGTGAGCAAGCTTTTATGTCTGATGGCAAGCTGAATCCTGAAAAGTCTTCCGTTGAGTTAAGCGCTCTTGAAGAATTGCGCAGACGTGAACGCGAGTTGTCAGACTTTATCGAGAACGCCTCGGTCGGTCTGCACTGGGTCGGGGCTGACGGGACCATCCTCTGGGCCAACCAGGCCGAGCTGGACCTGCTCGGCTACACGCGCGAAGAGTATATCGGGCGGCACATAGCCGACTTCCACGCCGATGAGGAAGTCATCAAAGACATCCTGACGCGCCTCACCAGGGACGAGACGCTGCATAGTTATGAGGCGCGACTGCGTTGTAAAGACGGCTCGATTAGATATGTGTTGATTAGCTCGAACGTGATGCGCGAGAGCGGAGAGTTTATTCATACGCGCTGCTTCACACGCGACATCACGGACCGCAAGAGAGCCGAAGAGGCGTTGCGAGCTAATGAAGAGCAGTTTCGCGCTGTGGCCGAGACCGCTCTTGATTCCATCATTACCATTGATGAAGAGAGCGCTATTCTTTTTGCCAATCAATCAACGCAGAAAATCTTCGGCCACGCGCTGGAAGAGTTGCTTGGACAACCTCTAACGATGCTGATGCCAGATTATCTGCGCCACCTTCATGAGATTGGCATCAAGCGTTACATAGAGACCGGCGAGAAGCATATACACTGGGGAGCGGTCGAGTTGCCGGGTTTGCACAAGGACGGGCACGAAGTCCCGCTCGAAATCTCCTTTAGCGAGTTTGTCAAAAACGGCAAGCGTCAGTTCACTGGCATTGCGCGTGACATTACAGAGCGCAGGCGGGCCGCCGAAGCGCTCCTGGAGCGCATACGGCAGGCAGAACTCAATGCGGCTGTGGGTCTGGCCCTGACCGGAAGCGACAGCCTCTCGGATATGCTTGGTCGCTGCGCTGAAGTCATAGTCGAGCAGTTGGACGCGGCGCTGGCGCGTATCTGGACGCTAAACAAAAAGGAGAATGTGCTGGAATTACAGGCCAGCGCGGGGATGTACACACACCTCGACGGCCCGCACGGGCGCGTGCCCGTCGGCCAGTTCAAAATCGGTCGCATCGCAGAGGAGCGCAGACCTCACTTGACCAATCAGGTCGTGGGCGATGAGCAAGTGAGCGATCAGGAATGGGCCAGGCGCGAGAAGATGGTGGCTTTCGCCGGCTACCCGCTGATTGTCGAAGACAAAATCGTCGGCGTGATGGCTATGTTCGCACGCCAGCCGCTCACGGAAGCCACCTTTCAAGCCATGTCCTCGGTCGCCAATGCCGTCGCCCTCGGTATAGAGCGCAAGCGTGTCGAGGAGGAACTGGTGCAACTCTTAATCAGCGAACAGAAAGCGCGTCAAGAGGCTGAGGCGGCCAACCGTATGAAGGATGAGTTTCTCTCTACGCTCTCTCACGAATTGCGCACGCCGCTCACGGCCATCCTCGGCTGGACCAGAATGTTGAGCGCCGGACAGGTGGACGAGGCCGACAATCAACGCGCGCTCGAAACCATAGAGCGCAACGCGCACGCGCAGTCGCAACTGATTGAAGACATCCTGGACGTGTCGCGCGTCATCTCCGGCAAGATGCGGCTGGAGGTGCGCCCGCTGGACCTTTCGACCGTCATAGAGGCGGCGGTGGATACGGCGCTGCCTGCCGCAGAGGCCAAGGGCATACGTCTCCAGCGCGTGCTCGATTCGGGCGATAGCATGGTCTCAGGCGACCCGACCCGCTTGCAACAGGTCGTCTGGAATCTGCTCTCGAACGCCATCAAGTTCACGCCTAAAGGCGGGCGCGTTCAAATCAGGCTTGAGCGCATCAACTCGCACGTAGAGATTATTGTGACAGACAACGGGCAGGGCATCAGCCCCGACGTTCTCCCGCATGTCTTCGAGCGGTTCAGGCAGGCTGATTCGACCACCACCAGGGCGCACGGCGGTCTGGGCCTCGGTCTCGCCATCGTCCGGCATCTGGTTGAGCTGCACGGCGGGATGGTAGAGGCAGAGAGCGCTGGACCAGGCCAGGGCGCGACCTTTACAGTCAAGCTCCCGCTGATAGTCATGCGCTCGACTGAACTCCGCGAGCGGGTCAAGGAGGAACGCGTACACCCGACGGCGGGCGAGGTCCTGCCTTTTCAATGCCCGCCGGAACTCGACGGTCTGCACATCCTCGTCGTTGATGATGAAGAGGACGCGCGTACACTTATCACAGCCATTCTTGAGAAGTGCGCCGCACGCGTGACAGCGGCAAGCTCGACAGAGGAGGGGCTGGCGCTGCTCAAGGAGCTGCGTCCGGACGTGCTGGTGAGCGACCTGGGGATGCCGGAAGAAGATGGTTACTCTTTGATTAGAAAAGTGCGTGCGCTGCCTGCCGAAGATGGAGGCCGGACGGCAGCCGTGGCGCTGACGGCCTACGCCAGAGTGGAAGACCGCCTCAAAGTTCTGCGCGCAGGCTTTCAGACTCATCTCCCGAAGCCGGTCGAGCCTATAGAGCTAGTCGCCGTCATCGCCAATCTCGCAGGACGCGTCAGTTAACGACCCTTGACGGGAGGTGCGCGTCAGTTTCCCAGGATTCCCGCGCAGGCCTGGTTTGTCTGTTTTTGCGGGGCGCAACGGCCCGGCTTTATGGCTTGGAGTGATAATCTTCAAGGAGCTTTTGCGCTCTGGCTACGGGGCTGATGACCGCAAGTTTTTTGGACCAGTCATAGCCGCTGTAGACTCCGACCAGCTCTGCCTTGTCGTTATAGACGGGGCTTCCCGAATAGCCGTCGCGGACATCAATTTTTGCGGACAAATACTCCTGCCCGCGAAACGGGTAGAGGCCGTAAAAGACTCCGCGCCGGACCATCTTATCGCCGTGCGGTCTGGCTATCAGAAAAAGCCGCTCGTCTTTGTTGATGCTGGCTTGGAAGGCCGGAAAGTCTGTCTGCTTTTGTGATTGACAGACGCGCAGGAGCGCGAGGTCCGCATCCTCATCCACACCCAGGACGGTGGCCTGGCAGCCGTTGACAGAGACCCTCACATCAAGCTGGTCCTTGGCCGCAAAGCCGAGCTGTACTTTCTTGGAGGCGCTCAAATCGCCGGAGACGACGTGATTGGCTGTTATCACTAACCCGTCACCGACGAGGAATCCGGTCGCGTATCCGTTTGGCCCCCAATCCAGGAAGGCTATCGCCCGTTGCAGCGGGTTGGCGTTCTTCCTGGTGAACTTCAGCTCAAGCGAGACGGCGTACTGGTCCACTTTGAGAATCGGGGACGCCGGACTGCTGGCCGCGCTTTTTGACGACAGCAGAGAGAAAACGATGACGACAACAAGAGCAAAGCTATAAATGAGCCTCTTCATCCGTATCTCCTTAATTAGATCGAGCAAGAAAAGAAGCGAGGGTCATCCGGTTCGCTCACCTGACGATTGTCTGAACAGTTAAGCTGTCAGGTAAGCCTGGCCGTCTGGAAAAGGGTTTGAGCTTGAGAAGTAGGAAGTTTGCCTAAAGCTTGTCCGGCTTAAAGCAGAAGACCGGCGCTGTTCCTCTTCAACGCCGGTCTTCGGCTTTCAACTCACCCGCAGGCAGTGAGTCACGCGAGATCGGTGTCACAGTGGTTTTGCTGCGGCGTGCATCCTGACCAAATGCCCCGCAGCGC
>DASWMI010000016.1:0-5398 GCA_036399835.1 Pyrinomonadaceae bacterium | reverse complement strand
CGGCTTCGTGATGAGCTACAGATGCTCCCCCCAGGTGATATACGCAACTGCATGGTCGCCCTTTCGGAAGACTCGACGCTGCTCTCAAAGCTTTTCCGCTATCGTTTTCGCGGCAGCGGAGAGCTTGGCGGCCATAGCTTCGGCAACCTCTTCCTGGCCGCTTTGACAGAGGTCACGGGAGATTTCGTCGAAGCCGTGCGGCTCTCGTCCGAAGTCCTGGCAAGCAAGGGGCGTATCTATCCTGCGACCATCAACGACGTGCGGCTGACGGCAGAGCTTGAGGACGGCACGGTGGTTCGCGGAGAGACGCAGATTACGGCCTCGAGCGCTCCGATTCGTCGGCTGCGGCTTGAGCCGGAACAGTGTCTGCCGCTGCCGGAGGCGCTGGCAGCCATTCGCGCCGCAGATGTGATTACGGTTGGACCTGGCTCGCTCTACACGAGCATTCTTCCCAACCTCCTGGTGGCTCGCGTCGCGGATGCCATCGGCAGCGCGTGCGCCGTCAAAATTTTCATCTGCAACCTGATGACACAGCCCGGCGAGACCGATGGCTACACCGCGCGCAAACACCTGGAGGTGGTCAAGCAGTACGCGCCCGAGATTACTTTCGACTATGTCATCGCCAACAATCATCCGATTAGCCGCGAGCAGGCAGAGGCTTACGCCGCCGAAGGCGCTTACCAGATAGGGATGCAGGACCACATGCTTGAAAAAGAGTATGGCGACAAGACGGAGATCGTGCGCGCAGACCTTTTGGATGAGGGCGAGAAGGTGCGGCACAGTCCTGAAAAACTGGCGCGTGTGATTATGGCCTGTTACGAACGGGCGCGTGCGCGTCCACTTGCAATTCCGCAGTTTTGAGGTCTATGGAGAAGCAGCAACCAAACAACGCACAGGACGCGCACGCGCCGCTAGACATACTGGTGCTCGCCGCCGGACTCGGCACACGCATGCGCTCGCAAACGGCCAAGGTGCTGCACAAGCTCGGAGGCCGCCCGCTCATCGCGCATGTCTGCCGGACTGCTGCGGCGCTCAGCCCGCGCAGGATTTACGTCGTCGTCGGCCACCAGGCCGAATTGGTCGAGCAGGCTGTGCGCGAAGAGCTTGGACCCGATGGCGCAGTCTTTATCAGGCAGGAGCAGCAGCGCGGGACGGGCGATGCCGTCATGGCCGCGCGCGAAGCTCTCGTTGATGCCGGCTCGACCTTGCTCATTCTTTCGGGCGATGTGCCGCTCGTCCGCGCAGAGACCTTGGGTGCGCTGGTCCACCAGCATCGCACGCATCGCGGTCGCGGCGCGGCCTCGACGATGATGACGGTTAAGCTGGAAGACCCGACCGGGTACGGGCGCATCGTGCGCGATGAAGAAGGGCGTTTTGAAAAGATCGTCGAGCAGCGGGACGCGACGCAGGCCGAGAGACAGATCAATGAAGCCAACATGGGCATCTACTGTTTTGAGACGCGCCTTCTCTTCCCTGCTCTTGAGCGCGTCCAGCCCGCCAACGCGCAGGGCGAATATTACCTTACGGATGTGCCCGGCATCCTGCGCGAAGAGGATGCGGACATCAGTATCTTTCAACATACGGATGCGCGCGAGGTCTCAGGCATCAACACGCGTGCGGAGCTGGCGGAATTTGAAGGACTCCTCAGGCGGCGCACGCTCCGCCGCCTGATGCTCGACAGCGGCGTGACGCTCATTGACCCGGCGCACACATACATCTCCGCCGAAGCACAGATCGGGCGCGACTGCACCATCTACCCTAACGTTCACATAGAGGGCAACACCGTCGTCGGCGATGCCTGCGAGATACGCTCCGGCGCTCGCATCTCGAATTCACGCATCGGCAACGGCGTCACGATTCTGGACCACTGCGTGATTGTTGACAGCGAAGTTTCGGACCACTGCAACGTCGGCCCGTTCGCGCACCTGCGTATGCAGAGCAGGCTCGAAGAGACGGCGGCGGTCGGCAACTTCGTCGAGATGAAGAAATCACGCCTCGGTCGCGGCTCGAAATCAATGCACCTGACCTATCTGGGCGACGCCACCATCGGTGACAAGACGAACATCGGCGCGGGCACGATCACCTGCAACTACGACGGCAAGCAGAAACACCAGACGGTCATAGAGGATAATGTCAAGATCGGCTCGGACACGATGCTCGTCGCGCCTGTGCGCGTCGGCAGCGGCTCGGTCACAGCCGCAGGCTCTGTTGTCATCAAAGACGTGCCGCCCGACTCGCTCGTCGCGGGCGTCCCTGCCGTCGTCAAAAAACAGCTCAACAATAATGGTGACGAGTAACAGGTGACAGGTAACGAGACAAAATTCGATGCCTTTCTCTTGTCACCCGTCACCTGTTACTCGTCACTAAGGAGATTTTATGTGTGGCATAGTTGGATATGTGGGTAACAAGCAGGTCGTGCCCGTCATCATTGATGGCCTGCGCAAGCTCGAATATCGTGGCTACGATTCGGCTGGGATTGCCGTCGTTGATGAAGCGCACGATCTTGAGATTCGTCGTGCAGAGGGGAAGCTGCGCAATCTGGAAGAGGCCATCAGGCTGCATCCGCTCGACGGCACATACGGCATAGGCCACACGCGCTGGGCCACGCACGGCAGGCCGACCGAAGAGAACGCGCACCCGCACCGTGATTGCACGGGCCGCGTCGTGGTGGTCCACAACGGCATTATCGAAAACTATCTCAAGCTCAAAGAGCGTCTGCGCCAGAGCGACCATCGCTTCGTCACCGAGACGGACACGGAGGTTATCGCGCATCTTATCGAAGAACAGCTCAGGACCACAGACTCTTTTGAAAAGGCCGTGCGTCTGGCCGTGCAGGAGCTAAAGGGTATCTTCGCGCTTTCGATTATCTCTGCGAACGAGCCGGACACGATTATCGCCGTCAGGCAAGGCCCGCCGGTCGTCATCGGTCTAGGCGACGGCGAATACTTCGTCGCTTCCGACATCCCGCCCATCCTCCAACACACGCGCGAGGTTTTCTTCCTCGGCGATGGCGAGCTGGCCGTTCTCACCAGGGATGCCGTGCGCGTCACGGACTTTGAAGGCAACACAGTAGAGCCTGCGATTCAGCGTATCACCTGGGACCCGATCATGGCCGAAAAGGGCGGCTTCAAGCATTTCATGCTCAAGGAGATTTACGAGCAGCCGCGCGCCGTCCGCGACACGGTGCAGGGCCGCATCTCGCTCGATACGGGCCGCGTCTACCTCGACGAGATGAATATCAGCGAGGCGGATTTTCAGCGTTTCACTTCGGTCAAGATCGCCGCCTGCGGGACGAGCTGGCACGCTGGCCTCGCTGGCAAGTACATGATCGAAGAGCTGGCGCGGATTCCGGTCGAGGTGGATTACGCATCGGAGTTTCGCTATCGAGACCCTGTGCTTGACGAAGATACGCTCCTTATCGTCATCTCGCAGTCGGGCGAGACCGCGGACACGATTGCGGCCCTGCGTGAAGCCAAAGAGAAGGGCGCGAAGGTGCTCTCAATCTGCAACGTCTACGGCTCTATGATTACGCGCGAATCGGACGGCACGATCCTCACACACGCCGGACCGGAAATCGGCGTCGCCTCGACCAAAGCCTTTACCTCGCAGATGATCGCGCTCTATCTCTTCGGTCTCTACCTGGGCCAACTGCGCGGCAAGCTCAATGAAGAAGAGGCGCGCTTTCATGCTCAACAACTGGCGGAGCTGCCCGTCAAGATAGAGCACCTCTTGAACGAATCGGACGAGTTCGAGGAGCTTTCCAAAGAGTTCTTCCGCTCGACAGATTTTCTCTACCTCGGGCGCGGCATCAACTTTCCGGTTGCCCTCGAAGGCGCGCTCAAGCTCAAGGAGATTTCCTACATCCACGCCGAAGGCTATCCGGCGGGCGAGATGAAGCACGGGCCTAACGCGCTGATTGACGAACGACTCCCGGTCGTCATCGTCAACACACGCGAAGAGGGCAATCGAGCCTCAGAGCTGCGCTATGAAAAGACGCACTCGAACATCGTCGAGGTCAAGGCGCGCGAGGGCGTCGTCCTCTCTGTGCTGACCGAAGGCGACGAGATGTCCTCCATGGTCTCGGACCATGTGATAGAGATTCCCGCGACGAGCGACCTGCTCTCGCCCATTCTCTCCGTCATCCCTTTGCAGCTTCTCGCCTATCACATAGCGGTGCGCCGTGGCTGCGATGTGGACCAGCCCAGAAATCTAGCGAAATCCGTGACGGTCGAGTAGAGAGTCGTCGCAGCAAGGTACGGAAGGTTAAAGCATCGGCCCGCTGTTAAGACGGCGGGCTGACTCTTTTGTGCTGGTCCGGACTTCAAGACTGGACCAGCGATGAGAGACAGGCTCGCTCCGTCGGGCTGTCTCTTCGCTTGAATATTGACAGTCGAGTTTTGATAGGCTTATTGTGTCTCGCGCTCAACTTGTTCTTCGTCTGTTGGTGGGGTGGTCCAGAACCCTCGCCAGCCTTGCTTTAATTCTTGACTCAAACCTCAAACAACCTCGAAGAAAGGACGACTCATGCCCGTTAGACTGACACCGGCCCTTGAGGCTGAATACCAGCACCTTTTCGATACCTGTCTGATTCGCCCGGAGCGAGCGGCGCTGGTCAATTCGCTCGTCACGAAAATCGAAAGCAACAGGAATCGCTATGCCACCGTCGGAGACCCTCTGGGGATTCCCTGGTACTTTATCGGCATCGTTCACAACATGGAAGCCTCTCTCAATTTCGGCACGCATCTGCATAACGGAGATTCTCTGCTCAGAAGAACAAAGCAGGTGCCCGCGGGTCGTCCGAAGACAGGCAACCCGCCTTTCACCTGGGAAGAAAGCGCGACGGATGCTCTCAAGCTTGAGGGGCTGGACCAGGTGACGAACTGGAGCTTGCCTGGAATCCTCTTCAGGTTTGAAGCCTACAATGGTTTTGGCTATCGCATGCGACACCCGGAAATCCTCTCGCCGTATCTCTGGAGTTTTTCCAACCATTACACGCGCGGCAAATTCGTGGCCGACGGAACTTTTTCCTCTACGGCTGTCTCGCAGCAATGCGGCGCGGCGATTCTCTTGCGCCGGATGGCCGAAACGGGAGTTATACAGTTCAACTCGGACGGCGTGCCTCTGCACAGCACGGTCGAGACGACTGAAGGCACAAACTCTCTGGCCTCCTTCGAGCCGCTGGTCCGCTTTTCCAACACGAAGAGATCGGACATGGGCGAAGAGCTACAGCGGGCCTTGAACAAGTTTCCGGGCATTTTCGTGAAGGTGGATGGCAAACCCGGCACGAAGACCTCGGACGCTTTCAAAAGACTGACGGGCCACTTCCTGATGGGCGACCCGAGAGCATAAAGGGTCGAAGCTTTAGCGAGAAAATAAGAGAGAGTCCCGCGCGGGACTC
>DASWMI010000015.1:0-43591 GCA_036399835.1 Pyrinomonadaceae bacterium | reverse complement strand
CCACGCGGTCTCCGTAAAACTGGTCCACAACGGGTCTGAGCTCGGTCGCGCCCGCCGCTATGGCCCGACTAAAAGCAGTATCTACGTCATCAACGTAAAGAAAGATATTCACTCCTGCACCGCCCAGCGTGAGCGGGCTGCTGAATCCCAGCTCAGGGACTTCGTCGGCCAGCCAGATAGGCGAGTTTCCAATCTTGATTTCAGCGTGTCCCACCTTGCCTTCCGGTCCATTCCAACAGAGCAGCTCCAGAGCACAAAAGGCCCGCTTGTAAAACTCTATGGCGCTCGCCCCGTCTCTCACGAAGAGATAAGGAATCGCGTTGCGATATCCATCTGCATTTGATTCGTCTGCCATCGTCTCTTGCTCCTTTATCTTTTCTGGACCAGCACCTGAAAGCTTGTGCCCATGCCTTCGGGCAAAATCATCTCGCGGAGGCTCGTGCTGAGGGCCAGCGCGTCGGCCTCGCCTGGCAGGCTGGCGGTCAGACGCTCTAACTGGTCCAGTATGCCTTGATCGAGTAGAAATCGGTCCTGCCGCTCAAAGAGGATTGTGCTCCATCCGAGCTGCTCGCCGTATCTTCTGAGGTGCGTCCAATCAATGGTCGTGGTCAGGTCCTGCTCGCCTGGGTCGGCCAGCACATCTTCCGCGAATTGATGTCGCCGGAAAGCGCGCAAACTGCCCTCGCGCCGATGCGCCGCAGTGTAAAGCTCAAGGGCCTCCGCGCCATAATCAACCGTCACGATAAAGCCTCGCGTGAGCCTCTCGCTGACAGCTTCAAGCCAGTCTTCCATCTCCAGATTGACCTCCGCAAGATGACCCTCGCGGAGTTGCACGCCAGCTTTTTCAAAATACTCAGACAGCCGCGGTGTCTTCGCATCCTGCGCCGTCCAGGTAAACTTATCCGCCGCGTCGAGCTTGACGAACAACTCCTTGAGCCTGCCGCCCCGCATCATGACGCGATGCACAGGGAAGGCATCGAGCAGCTCGTTTGAGAAGACGATGCCCGCATCGAGCGGTCTTTCAAGCTCGCTCAAACGGCGAAAACTTACTCGCTCGCCGAATCTTGAGAGGCGCTTCCCTGCACTATGGCGCGCATCATCGCTCGCTTCGTCAATGACATAACGCGTCGCTTGAAAAACATTCTCATAGTCGCGTTCTAAGCAACCGAGCACGCCCCGAGCGAAATGGCCCGCGCCCGCGCCCGCCTCGAAAATGGTCCAGCGGGCAGGTGCGCCAAGCTCCTTGTAGAGCCTGGCGAAATAGTCCGCGAAGGTGGCGGCAAAGAGCGGGCTGCGCTCCGGGTTGGTCCGATAATCCCCGTTCCTGCCCCAGCGCACACGCTCGCGGCGACAGTAATAGCCCTCCTGCGGATCATAAAGGGCCGCCGCCATCCAGTCGCGGAAAGAGATCGGCCCTTCGCTCCTGATTTTCTCGCGCAGACGCACGGCGAGCGATGGCTGCAACGCATCACTCACTTCTCTTTCCCTTCATCTTCTGCTGTTCCGAATACGCTGGACCAAAGAGGTGGCCGGGCAAGTTTGAGCTCAAGAGCAATTCGTCTTAGCTCATTCTTCGTCGAGCTAAACGAAGGGCAGGCGTGCTTCAGAAAAGAGCCTGAAGGTAGCGAAGGCGCGGCCCTGGTGATGCGCTGCGCGCGCGAGCGTTTCCATCAGCAGCGCGAGCAAGGGCTGCGCACGCCCCGCCGGAACCATAATCTCCTTGTGTAGCTCATCGTCGTCCTTGAAGAACTCGAAGCCGCGCCGACGCATGGCTTCCACCTCGGAGAGATGCTCGCGGACGCGCGCGGCAGTCGGCAGTGTTTCCGGCAGCGTCCACTCGAACGGGTCGTCCCACAGGTTTGAAGTGATGCCGCCGAAAGTCTGCTCCACGGCGGCAGTGCTGCGCAGGATGTGCTCGCCGCAGGAATAGACAGGGAAAAGGCCGCTCAAAGGGCGCGGCTGCCAGTAAAGCTTATCCGCCGGAATTATTTCCAGCAGACCGCGAGAGCCTTCATGCAGGCGCGCAAATTCCTGGTCCAGGCATGTGATTAATTGATTCATTGATTGATTGATTGATTGGAAAAATGGACCAACGATTCAATGAATCAATAAACGCCTCTCTATTTTCCTCTGGCCCGGCGGTCGGTCTCTTCGAGCACGGTGCCGAGGCTCTTGCCGCCAAAACTGAAACCCGTGTAGACGTGCCCCTTGGCTCCAACGCGCGAGCCGCGCGAAGGAATCCCGCGCTCCGTGACGACCCACATCTTGCCCGTCCCGTCGTCTATCTCGTAAACGCCCTTGCCGAGCACACCGTAGCTGTCCGTGACCGTGCCCGCGATGGCGACTTCCTTATTACGGTATCGTCCCGGGTCGGCGTTGATTTTTGAGATTGTCGTCTGGCTGGGGCAGGCCGTAGTTAAAAGGGCCACCGCGAGAATGAGCGTTAGAAAGATGCTTTGACGAGCCATGTGCCTTGCTTCTCCTTTGTGTTTCTCAAATCACATTTCGGGAGAGCAGATGAATCATACAGGGTCAGGGGCGAAAGGGAAAAGTAAAAAGGCGAAAGTTCGGGCGGCACACGCTTTTCTCATAGCTTGCTCTGGTCCCGGACTTTCGCCTTTGGCCCCTTTTCCTCTTGCCTTACTTGCCGTACCAGCCAATCGGCTTGCCTGAGAGGTCCACCCAGACGCTCTTAATCTGCGTGTAAAGCTCAAGGGCATGCCGGCCCATCTCGCGGCCATAGCCTGACTGCTTGTAACCGCCAAACGGCGACGCGGCATTGAACATATTGAAGGTATTGATCCAGACCACGCCCGCCTTGACCTCTTTGGCAAAGCGGTGTGCGCGTGTGATGTCGCTGGTCCAGATTCCGGCGGACAATCCGTAGATGGTCTCGTTGGCCTGCTTCAGCAGGTCATCTTCATCCTTGAAGGTGATGACGGAAGTGACCGGACCAAAAATCTCTTCCTGCGCGACGCGCATCTGGTTTGTGACATCGCAGAAGATGGTCGGCTGGAAGAAGTAGCCGCTCTCGAACTCAGGGTCGAGCTGCGGAGAAGCGCCGCCCGTGAGCACGCTCGCGCCCTCGCCGCGCGCGATGTCAACGTAGCCCTTGATGCGTGCGAGCTGTTCAGAGGAGACCTGCGGCCCCATCAGCGTCGCCTGGTCCATAGGATTGCCGACCTTGACCTTCTCGGCTTTCGCCTTGAAGCTGGCAAGAAACTCGTCCTTGACATCCTCGTGCAAAAAGAGACGCGAGCCTGCGCAGCAGACCTGCCCCTGGTTGAAGAAGATGCCCATCATCGCGCCGTTGACGGCCTGGTCTATGTTGGCATCCGCGAAGACGATGTTGGGAGCTTTGCCGCCAAGCTCTAGCGAGACTTTGGTCAGGTTGTCGGCAGCGGCCCTGGCGATAATCTTGCCGACTTCGGTCGAGCCTGTGAAAGCAATCTTATCAATCCCCTTGTGCGAGGCCAGCGCCGCCCCGGCGGTTTCGCCGTAGCCCGGCACGATATTGACCACGCCGTCCGGAAAGCCTGCCTCCTGAATCAGCTTGCCAAGCTCCATGGCGTTGACCGGGGTCTGCTCGGCGGGCTTGAGGACGATGGTATTTCCGGCGGCGAGCGCGGGCGCAAGCTTCCAGGCCGCCATCAGGAGCGGAAAATTCCAGGGAATAATCTGGCCGCAGACGCCCAGAGGCTCGCGCAAGGTGTAGTTGAAGAACTGGTTCGGGACGGGAATCGTTTCGCCTTCGATCTTCGTCGCATAGCCAGCGAAATATTCAAAGTTTTCGACGACCTGCGGCAGGTCAACATAGAGCGATTCACGTATCGGCTTGCCGTTGTCTGCCGTTTCAAGCGCGGCCAGTTCCTGCGAGCGCTCTTCGATCAGTTGGGCCAGTTTGTAGATCAAGCGTCCGCGATCACGCGCGCTCATTTTGGACCACTTGCCTTCAAAGGCGCGACGCGCAGCCGCGACAGCCTTATCTATATCAGCCGCGTCCGCTTCGGCGACTTCGGCCAGCGTCTTGCCGGTCGCGGGGTTCGGCGTCTCAAAGGTCTTGCCCGATTCGGCGTCAACCCATTGGCCGTCTATAAAGAGTTGGTATTTGCGTGGCGTATCGGAGGCGGCTGATTGCGCGGATGACATTTTGGGTCTCACTCCTTCATGATTGAAAATCAGAAACGATGTGCTTGATGACTAGAAGACTGCGCATAATCTACCACTGCCTGAAGAGGAAAGTCCAAGCGCATTGATGTGCGCAGTCGTCAATCATCGCACGCGCCGCCGCGTTCCCTCGTTCATCGTTTATCATTTAACGCTGTCTCACATGCGGCTCTTCCATCTCTTCGTCGGCGGCGTAATTGAGATCGCGGTCTCCCGTCACTTCGTCCCAATCGTAGCCTAAATAAGAGGAGAAACGATGCAGGGCCGACTCCCACTCTTCGCGCCGTGAGCGATATTCTTCCCAGCCTGCGTCTATATCGGGCTGCGTGCGGATGCCTGCCTGGTCCAGCCGCTTGATCGTCTGCCTGAAACGGCGCTTCCACCTGCGCTCTTCCTCTGACAGAGACTCCTCTGTGCGCGGCTTGGTGCGCCTCTCCAAATCCAGCGCGGCGACCAGCTCGCTCAAGACATGCCACGAGCTGGCCTGAAGAGTTCGCGTGACGGGATGACGACGAATCTCCGCATACTCTTCTTCATCGAGGCACGATTGGATGACGGCGCACGTTTCCAGTATCAGAAAGAGCATGCGAGGGAGGCTCTTGTAGACCTCGACCGGGTGAAAATAGTGTATCACCGGATGCTCGACGTGCGATTCCAGTAGTCCCTGTATATCGCGTGTGGCAAGCCGCATGGTGGTTTCCAATCCGTAAAAGCGGTCCGCCACAAAATGATGCTCAATCAGCCCGGCCACGTCCGCCCCCTCGACAGCCTGATGATAGAAGGAGAGCGCGACGGCGCGTTTGCGTTCGAGAGCCGAGTAAACGGTCAGCAGGTAGGTGATGCCGAGCGAGATGAGCGCAAAGCCGGAGGCCGATTCAACCATCGCGGCGATACGCATACCGGGCGTGCGCGGCACGATGTCGCCGTAGCCCGCGGTCGTCAAAGTGATGCCGCTAAAATAGAAGGCTTCGATCAAAGGATTCTCGGCATCGTGCATCGCGAAGACGAACTCGCCGGGCATGCGAGGATAGTAAATCAGCGCATAGCCCGTGAGGACCATGAGAATAAAAAGGATAATGCTGAGCGGCAACAGAATCGGGCCGATGGTATTGAGAAAACGGTGGCGATGAGGGCGAGAGAGCTTGAAGGCGATGGCTCGCGCCATGAGCCAGGCCGTGCGATTGAGAGACTCGCTGATTGGACCGGAACGCGCGCGCGCATGAAGTATCGTCGCGTACACATCATAGACCACGAGCAGCAAGAGGCCCATCCCGAGAATTGTAAAGAGAGCCGTTCTCATAAAGACAGTGACGGGTGACAGGTCACAGGTGACAAGAGAAAAGCCTGTTCTTACCTGTCACTTGTCAACTGTCACCCGTCACGGCTTTTCAGCCCTGCGCCAGGAGCTGCCGCAGGACGAAGGTCAGGATGCCGCCGTGCTGGTAGTAATCAATCTCTATCGGCGTATCTATACGCAAGGTGAGCTGAACTTCTTCCGTCAGGCCGCCCGCGCGATGAATGACTAGCGTGACATCCTGTCGCGGCTTGACGCCGCCTTCGAGACCCGTGATGTCGAAGGTCTCGGTGCCATCCAGCCCGAGCGTCGCGGCGTTTGCGCCCTCCTTGAACTGCAAGGGCAGGATACCCATCCCGACGAGATTGCTGCGGTGTATGCGCTCGAAGCTCTGTGCGATGACGGCGCGGACGCCGAGCAGCATCGTGCCCTTCGCGGCCCAGTCGCGCGAGCTGCCCGTGCCATACTCCTGCCCGGCAAAGACGACGAGCGGGATGCCCGCCGCCTGATAATGCACCGAGGCATCATAGATGCTCATACGCTCGCCAACGGGTTGGAGCACCGTGATGCCGCCCTCAGTGCCAGGGACCATCAGATTCTTAATCCGCACGTTGGCAAACGTGCCGCGCACCATGACCTGATGATTGCCACGACGCGAGCCGTAAGAGTTGAAGTCTTCGACAGAGACGCCGCGCAGCCGCAGGTAAACGCCTGCGGGAGAGGTCGGCTTGATGGCTCCGGCAGGGCTGATGTGGTCCGTCGTCACGGAATCGCCGAAGATGGCAAGCGGGCGAGCGTGGCGTATGTCGCAGAAACGGCCCGGCTCCATGCTGAACCGCTCGAAATAGGGCGGCTCCTGGATGTAAGTCGAGGTCGTGTCCCAATCGTAGACGAGACCGGTGCTGCTCGGGATTTCGTTCCAGAGCGGGTTCTGCTCGGCAAAGCTGCTGTAGAGACGGCGGTAAGTATCGGGGTCGAAAGCCGCGCTCAGCAGACCGCTAATCTCTTCGAGCGAGGGCCAGAGGTCGCGCAGGTAAACATCCTGACCCTGTTGGTCTTTGCCTAGTGGCTCTGTCGAGAGGTCTATGTTGACGCGGCCCGCGAGCGCAAAGGCGACGACGAGCGGCGGACTCATCAGGAAGTTAGCCTTGACGCTCTGATGCACGCGAGCTTCAAAATTGCGGTTGCCGGAAAGCACGCTCGCGGCGATGAGGTCGTTATCCGTGATGACATCTTCGATGCGCGGGTCGAGCGGGCCGCTGTTGCCGATACAGGTCGTGCAGCCGTAGCCGACGAGGTTGAAACCAATCCGGTTGAGATAGGCCTGTAGCCCTGTCTTCTCAAGATATTCGGTCACGGCCCGCGAGCCTGGCGCGAGAGATGTCTTGACCGACGGGTCTACTTTAAGTCCGCGCTCGACGGCCTTTTTCGCCAGCAGTCCGGCGGCGAGCATGACGCTCGGGTTTGACGTGTTAGTGCATGAAGTGATGGCGGCAATGACGACATCGCCGTGGCCCAGGTCGTCAAAGCTTTCCGGAAACTCTCCCGGGATAATCTCTTCCACGCGGTCCGGCGTCGGACGATTGTTGACCATCTCGATTTCCGTCAGCGCGCTCGTCTCCCGCTCGCTCAAAGAGCCAAGCCCGCCGACGGTCTCGGTCGCCAGGACGGCAGGCAGCGTCTCATGCTCCTGCGCGCCGCCACCGGCCACGACCGCCCTATCTTTGACCACCTGTAGCCCGCCTCTCACATTAAAACGCTTCGCCAAATCTTCCACAGACTTGCCGTAGCCGTTCTCCGTCACAGGCTTCTGGAACAACTCTATAAATCTATCTTTCAGCGCGGGCAGCTCTATACGGTCCTGCGGGCGTTTTGGACCAGCGACGCTCGGCTGAATCTCCGTAAGGTTCAACTCAAGAACTGTGCTGTAATCGCATTGGCCCTGGCGCGGGATGCCGAACATGCCCTGCGCCGTGAAATAGTTGCGTATCGCCTCGACCTGCTCTGCGGGCCTCCCCGTCGCGCTGTAATACTTGCAGGTCTCTTCATCTACGGGGAAGAAGCCCATCGTCGCGCCGTATTCGGGGGCCATGTTGGCGATAGTCGCGCGGTCTGTCGCGGGGAGGCTCATCGCGCCCTCGCCGTGAAACTCCACGAACTTGCCGACCACCTTGAACTGACGCAGCATCTCCGTGACGCGCAGCACGAGGTCCGTGGCCGTCACGCCTTCGCGCAAGCTCCCGCTGAGGTTAACGCCGACGACATCGGGCGTCAGCATGTAGACGGGCTGGCCGAGCATGGCCGCTTCGGCCTCTATCCCGCCGACGCCCCAGCCGACCACGCCCAGCCCGTTGACCATAGTCGTGTGCGAATCCGTCCCGACCAGCGTGTCGGGGTAATAGACGCCATCTTTTTCGAGCACGCCCTTGGCTAGATATTCCAGGTTGACCTGATGCACGATGCCTATGTCCGGAGGAACGACCTGGAAGCCGTCAAAAGCCTGCATCCCCCATTTGAGAAACTGGTAGCGCGAGTTGTTGCGCTTGAACTCCATCTCCATGTTCTTGAGGAAGGCATCTGTCGTGCTGGCAAAGTCCACCTGCACGGAATGGTCAATCACGAGGTCAACGGGGACGAGCGGCTCGATGAGCTTGGCATCGCGGCCCAGACGCTCGACAGCCGAGCGCATCGCCGCCAGATCAACCAGCAGGGGCACGCCCGTAAAATCCTGCAAGAGCACGCGGGCCACAACGAAGGGAATCTCTTCTGTGCGCTCGGCCTCCGCCTTCCAGTTTGCCAGCTCGCGCACGTTTGCTTCCGTCACCTTCTTGCCGTCAACGTTGCGCAGCACGGATTCGAGCACGATGCGGATGCTGACGGGCAGGCGAGAGATTGGTCCAACGCCCGCCTTTTCAAGCTGCGGCAGAGAGTAAAAACGGCCTTTGCGCCCGCCGCCCAAATCGAAATCCTGTAGAGTCTCGAAGAGATTATTTGACATAGTTACACGCGAATATCGGTCAGGTCACAAGCGCCTTTCCGGAAAGGAAAAGCGCCGTTCAGGTTAGCCGTAAGCTGGTGTTGATGTAGCAAACTCAAGTTTAGGGCGGCGCTACTGGAAACGTCAAGCAGCATGACGTGAGAGCTATCAGAGCACCGGACTCCGTGAGGCTGACGATTGCTCCTTCTTCGGGCCATCTGTTATAGTTCGAGCGATTAGCAATCAAACACAACAAAATGCTGACGGATGAAAGCGCCGGACGCGTAGCTCGTCCTTCATCTTTCATCGCTCGTCATCCATAGTTTATCTGAGTGGAGGCTATCGAAGATGCCCAAGAAAAGGCCGGAGGATTTTGAATACCTGAGCAATAACCCGGACTACGTGCCGGACCCGGAGATAGAAGAGTTTATGGAGGAAGAGATCGCGCGCGCGCCGAAAGATCCTGAGCAGCTTGCGCAGCGCCTGCGCCAAAACACAGCCTCCTCGCCGAGAGATGCCGGAGGCGACCCGGACGCGACCTGGGAGGATGTCAACGACAGCGGGACGGAATCCGTCTCGGGCGATAACCCGACGCCGGACCAGTCGCTCGTCGAAGAGAACGCGCGCGCCGTCGGCGTCAGTTTTGAAGACAACGAAGCCCTCGAATTCATAGACAAGATAGACCGCCGCGACCGCGACCGCTTCGAGCTGGACGAACGCTCCAAAGACGATAACGATATGATTTGAGAAACGTGACAAGTGACGGGTGACAGGTGACAAGAAAGAATGGGCCTTTCTCTTGTCACCTGTCACCCGTTACCTGTCACTTGTCACCTCTTACGGTTTTCTCTGAATCGTGATGCTCTTGATGACGATCTTATCGGAGGGCCGTTCGGTTCCCGGCGCGACGGGCGCGTTGGCGATGACATTAGCCACGTCCATGCCTTTGATAACACGTCCGAAGACAGTGTAGTTTTGATCGAATTCAGGCACGCTCTTGAGCGTGATAAAGAACTGGCAGTTGGCGGAGTCGAGCGTTTGCGCCCTGGCCGCGCCGACGATGCCGCGCTCGTATGGAATATCGCTGAGTTCCGCGGGCACATCCGGATGAGGAGATTTCCCCGTTCCGTCGTTATCCGGATTATTATCTTTCGAGAGCGGGTCGCCGCCCTGTATGATGCCGAGCCCTGGGTTAACGCGATGAAACGTCGTCTCGTTATAAAACCCGTCCTTGGCTAACTGCTCGAAGCGCTCGACCATCAACGGCGCGATGTTCGGATAAAGCTCCAAGACAATCTTCCCGTAACTCGTCTCGATGACGGCCACTTCCGTATCGGCCACAGGCTTGACGCCCCGCCTGATATTCGCGTTCGCCTCGCCCGTATCAGAATCTTTTGAAGCGAGCTTTTTATCACCAACACATCCCGCCAGCATCAACAGGACCGCGACACATAAAATGGACCACCCGGTTTTATGATTGCCCAAACAATTTCCCCTCACCTTTCATTTATCTTTGCGCGTTGAGCGGCACAATCTTTCCCGTCTTTCAAACGCGGCTCAAAAAAGCTTTCGGCTATCGAGCAAGATCGTCACAGGTCCATCGTTGACCAGCTCGACCTGCATCATACGGCGAAAGCTGCCGGTCTCGACACGCTCGATAGCCTGCCGCGCCTGCGCATTAAAAAACTCGTAAAGCGGCTCGGCCTCTGCGGGCGGCGCGGCGTCGCTCCATGATGGCCGCCTACCGCGCCGCGCATCCCCGTACAACGTGAACTGTGAAACGACGAGCAGCCCGCCTCCCTTTTCGACCAGAGACAGATTCATCCGTCCATCTTCATCATCGAAGATACGCAGGCTCGCAATCTTTTCAACCAGATACAAAGCGTCCTGCTTCGTATCGTCGCGCGAGATGCCGAGCAGGACCAGCAGCCCCTCGCCAATCTCACCGACGATTCTTTCATCAACCCTCACGGATGCGCGACTGACGCGCTGCACTACTGCTCGCATCTTGAATCTCTCAAACGACCCTCACATCAGCCACCGCAGGCACAGAGACACAGAGAATAAGGAGAAAAGATGTACAGAGAATAAGAAGGAAGGTGAATTGAAAAGTCTTATAAAACCCTAATTCATTTTCTCCGTGCCTCTGGGTCTCCGTGGCTAATCGTGGCTAATTCTGAAATCTGTTCTTAGCCTACCATTGACACGGACGCAGGGCCAGAGAGTCGCCGCGTCTCTGCGCGCCCTCCGGCCCTGCTTTAAGCTACGCTGACTCGAAGCTATCGCTTCTTGCCAGCCTTTGAACCTTTCGACTGTCCTTTGGACCGCCCGCCGGATTTGGCTGCGGCTTTGGACTTCGCGGAGGATGACGCTTGCGCTGCGCTCTTGGCAAAAGTATCGGTGGTGCTGCTTTTCCTCTCACCCGCAGAACCTGGTTCGCTCGCGCCCTCTTCGAGCGTTTCAACCGCCTCGGCGACGGTCGTCCGGCCAGTGAAGTTGAAGAGTTGGTAACGGACGCTGCGGCGTGCCCCCCTGGCCCTGCCCTTGACCTCCTGTCGCGCCTGCGCACGTTTATCGCCCTCTATCGCAAAGGTATCGTCGGTCTGTTTTTGAGGATCGAAGAAACCTATGTAGCCGCCCGGATTGACGCCGAAAGATTTGAGAGCCTTGCCATCATAGAGGCGACCCAGAAAATCGTTGCGGCCTCCCTTCTCTTCACTCCCGGTGAAGTAGAGCGGGAGCAGAAAGTTTGAGACCATCACGCCGTCAATCTCATAGCTCTCGGCCTGCACAGCATCGCACATCTCGTACCAGTGGAAGACATCGCGGCCCTGCTCGCTCGGATGTGGACCAGCGACGAGCAGGTTGACTTCCGGGTCCCCGATTAATTCCAGCGCTTCGTGCGAGAGCGTGACGGACCAGTGTTCGCCCATCTCCTGTGAAAGCTCTGTAAAGACGACGCCGAAAGGGATGCCCCTGTCGTTGCGCTCGTGATAGCCGAGAGCGCCATCCACATCCACCTCGTCCCAGAGATAAAGGACCGCATCTCCGCGCATATCCGCGATGGCATGCTTGCGCGGCTTGGGGCTGCTGCATCCTTCCAGCCTCAACTCGGCAGTGAGACTCCAGTAAGGCTCGAAGTCATGCGCGATCTGTCGGTTGATGGCGCGAATTGCGACCTGTATCTCTTCGTCCGTATGTTTCCCGTGGGTCAGATTGATAACAGAGATAATCATCTCAACTTCTCCTTCATGTCTGATGGTTGATGCTTACTCGTCCAAAGGTAAGGCGACGAGTCTGTAACTCATAAAGTGCGAAAGAAGGTGCGCGGCAGTATTGTCAGGCAGGACCAAACAAGCAGGAGCTATCCTGGCGAATCGGCTACACCGGAAATTAAAGAACGCTGGGCAGCAGGACCGAATTGACAGAGCCTTATGTGTCGGCTCTCACGGCTCAGGCTGGACAGGCGAGGCCAAAAGGAGCATCAGGGCTGTCTACAAAACCGCGTGCGCGCAGATTGTAATCGAACACGGCGCGTAAGCAAACAATTATTTGGACCAGCCGCGCTCTGAAGAATCGGCCCGCGCAGAGTTCCCATCAAGTAATGTTCAAAAAGAGCATTCGATTTCAGGGCCGTGCGAAATGGAATATGACGGGCAAGCTTTGAAGCACAAGAGCGGACCTTTTATTTTTGAGGCGGACGGCTGGGCCTGATCTCTATACGGCTCGCCAGGCTGCGCTCGTCTTGATGCAGGAGGCCCAGGACGACGCCCGCGATGTCTGAGGGCTGCAACTGCCAGCTCTTTTCCACGCTCTCGGTCTCGCCGCCAAACTCCGTGTTGACCGAACCCGGCATGATATAGCTGACCTTGATGCCTTCGTGACGGACTTCCTGCATGAGAGCCTCGCTAAAACCGTTGAGACCGAATTTCGAGGCGTTATAGGCGGCCATACGCGGGTGAGCATTCGTCCCTGCGAGCGATGAGATATTGATGATATAGCCGCCGCCGCGCCGCTTCATCTGCGGAATCGCCTCTCGGCAGCAATAGAAGACGCCGAACAAGTTTGTCTCCAACACCGCGCGAAAATCTTCCGGCGAGAGTTCTTCGACCTTACCGAAAAGACCTATCCCGGCATTGTTAACGAGAATATCCACGCCGCCTAGCTCGCCGACAGTATATTCAAACAGCGCCCTGACCTCCTCGTCATCCCGCACATCGCAGACAGCGCCCAGGACGCTGGCCTCGCCCAACTCGCTCAACTCGGCCACAGCGCGCTCGACCTCATCCTCATGCCGCGCGCTGAGACAAACATTCACACCCTCGCGCACCAACGCCTCCGCAATCCCGCGCCCGATACCTTTCGTCCCCCCGGTCACAATCGCGGCCTTCCCGTTCAGATTCATGATAGTCACCATCAAATAAGCAGTGAGCAATTAAAGTGTAAGCAACTTTCTGTTTTTACTGTTTACCGCTCACAGCTTACTTTCCCTGAAGTTTTTCACGCAGCCTCTCGTTGACGATTTTGGGATTGGCTTTACCCTTTGAGGCTTTCATGATTTGTCCGACGAAGAAGCCCAGCAGCGCCTCTTTGCCAGCGCGATACTGCTCAAGCTGTTTCGGGTTGGCCGCCATCACCTCTTCAATAACGCGGTCAATCTCGCCCACGTCGCTGACCTGGACCAGCCCGCGTGCTTCAACAATCGAGGCCGCAGTCTGGCCTGTCCGAAACATCTCGACCAGTACCTCCTTGCCCTGCTTGCCGCTGATCTGGCCCTCGTCAATCAAACGCACGAGCGCGCCCAACTCCTGCGGCGCGACGGGGCTTTCATTGGCCGAGAGGCCCGCCGCTTCAAGCTCTCTGAGCAGCTCGGACCTGGTCCAGTTGGCCGAGGCGCGAGCGTTGCCGGAAGACTGCGCGGCCTGTTCGTAGTAGTCGGCAAGCGCGCGGTCGGAGGTCAGTTGCGAAGCGTCTGCAAAGGAGAGTCCGTATTGTTCCATGAAACGCCTGCGCCGAGCCTCCGGCAGTTCGGGCATCGAAGCACGCACGCGTTCTATAAACTCATCATTGACGATGAGGGGCGGCAGGTCCGGCTCCGGAAAATAACGATAGTCGTGCGCCTCCTCTTTCGAGCGCATGGGCCTGGTCTCGGCGGCGCGCTCGTCCCACAGGCGCGTCTCCTGGACCACACGCCCGCCCGATTCGATGAGAGCTATCTGTCTCTCGATCTCAAACTCTATGGCGCGCTGCATGAAACGCACGGAGTTAAGATTCTTTAGCTCGACCTTTGTCCCGAACTTCTCTTCGCCCGCGCGCCGGACCGAAACATTGGCCTCGCAGCGCAGGTTGCCCTGCTCCATGTCCGCATCCGACGCGCCGACCCAGCGCAAAGCGAGCCGCACATAATTGACGTAATCGTAAGCCTCCCAGGAAGAACGAAAGTCAGGCTCTGTGACGATCTCGGCCAGCGGCGTTCCGGCGCGGTTGAGGTCCACGTAAGAAAAACGGTCCACATCAGGCAGCCCTTCATGCACGTTCTTGCCCGCGTCCTCTTCCAGATGCAGCCGCGTGATGTGAATCTTCATGGGACGCCAGTTATGCGCATGACCCGATTCATCGCGCTCCGCAGTCATCATCTCAAGCTCGCCGTGCTCTGAAAAAGGCTGGTCGTATTGCGAAATCTGATAGCCTTTCGGCAAATCCGGATAGAAATAGTTTTTACGCGCGAAGATAGAGCGCTCGTTGATCTTCAGACCCAGCGAGAGCGCCGCACGCGCGCCAAGCTCTATGGCCCTGCGGTTCAAGACGGGGAGCGCCCCCGGCAAACCCAGACACACAGGACACGTATTCGCATTCGGCTCATCGCCAAAACGCGTCGAGCACCCGCAGAAGATTTTAGACTCCGTGCTCAACTGCGCGTGAATCTCCAACCCGATGACAGTCTCCCAACCTTCCTTCAACGATAACCTCCAGGGAATTTGCGATTTTAGATTTGCGATTTGAAAAGCTGTCGTGTTCTCTTCCAATCGCAAATCTAAAATCTAAAATCTGACTCTCTTTCTTCTGACTTCAGACTCTCAGACTCTCGGACTCTTCACGGTCTGAGCCATCCGGGTTGTGCTCCGGCGCGGCGCGCTTCATCTTCGAGGAGACGCCAGCGTGCTTGCAGCCCGGCGCGCTCTGCCTCAAGCTCCTGAATCCTCGCGAGCAAAGCGCCGCGCTCGTAGTCGTAGGACGGCAGGTAACCCGGAAAAGTCGTCGCGGCGAGAGGAGCGTAAGGATAGAGCGCGCCGTGCGGCAGCGGGAACGTGTGGCGCGCGAAGGGCGCTCTCGGACCGGAATTTAGAAACACCCGCCCGCGCGTTGAGCCGCCGCCGAAGCTTGCGCGCCCTGAGAGCAAAGCGCCATGAACGGGTGACGCATAGATTTGACGCTGGCCGGCGACCCCTCGCCTTGAGGCTCCAAACGATGGCCGGAGCGGAAGGAAGGGCGCGGCGCTCGTGATGACTGTAAACGAGCTGAAGGACAGCGTGTCGGGCGTCTCTATGAGACGCGCGCGCAAGAAATTTATCTCCGCATCGAGCGAAACCAGTCGGCCTCTCAACTCGCCCGCGCGCGCCCGCCAGTAATCTTCCGCCCGCGCATCTTCTTCCTCGCTTAGGCGCAGCTCTTCACGAGCACGCTCCTGCTCTTGAGCCTTGCGCCTGCGCGATTCTTCCAGCGAAGGCAGGCCCAGTTCCCTTAGCCTGCGCTCGTATGCGGCCTCGCTCTGCTCGCGCGTGCGGCGTGTGGCTAAGAGGTCTTTGTTCGTCACGGTCCTTCGCGCCTGTCTCTCTGGCGGGGCAGCCGTGCGCGTTAGTTGTTTCTGGTCCAGGTTTGGCTCGGCACGCCTGAGCAGGCTTCCCGCAGGCTCTCGATTGGCCTTCTCGGTCGCCTCGAGATTGATGCTGGACATCTGTATGGTGATATTGATGCCGGGCGCAGCTTCATAGGTGAGCGTCGTGCGCGTGACGATAAAGTGAGCGGGAATTTCCAGGCTGCGTCCGTCGCGCAGGATGAGCGTGTAAGCGTAGGCCGCGCCCTGCATGAAGAGCGAGAGCATGAGTATCGCGGCGAGACGAAGGACCGTGGCGCGCAATCCGTTTGCGCGTGTAGAGCGTAAATAATCTGAAGGGTATCGAAACATCGCCGTAACCTTTGCTGCATTACAATGCTGGCTGAGTTGACCTCTCAAGTATAGCATTCGCCGAAAATCGGCGCTCAACGAACAAAGGGTGGACGCCCTCTTGAGGGGAAATGTTTTGCTGGCGGACGGGCCAATTTAGAGTATAATCCGCCCATCTCAGATCGCCACTCATCGCCGAACAACTCTGGACGCTTCATTTGGGAAAAGAGAAGCGCCCGCGCGTGGTTGTTAACAACTTTCTCAAAAAGGAGAGAAAACAGAGATTATGGCAAAGACTATTGCTACTATCTTGGGTGCCGGATTCCTGCTCGTCGGAATCTGCGGGTTTATCGCGCCCGGCATGCTCGGCATGCATCTATCTTTAGCGCACAACCTGGTCCACATCATCTCAGGCGCAGCCGCCCTCTACTTCGGGCTGTCGGGTTCGCTTTCGGCTGCCCGTCTCTTCTGCCTGGTTTTCGGCGCCGTTTATCTGTTGCTCGGCGTGGTAGGATTTGTCGCGGGCAAAGCACAGGCCGTGACGGGGGATATGCCCGGGATGTCGCCCGACGATAAGCTTTTAAAACTTCTGCCGGGCGTGCTTGAGTTTGGCAAGATGGACCACATCGTTCACATCCTGCTGGGTCTGATCTTCCTCATCGGAGGATTCCTGACAAAGAACTATATCAACAACAGGGCAGATGCAGACTAATTAAGAAGCAGGCCGCAAAGCTTTAGGTCTCCGGTCAAAGTCGCTCGAAGGGCGCAAAGGGCACAGCGTTGGCTCTCTCTCGCTGCGCCCTTTGCGTCTCAAGCTCTGATGCTCGCTCTTTCGACAAGCTTTAAGACTAAGCTCGCCGACATTCCTTAAAACCTCAGGCTGGCCCCGCCCCTTCCGGTCAGACCGGGAGCGCGAAAGCCATTCTCGAAATAATCTTCATCGAAGATATTCTCCGCTCCGCCAAAAAAGATGACGGTCAGGCGTTCGCTCAGGGGTCGCTCGTAGCTCAGATATGCGTCCGCCTTCGTGTAGCCGCCAAAGGAGAGATTGACCTGGCGAAAGGGAAAGTCGCTTTCAAAGACGGGCGCGATGTAACGGCCCGTCCGGTTGAGATCGAAATTGAAGAGGAAGGCGCGATAACGCTGGCTGAGCGTCAGGCCGAAGAGATGCTTGGGCACGACGAACTCGCGCTGAAGGCCGAGCACCCGGTCAACGCGCACGGAGTTGGTAAAAGTATAAGAGGCACGGACCTCCGTATTTCTCAGCGGCTTCGTCTCAAGATAACTTTCCAGACCGCGCGCAAGACCGCCACCCGAACGGTTGAGATAACCTCTGGTCCGGCCCAGACCGAGCGGGTCCGCGGCGAATCCGGCGAAGTCAATCACGCGCTGGAGGCGTGTGTAGAAGTAGGTTGCGCCTAAGCGGACGCGCTCGCCCGCCAGGAGTTGATCGAAGCCCGCGTCGAGGCCGATTGACTGCTCAGGCTTGAGCGTGGGGTCGCCAAACCGGACCAGCCCGCCGCCCGTAAAAGTCCCTTCGCCAAAACGCTCGAACAAAGAGGGAGCGCGAAATCCGTTGCCGATGTGTGCGCGCAGCTTCGTGCTGGTCTGGCGTATGAAGTAGGCGATTGAGCCGTCGCCCGTGATGGAGCTTTTTGTCGAAAGGTCGCTCAAAAAGCCTGGCCGCGCCGCCGCGCTCAGACTGTAAAACTGCCCGCGCGCGCCTATCGAAAGCTGCAAGCGGCCATCAAGCAGGAGCATCTGGTCCTGTCCGAAGACGGCGAAGGTGCTCTGTCTATCGGTCGTACTCCCAATCAGGCTAAAGGAAGGGATAGACTGCTGGTAAAAAGATTCGCGCTCATACTCTATGCCTGCCGTGACCAGATGCGAGCTGCCCAGACGCAGGTTCGCACGTGCATCGAGCGTATCGGTCGTGCCGTTGTTGACGGCGACAAACTCGAAATCGCCGAAAGGGTAGAAGGAGGCGAAGCGCGGGTCAATGTTTGGACCATTATAGTTTCGCCGCTGTGAAGAGACGCGCTGGTAGGCGAGCGTGTAAGAGAAGACCTCATTGACACGCTGCATGAGCCTGACAGACCCGACGAGAAGACGATTGCGACGGCCCTCATCAGGATTATTGAAATCCGGCTCGAAGGTCACGCCCGCCTGAGCGCGCGGGTAAAGCTGGCCGGAGTTGAAAGCCGCCGCGAGAGCCACGGGGCTATCGTTGATGCGAGCGTTGGAGATTGTGCCGTAGAAGTTGGCGCTGAGGTTGATGCCGGGCGTGGCATTAAACTGAAAGCGAGCGCCGCCAGCGGTGTTGCCATACTCGTCCTGTCCGTCCACGCCGCGCCGCACATCAATTCTCGCCAGCTCGAAACTATAGCCCGCGCGTTGGCCCAAGCCCCCTGTGCCGCGCAGCCGCTCACGAAAGAGCGCGAGGCTGCCGCCCTCGAAACCCGCTTCAAAACGCGGGCTGCCCGCGCCCGTCTTCGGGACCAGGTTGATGACGCCGCCGATGCTATTCGTGCCGTAGATGGAGGAGCCTGAGCCGCGCAGGATTTCAACGCGGTCGAGGTCCGTCGGCAAAAGGTCTGAGATAAAGGAGACGGCAGAGCCGTTGAGGTCTGCGGCATCGCGCACGCGCAGCCCGTCGAGCAGTAGGCCCGTATCGTAACGGCGCAGACCGCGCAGGCGTATGGTCGTCAAAGCTCCATAAGAGCCAAGCTGTTGGACACGCAGGCCGGGTGTCCCGCGCAGCGCCTCCGAGAGCGTCAATTCGCGCCTCGTCTCGATCTCCTCGCCGCCTATTAACGTGACGGCCTTTGAAACCTCGTCCGCACGCTGCGGCGTTCCCGTAGCGACGACCAGCACATTCTCGTTTACCGACTGGACCAATAGCTTTACGTCGAAATCTATCGTCCGGCCTCGCTCGGTGTGCAGCACTTCGGAAGACTGCGTGGCGAATCCTCGCGCCGCAACCTCAACGATATATTCGCCCTGCCCCAAACCCGTAAAAGCATAGACGCCTTCCCTGTCCGTGCGCCCGAAGAGCTTGATGCCGTTGCGCCCGCGCAAATGTATTTCCGCGCCCGCCACATTCGCGCCCCGCTCATCCGTGACATGCCCCCTGATGGTTGCGCCGCCCTGTGCCAGAGCGCTGAAGGAAAAGAGCGCCAACAAAAAGAGCGATGCTATCGCCATCCCAGCAGTGATCCAGAGAGCCGATAGCCTTGCTGACAAGCTTGCTATCCACAGTCTTGCCGCGCACAGTCTCGCTACAAACAGTCCAGCCAATAATCCGGCCTCTTTTTTCGTTTGATTGTTTATCGTATATCTCATCTTGAGCTTCTCCTGCCCGTCGCAGTGCGAGCTTGTTGAGAGCGCCGAACGGGTCTCCTGGCTCACGGCTCTGATTACTCACCAGGCAGCAATCGCCAAAACTCCAAGCCTTCCCGGAAAAGAAACGATGCACTCGGGCGACTCCGCAACGCGGAACAAAACAGCCTCGCTCTCTTATTCCCTCAAGCGATGCTCTTTTATTCCGCGTTGCGCTTTCCGACTTCATTCACTTCTCCTCCAGTGGCTTTAAAAGCATGCGGAGCTTTGTCGCCGTCTACAGTTGCGCGGGCAGCGCCGGCTTTGAACAGGTAAACCGCCAAGCAGTCAGCTAATAACTGAAAGCTGAAAACTGTTCACCCCTTCTCACCGACTTCCCCGTTTCGTCGCTCGTTGGTTTGGTCAATTACCGGCGCGCTTCATGCACCGGCGTGATACGTGGCGCGCCCGTCAAAGGATGCGCGTCCACGAGGACTCTGATCTCAAAAACTTCGCGCAGCAATTCCGGCGTCAACACTTCGCGCGGCGCGCCCTGAGCCAGCGTGCGCCCGTGCTTGAGCATGACGACGCGGTCCGCGAACTCAGCCGCGAGGTTGATGTCGTGCGTCACGACGACGGCTGCTGCGTCCAGTGTGTCGCAGCGTGCGCGAACAAGCGCGAGCATGGCTGCCTGATGGGCCAGGTCCAGATTTGCCGTCGGCTCATCGAGCAGCAGAATCCCCGCCCCCGTCGCCAAAGCACGCGCCAGCACTGCACGCTGACGCTCGCCGCCCGATAGCTCGTTCATCATTCGCGCGGCCAGGCTTTCCAACTCCGTTTCTCGCAAGGCTTCACGCGCCGCCTCGACATCCTGCTCCGTCTCCCAGCCCCAGGCCCCCGTGCTGGACCAGGGATAACGCCCGCCGAGCACGAATTCCATGACCGTCACGGGGAAACGCAGCTCAGCCTCCTGCGCAACCACCGCGATGCGGCGACTGACCGTGCGCCGCGCGTAAGAGCCGAGCGGCTTGCCGTCCAGAAAGACTCCACCGCCAGAGGGCCGCAGCGCCCCGTTCAGAGCACGCATCAAGGTTGACTTGCCCGCCCCGTTTGGACCAATCACGGCAGTCACCTCGCGCGGCTCAACGCGTAGAGAGACGCCAGCCAAAGCCTTGCGCGCCCCGTAATCAACACTAATCTCGCGTGCCTCCAACATCTTTTCTCCAGGCGACAGAGTTTGCAGCGAGCAGCTCTGCCATGAGAGCCAGGCTTTCATCCTCTTCTTAGTAAATAAATAAAGAGCGGCGCGCCGACGAGGGCCGTGATAGCTCCGACCGGCAACTCGCGCGGCGCGATGAGCGTGCGCGCCAGCGTGTCCGCGACGATGACGAAGAGCGCGCCCGCCAGCGAGGATGCGGGGATGACTATACGGTTATCGCCGCCCATCGAGAGGCGGACCAGATGCGGGACGACGAGTCCGACATATCCGACAGACCCGCTCGCAGCGACGGACGCGCCGACCAGCAGGCTCGCCACGACAAAAATCGTCATCCGCACTCGCTCGACCTCCACGCCCAGATCAAAAGCATCACGCTCGCCGAGCATCATTAGGTTGAGCGGGCGCGCATTCCAGGCCAGCAGGATTGTTCCCGCGAGAGCCGTCAAGAGCGCGACGGCGAGCAGGCTCCTTGTCGTCCCCGAAAGATCGCCAAGCAGCCAGAAAGTAAAAGAGCGTATACGCGTGGCATCCATCAACGTCGTCATAAAGACTATGGCCGAAGAGAGAAACGTCGTCACGATGACGCCCGCGAGGATTAATCTCTCGGGCGTTGCGCCCGCGCGCCCGCGCGCCAGCCTGTAAACCAGCAGCGTTGCGCAGAGCGCTCCGGCAAAGGCCAGCAGAGGACGAGTCCACTCGTGCGCGCTGAGAAAGACAAGCGCAATCATCGTCCCGACCGCCGCGCCGTTCGAGACGCCAAGCAGGTACGGCTCCGCGAGCGGGTTGCGCAAGAGGGCCTGGTAGCTTGCGCCCGCCGCCGCGAGTGCCGCGCCTACGCTCCCCGCCAGCAGGATTCTGGGCCAGCGTATCTCAAACAGAATCGCGCTCTGCTCCGGCGTCAACCCGCAAGCCTGCCCGTCGCCCTTAAAGGTCGCGCAGCAGGTTGAAAGAAACGGCAGCCGCTCGCTACCGACGACCGACGCGGCCAGCGCCGCCAGCACGAGGGCCGCAGCCAGCATCAGACAAACAAAGAGCGCCTGCCGCAGCGTGGCGCGAGGGCCTCGCGCCAGACGCACACGGCCTGCCTCATGCTCGTCAATCTTTGTGCTCAGGCTCATTTGAAATTTTCCGGATGCAGCACACGCGCTATCTGCTCTATGCCTTCGACCAGTCTTGGACCGGGCCGCGAGAGAAAATCTCCGTTGATGGCGTAGACACGCCCCTTCACCGCGGCGGGAGATTTCCTCAAAGCCTCCGCCACCTCCTGCCTGCCCGTAGAATTGTCCGCCGCCATGATGATGGCTTCCGGTCTGGAAGCCAGCGCGGTCTCATCGCTCAGTCGAGGCCATGCGCCAGGCACCTCCGCCGTCACGGAAACGCCGCCCGCGCGACGGATCATGTCGGTCACAAAAGCATCCCGCCCCGCCGTGTAGAGCGGCTTGTCGGAAAACTGCATAAAGACCCTGACAGGCTTGCTCGACGCGACGATGCGCTCGACATGCGAGACACGCGAGCGTAAGTCCTGGACCAGTTGCTCCGCGCGCTCGTGCTGGTCCAGCAGTTCGCCCATAGCATTGATCGAGCGAAAGACTCCTTCGAGGTCGCGCGGGTCTGTGATGTAAACGGCGATTCCCTGCTCGTCAAGTTGGCGCGTGAAGGCTTCGAGCTGCGAGGCTGTGGAAACGAAGATGAGTTGCGGATGAAGGGCTACGATCTGCTCTATGTTCGGATGCAGTGTATCGCTGACTTTGGCAACGCGCTTGGCCTGCTCAGGATAATCGCAGTAGGTCGTATTGCCGACCAGTTTATCGCCCGCGCCGACAGCATAAACTATCTCTGTCAGGTTCGGGGCCAGCGTGACAATCCGCTTGAGCGGCACGGGCACGCGCACACGCCTGCCCAACTCATCCGTCACTTCGCGAATCGCCGTGCCTTCGATATTTTTTCGCACAACGTCGCCGGACCGGCGCGAACATGAGAGGGCCAGCACGGAGGCCAGCAAGAGGACCAGCGCGCACGCTTTCTGTAGTTGAGATTGAGAACTATTATTTGACAAAGAAAATCCCGCCGCTCCTCTCTGCTCGCCTCGTGTCAAAGGCTACAGGCTGGCGACGGGATTCTCGGACGAAATCAACTCGGAGGGAAAACCCGCTTGCGGCCTGAACACCCTTACGCGAGGCGTTCACAAGGCTGCCAAAGCATCAACGGGCAGGTCTCCTGGCTTAGAGAGCTTCTCAGGCTCTCATCACAGTGGCGCGACCGCGCGGGATTCACACCCGCTTCCCTATTCTCCCCGCACGCGAAAGTGCGAGACACCCGGACGCTTTCGACTGAAAAGAACCCGGAAGGTGAATCAGCTTTTCCCTCCCGACCGTGCGCGAGGAAGTTATCACACCTCCCGGGCAAAGGCAAAACCCGTCAACCATCAACGGCGAAGAGATAAAAACCGCCTTTCAAGATTGACGTTTAAGGGTTCAAGGGCTGGCGCGTCTTTTTCCTTTTCCCGCTCGCCTTGATAAGATGCCCCATTCGATTTTATTCCCGCGAGGAGCATTCAAGCTGATGATTAAGACCGTGGAATGGACGGACGAGGGTGTGCGCATGCTGGACCAGCGCCTGCTGCCAAATGAAGAAAAGTATCTGATGTTGCGCTCTTATGAAGAGGTAGCGGAATCCATCAAGCAGATGGCCGTGCGCGGCGCTCCGGCGATAGGCGTTTCTGCCGCGATGGGGCTGGCCCTCGGTGCCAAGCAGTCCGTCGGCACTTCGGTTGACGATCTTGAATTCGATTTCGATTACATGTGCGACGTGATGAGCGCGACGCGCCCGACGGCTGTCAATCTCTTCTGGGCCATAGAGCGCATGCGCCGGTCTTTTCAGCGCGGGAAGGCCGCAGGGCTTGAGGTTGACGATTTGAAGAAGCAACTGGTGGATGAAGCGCGAGCTATCTTCGCTGAAGATATTGAAGCCAACCGCGCTCTGGGGCGTTTCGGCGGCGAGCTGATACCGGACGGCGCGACCGTGCTGACACATTGCAACGCCGGGGCGCTCGCCACCGCGGGGGATTACGGCACGGCGCTCGGCGTGATACGCGGGGCGCGCGATGCAGGCAAGCGCGTCGCCGTCATCGCAGACGAAACGCGCCCCTTCCTTCAAGGCTCAAGGCTCACCGCCTGGGAGTTGAGCCAGGACCAGATACCCGTGACCATCATTACAGACAACATGGCCGGGCACATCATGAAGCAAGGCAAGGTTGACGCGGTTGTCGTCGGCGCAGACCGCATCGCCGCCAACGGCGACACGGCCAACAAGATTGGGACATACATGGTAGCCGTCCTCGCGCGTCAACACAATATTCCATTCTATGTCGCCGCGCCCATCTCTACGCTTGATCTTTCAATCCCATCCGGCGAAGAGATACCCATTGAAGAGCGCGACAGCCGCGAAGTGACGCACATGCGCGACCAGCAGCTCGCCCCCGAAGGTGTCGCCGTACACAACCCGGCCTTCGACGTCACGCCCAACGAATTTATCGCCGCCATCATCACGGATAAAGGCGTTGCTCGCCAGCCTTACACGGAGAGCTTACGGCGGATGGTTGAAAGTTAATTTTTAGAGCTTGAGGGGTCGAGTATCAGGACTCTGCAAAACGGCTCTGCTTCCACCAGTCAATCGTCTTCAGCAGTCCCTCTTCGAGACGGACGCGCGGCTCGTATCCTAAAAACTCTCTGGCGCGTGTAATGTCTGCCAGGCTGTGGCGGACATCGCCCTGCCGCAGTTCTCGATAATCGGCGCGCATCTCGCTGCGGCCAGTAATATTCTGGACCACTTCCAGAAGCTGGTTGAGCGTGATTCTTTCGCCGTTGGCGATGTTGATGGTCTGGCCTATGCCTTTGGTCGTTTCGGCTGCGCGAAGGTTCGCGTCAACGACATTCGAGACGTATGTGAAATCGCGGGATTGCTCGCCGTCGCCGAAGATGACGGGTCGCTCGCCCTTCATCAAGGCGCTGATAAAGCGTGAGATGACGCCGGAGTAGTGCGAGCTTGGGTCTTGTCTTGGCCCAAAGACGTTGAAGTAGCGCAGCGAGATGGTCTCAAGATGGTAGGTCCGCGCGAAGACCTGGCAATAATATTCTCCGACGAGCTTGGCAACCGCGTAAGGCGAGAGCGGCTCAGGCCGCATCTCTTCCGTTTTCGGCAGCGTCGGCTGGTTTCCATAAGCAGAGCTTGATGCCGCGTAGACAACACGCTTCACGCCCCTTTCGCGCGCCGCCAGCAGCAATGAGAAGGTCGCGTCTACGCAGGCCCTGTGCGTCTCGCGCGGGTTTTCAACCGAACGCGGCACGGAAGGAATCGCCGCCTCGTGAAAAACGACCTCGACATCCTCCAGAGCGCGCCTGACAGCAGCTTCATCCGTGAGGCTGCTCTGGATGAAATCAATCTCGCCCCCGATCTCTTCCAGATTTTCACGATGGCCCGTCGAAAGGTCGTCTATCACGCGCACGCGCGCGCCAACACGCGCCAGCGATTCGGCAATGTGCGACCCGATAAAGCCCGCCCCGCCCGTGACCAGTACGATTCCAGAAAGAGACATAAGAACAGTGATAGGTGACAGGTCACAGGTGACAGGTGAAGACAAGGTTTTGACCTGTCACCTGTCACTTGTCACTGTTCACCTTTTTACCTTCCAACTCCGACGTAATCAAAGCCAAGCTCGCGCATCGCTTGCGGCTCATAGATGTTGCGCAGGTCGGCTATCCTGGGGCTGCGCATCAGCTCGCGTATGCGATTCATGTCGAGCGCGCGAAATTGATTCCATTCGGTGACGAAGACGAGCGCGTCTGCCCCCGTGACCGCCGCATACTCGTCTTCAGCATAAGTTATATCGGGCAGCACCTTGGCCGCTTCAGGCATGGCTACCGGGTCGTAAGCGCGCACGGTTGCTCCGCGCGCGAGTATCCCTTTGATGATGTCCACCGCCGGAGCTTCGCGCATGTCGTCCGTCTCAGGCTTGAAAGAGAGGCCGAGCACGGCCACGGTTTTACCTTCGAGCGTGCCGACCAGCTTCTCAATCTTTGGCAGCATCGCCTCGCGCTGCATACGGTTGACTTCTATGACGGCATCAACAATCCGCGACTCGCAGCCGAACTCGCGCGCGACCATAGATAAGGCGCTCGTGTCTTTCGGGAAACAGGAGCCGCCGAAACCAGGCCCGGGATGCAGAAATTTGCTCCCGATGCGCCGGTCCATCCCCATCGCCTTGGCGACATCGTGGACATCGCATCCGATGCGGTCGCAGAGGTTGGCAATCTCGTTGATGAAAGAGATTTTGGTGGCGAGAAAAGCGTTGGCAGCATATTTCGAGAGTTCCGCGGCTTCGAGCGAGGTCACGACGAAGGGCGCTTCGATAAGATAGAGAGGACGATAGAGATCGCGCATAATCGCCACGGCCTCTTCGTCGCGGCTGCCTATGACGACGCGATCCGGGCGCATGAAATCATTGATCGCCGCACCCTCACGCAAAAATTCCGGATTTGAGACGATGCCGAAATTGTGTTGTATCTGCTGATGCTCGCGTATGAATTTACGCAGGTACTCGCCAGTGCCGATGGGGACGGTGGATTTGGTGACAATCACCTTGTAGCCGTTCATGCATTCTGCTATGGAGCGCGCAGCCGCTTCTATGTAGCGAAGGTCCGCCGAGCCGTCATCTTTCGGCGGCGTCCCGACGGCGATAAAGATGACGAGCGATTCTTCTATGGTAGACTTGATGTCGGTCGTAAACCTGAGCCGCCCGGCATGAGTATTCTTTTCAACCAACTGCTCCAGCCCCGGCTCGTAAATCGGGACATCGCCTTTCGCCAGCCTCGTGATCTTAGCCGCATCCACATCAACGCAAGTTACATCCACGCCAAACTCTGCAAAGCAAGCGCCCGTCACCAACCCGACGTAACCCGTGCCGATTACAGCAATATGCATGCTCAAACTACCTGCCGAAAAAAGACTCAGAACGTGCAAAACCTTGCGGGCCACGCGCAGTGTAAAACACGTGGCCCGCAAGGTTACAGTTCATTTACTGTGCGCAAGGGATGCGCACCTCTGGATTGACCCTTTGTCTCAGACTACTTAGTCGGACTGACAACGTTGACAGTGCCGCCGAAGTTGATGTCGTTATTGCCACGGGTCGCAGCGATGATGGCTGCTGCCACAGCACCACCGGCTGCCAGGAGCAGAGCCGCGAGCGCGCCGCCACCGAGTCTGCCGAAGGTATCGGGTCTGGTCAGACGCGTGCAGCGTGTGCCGGGCTGGGCCGTCCCCGCTGTGTCCTGCGTACCTGCGGCGACCTGCTTGTTCTTGTCGCCCGTACGCAGATTAACGATACCAGTCTGAGTCGCGACGATGGTGTTGCCGCATTCGGTATCAACGGTGAAGGCTGCGGGCTGCGAACTGTCCGCAATGACCATGCCGTCTTTGGTTGTGACGGTGGCGGAAGTGCCAGCCGGCGTTGACACACGGACGCGTCCGGCGTCGAGCGTGAGCATGATGCCGGTCTCGGTAAAGCTGAGACGGGCGCTGGAATCCGGCAAGAATTCAACACGACCGAGTTTGCCGAGGCTGACGACGGCGCTTGAACCCTTCGCCGTAGCAACTGTGCTGTCCGAAAAGACGGTCGCACCGGAAATAGCGTTCTGGCCGTTGACGGTGACTTGCCCGGATACCGACAGTTCGCCTGACGGCCCTGTTTGGCCTTGCAGTCCCGGACTTGCCAGCACCACCATCGAGTACAAGCTCAAGATGGCAACAGCCAGGCAAATCGCGATGGACTTACGGCTCCAATTTCTGCTGTACATTAATTCTCCTCCCGTAATGTGAAAAAAATTTTGAAAGCGCGCTACGAAACTCCTTCAGAGTCATGGGAGATGGGCTTGCTCGTCTCGCCAGCAGCCAACTCAACCACGTCCGCTCGCGCCAAACATCCGTAAAAAAGCAGGATTCCAAGCCACCGTGGGCTTAAGCATCTTGGTCTTTTTACACGAAACCTCGCCCGGTGTCAATAAACATTTGCGTTAAGTCGGCACATTATTTGGGCTTTCGGCTATATTCTTTTACAGTAAAACTCTCCGCTAGACAAGCTCTTTTTCAACTTTTGCCGAGAAACCTTCGGGGGAGTTATCGCCTGAGTCAGGCTTGAACCCCCATCCCGGTCTGCCCTTCACACCACGAGACCTGCCTTTTGCGCCCAAATACCTGGATTCGAGCATATTTACGCCAACTTTCAGCCTCGCTCTAATCCTTATAAATTTCCACAGACATTTTTCCGCTGGCATCTATATAACCGCGATACATGCCCGAAGTATTAAAGTGCATGGCGATATTGCCGTCCTTATCGAGCACGATGACGCCGCCGCCGCCGCCCAGTTGGCCCACCTTATCAATCACCGTGCGGGCCGCTTCACTGGCCGAGAGTCCGCGATATTCCATCAAAGCGGAAATATCATGTGCGACGGCAGAGCGTATGAAATACTCTCCGTCGCCCGTGGCCGAGACGGCGCAGGTCCGGTTGTTGGCATACGTGCCCGCGCCTATGATCGGTGAATCGCCGACGCGCCCGAACTTTTTATTGCTGATGCCGCCCGTCGAAGTTCCCGCGGCAAGGTTGCCGTTTTTATCCAGGGCCACTGCCCCGACCGTGCCAAAGTGATGCTCGCTCTGCGGTAGACGCTGCTTGCCGCCGCCTGCGCCTCCCTTTTGCTTCTCCTGGTCCGCTTTCTTCTGCTCGGCTTCCTTGATGCGCAGGTAGTCGTTCCAGCGCTGCTCTGTAAAGAAATACTTCTGGTCCACAAACTGCACGCCCTGTTGCTGTGCAAACGTTTCCGCTCCCTCTCCGACCATCATCACGTGCGGCGACTTTTCCATCACCATCCGCGCCAGGCTGATAGGATTTTTAATATGCTTGAGGCTCGCGACCGCGCCCGCCTTCAAAGTCTTGCCCTCCATGATGGAAGCATCCAGCTCGTTTGTCCCCGCGCTGGTAAAGACAGCGCCCTTGCCCGCGTTGAATAGAGGCGAGTCTTCTAAGAGCCTGATGGCAGCCTCGACGGCATCCAGGCTATTGCCGCCGCGCTGCAAGATTTGATAGCCGGCCTTTAATGCTTCTTCAAGCTTGGCGCGGTATTGCTTTTCGCGTTCGGCAGTCATCTTCCCGCGCTCAATCGTGCCCGCGCCGCCATGTATGGCAAAGACTATCTTGCCATTGCCCGCGCCGCCGCTTGTTTGAGACTCCACGCTGCCTGTCTCCTGAACCGAGCTTTTTTCGGATTTAACCTGTGCCCCGGCTGTAGAAGCCAACAGGATTGAGCCGATGAAGAGAGAGATTAACAACCCTATGAGAGATGGACGCACTTGCAGCCTCCTTGAAATGTGTGGCAGGGATTTTAAGAAAGAGCTTGAGAGCATAGCACAGTCTTGATGCAAATCATGCGTAGAGCTTTTCTCTCATGCATCCTGCGCGATAATCTCGCCGTAGAGCAGGCGCGCTCGCGCTGCCAGTTCATCCGGCACAACCACTCTGTACGGGTGCTTGGCGACAAAAGCCGGAACTCTCCTGACGACTGCGCCGAGCGCGCCGAGGATGTTAACGGCCTGCTCATCCGTCAACTCATCCACACCGAAAACCTCTGCGGCCCGTTTGAAAGCGCCGCGCAGGCGGTCGAGCGGAAGATCGCGTGCGGCCAGAATCTTGCCGCGCGACTGAAAATCGCCGAGCGCGTAAAGAATGATCTTCTCGGCATCTACAGTGCTTCGCCCGTGCGAGTCGAAAAGTGTCGGTTGGCGCATGGACTCTTCTTTTATGCTTTTGATTGGTCCAGAACGTTAAGGCGCGCTGACGCGTCTGGGGCGGCCCGTGACCGCGCTGTTGTGGCCCGCAGCCGCAGGCTCTGCTGGACCAGTCTGGGCGGAAGGCTGCTCCGTAGCTCTGGAAGCGCCGGGCCTGCTTTTCTCAATCAACTCGGCCTGCTCGTATGGGTCCAGCCGCGAGAAGATGAAGAAGGTTTCGCGCGTCCGCACGGTGCCCAGGAATCTAAAAGTGTTGTTGAAGACTTCGCCGACCTGTAGGCTTTCGGGTCGCGGCGGCATCTCGAACAGATTGCCCAGCTCGTCGCGCGCCGCGGCTTCCAGCTCTGGCAGATAATCGTTGTGTGATTCGCGCGCGATTCTGATAGCCATCTGGCGCAGGGCGCGTATGCGGTTGGAGTTGCGCAGGTAGTAGGCGCGGCTGATTTCATGCCGGCTCGCGCGATCATCCACGACCTCCTGCTCGTTGCGCAGATAGCCCAGGTAGGCGCGCACGTTCGGACCAAACTCTTCATCCGCGCCATCGGCAGCATTCTGTGCCTCAGCCGCACCCGCCAGGACCAGTAAAAGCAGGCACAGCAGGCTGAGCCGAAAAACCCTTCCCTTTCGTCCCATCACTTTTTTCAAGACCTCGAATGTCGCGCCGGATTTGGGGGCTGCGCGCCTAAGCGTGACAGAGTTTATCATAGCCGCTCGGCCAGCGTCGCCCTCAGCAATTATTATATCTGCGTTACAAAGCCGCTTTGCAGCCTTTAGCCAGCGGTGTTACGATTTAATGAGTCCGAGAGTCCGAGAGTCAAAAGCTTAAATTCTTTGACTCCGGACTCTCAGACTCCAGACTTAATTTGATTTATGTCGAATGAGTTGGACCAAACGGAATCCGGCAAGCGTGTCGCGCTCGGCGTGACGGGCGGGATTGCAGCTTACAAGGCCGCGGAAGTCTTGCGCGGCTTGCAGCGCGCGGGCTGCATCGTGCGTGTCGGGATGACTGAGCGTGCCTGCCAGTTTATTACGCCGCTCACGTTCCGCGCGCTCTCAGGCTCGCACGTCATCGTTGACGATTACGCGCCCGATAACCCGGACCCCATCGCGCACATTACCTTCTCGCAGACCGTAGACCTTTTTCTCATCGCGCCAGCCACAGCCAACATCATCGCCAAGATGGCCCAGGGCATCGCGGACGATTTCCTCTCGACCACATATTTAGCCTGCAACGCTCCGGTGCTCGTCGCTCCGGCGATGAACACGACGATGTGGAATCATCCGGCGACGCAGCGCAATCTGGCGCAGTTGCGCGCGGACGGCGTGCGACTGGTCGAGCCGGACACTGGAGAGATGGCTTGCGGCACGATTGGACCAGGGCGCTTGAGCGAGCCTGAGATAATCGTCAAAGCCGCTCTGGACCTGTTGCGTGAAGCCGGTGCTAAAGAGAGGCGCGACCTCGCGGGCGAGCGCATACTGATTACCACAGGTGCGACGCGCGAACAGATTGACCCGGTGCGTTTCCTTTCTAACAACTCTTCTGGCCGGATGGGTTTTGCGCTGGCCGAAGCGGCCCGTGCGCGCGGCGCTGAAGTGACTGTGGTGGCTGGCGTGACGAGCGCGAGCGCGCCCGCGCAGGTCCGCTTGCTGCGCGCCCTCTCGGCCAGCGAGATGCACGAGGCTGTCTTGAAAGAGATTGGCGGCTCGACGGTTTTTATCGCCGCCGCAGCCGTGGCGGATTATCGTCCGGTTGAGACGGCTCAGGTCAAGCTCAAGAAATCCGGTGAGCCTTTGACGCTTGAGCTTGTCCCGACGCCGGACATTCTCGGCAGCGTCGCCGCATCGAGACATGCAGGGCTGCTCGTGCTAGGCTTTGCGGCGGAGACGGAAAATCTTTTACAACATGCGCGCGAAAAGCTCAGGCGCAAGCGGCTCGATGCGATTGTCGCTAACGATGTGACACGCGACGGCGCGGGCTTTGACGTTGGGACCAATATCATTACTCTCATCAGCCGCGACACGGACGCACCCGTCGAACTGCCACTGATGTCCAAGCTCGATGCAGCGCATCGTATTCTGGATGAGGTTGTGCGACTGCGACGCGCAAAGGCAGTTGAAGCCGTCGGCGCGGTTTAGTTTCTGGTGGACGAGAACCTGTCACGGGAGAAGCTTGCGAAGCGGCGTTTGAAGGCTTTCTCCTACGGCTGTTTGATGAAATAGCCCGGCATATTTTATGGGAGATAAACCTGCGAGCCTGGAACTGCTGGCGCTGGCTGAAGAGACGGGCGAATATCTCTCATACATGCGCGAGCTTGGCATCGAAGCGGTTGATTATTTTTCTGGACCAGAAGGCGCGCAAGCGTCTGACTCTTTAGTTAACAGCGCACGGTCTCAAGAGAGCATAACAGGGGAAGCTCCTCCGGCGACCCTCGACGCATCTTTGCGGCGCAACGCGGAAGCAGCCGCGCAGAGCACCGCGCAAGCTTCGCCCCCTGACACTCAGACATCTCAACACGCAGAGCTTGAAAGCGTGTCTCAGCCTTTAACGGACGAAACGGAAATGGCTACACGAAAGACCAAAAAATACCCGGACGCCGTCCCGCCGCCGCCGCAAGAGACGCTCTTTGGCGAAGTCACTCCGCAGGACCAGGAGAGCCTGCCGAAGCCCGACGAGACGCTCGAAGAGATACGCGATGATATAGGCTTGTGCATGCGCTGCCCGCTCTGTTGCCAGGGACGCACGCAGGTTGTCAACAGCGAAGGCAACCGCCAGGCGCGGCTGATGTTTGTCGGCGAAGCGCCGGGCGCGGATGAAGATGCCTCTGGCCGCCCTTTTGTCGGTCGAGCCGGGCAACTCCTCAACAAGATTATCGAAGCCATCAACATGAAACGCGAGGATGTCTTTATAGGCAACGTCAACCGCTGCCGCCCGCCGCAGAATCGCACCCCGACTTCGGCAGAGGCGGCCATCTGCAAGCCTTTTCTCCTGCGCGAGATTGATGTCGTCAGGCCGGAGGTCATCGTCGTGCTCGGCAATACGGCGATGAAGAATCTGCTCGATACCAAAGAGGGCATCACCAAGCTGCGCGGCAAGTTTCAGGATTACAGGGGCATCAAGGTGATGCCCACCTTTCACCCGGCCTACCTGCTCCGCGACCCCTCCAAAAAACGCGAAGCCTGGGAGGACATGAAAAAGGTGCGCGACTATCTGGATGGAAAAATCAAAGCTTAGTGACAAGTGACAGGTGACAGGATAAAACCCTGTTCCTTCTTGTCACCTGTCCCTCGTCAGCTGTCACCGTTCTTATGCAGTCTTCTCTCTTTGACGAATCGCAGCCGGACCAGAAGGAGTCTGTCGAAGAGGTCAACGCGGACCTCTTGCGGCGGGCCAAGAGTATGCCGCAGTATGCGGATCGTATTTTTATTCTGGGCGAAGGGCCTGTCGGCGCGCGTGTGGCCGTGGTCGGCGAATCTCCTGGCGCGCCCGACATTGATTCGGGCAGACCCTTTATGGGTCCAGCCGGGCAGATGCTCGAACGCATCCTGGGCAGCATAGGTCTCAAACGCGAAGACTGTTATCTGACCAACACGGTCAAATTTATTTCGAGCGGCGACGAGTTGACGCCGGACATCCTCTCCTTCTTTACGCCGTATCTACACAGGGAGCTGGCAGCCGTTCGCCCGCAGGCCATCATCGCCTTCGGCAACACGCCGACGCGCGCACTGCTGCGCACAAAAAAGCCCATCTCGCAGATGCGCGGCGAATTCCATGACTACCAGGGCATGCAGTTGATGCCGACCTTCAACCCGGCTTACCTGCTGCGCGACCCGACCAAGAAGCGCGAGGTCTGGGAAGACATGAAGAAGGTACGCATGCTTTTAGGCTCTTAAAGCCGAGCCGAAACTTTGTCGTTGACGGCTTGGCGTTTGAAACATTGTCGTCGAATTCAGCGTTAAAGCAGCGGACACGTTCGCTGCTTTTTACTCGCTGAAAAATCAACACCCAAATTTTTCGGAATAGCATACGAAATTTCGTATGCCCCGTCCGATTGCATACTAAATATCCAAACTCTGGAAGCGAGGTTACACTTATGCTCCGTTTTCGCAGATTAATCGCAGTCCTGCTCGGCAACCTGATGCTCCTCATGTTGCTGGTCCAGCCGCTCGCGGCCAAGCCCCTTAACATTCCGGTCGTCTATTACAAGCTGCCGAACGGTTTGAGGGTCGTCATTTCCGAAGATCACATCGCGCCGGTCGTGACCGTCGCCGTCTATTACAACGTGGGCTTTCGCGTCGAGCCTAAGGGCCGCACAGGCTTTGCTCATCTCTTCGAGCACATGATGTTTCAAGGCTCCGGCAACGTCAAAAAGTTTGAGCACGCCAAGCTCGTCGAAGCCAACGGCGGCAATCTCAACGGCCACACCGATTTCGATTACACCAACTATTTCGAGACGCTGCCGAGCGACCGCGTCGAGACGGCGCTGTGGCTCGAAGCGGACCGCATGCGCTCGCTCGACGTGAGCGCAGAGAATCTCAAGAACCAGCAGGAGGTCGTCAGCGAAGAGGTCCGCGTCAACGTCCTCAACCAGCCCTACGCGCTCTTTGAATGGATAGACCTCTGGGGCAACGCCTTCCAGAACTGGGCCAACTCGCACAACGGCTACGGCGACCTCGCAGACATCAACGCCGCGACCCTCGAAGACGTGCGCTCCTTCTTCAAAACCTTTTACGCGCCGAATAACGCCATCCTGACGATTGTCGGCGATGTGGACGCTGCCGAAGTCAGGAAGATGGTAGACAAACATTTTGCCAGCATCCCGCAGCAGCCAGCGCCGCCGAGGCCGGACCTGACGGAGCCTGCGCAGACCAAAGAGAAAAGGTTAAAGCAGACGGACAAGCTGGCAAACCTGCCCGCGCTCGCCATCGGCCATCATATACCGGACCAGAAATCACCGGATTTCCCCGCGATGGCGCTGCTGGTCCAAATCCTTCAAGGCGACGACAGCTCGCGTCTCTACCAGCGGCTTGTCAAAGACAAGGAGCTGAGCCTTGATCTCTCCGGAGGCTTAAACTATTTCGGCAACGAGTTCGACTACAGCGGCCCTATGATTATGACGACCCGCACGACCTACAAGACCGGACACACGGGCGAAGAGGTGATGAAAGAGTTCGATGCGGTCGTGGCGGAGATTATCCAGAAGGGCGTCACGCCGAAAGAGCTGGCGGATGCGAAGGTGCGTTATCGGTCCAATTTCTATAACCAGCTCGAATCGAGTTTCGGCAAAGCGCATCTGCTCTCCGTGCTAGGGCTTTTCCGCGACGACCCGCAGCAGATCAACACGGCCCTCGAAGCCTTTGAGCGCGTCACGCCCGCGCAGGTCCAGGCGGCGGCCCGAAAATATCTCGTCGCAGAAAACCGCACGGTCATTGACCGCGTGCCCGAACAGAAAGGGGGACAGTAAGATGAAAAAACTCTTATTCGTACAGATCGCGTGCGCCTTTGCTTTACTGGTCCTGTTTGTGGCGGCTGGCCCGCGCGCCGACGCACAGCAAAAGACGCCGCCCCCGCCAGGTCCTGCGCGCCCCGTCAACCTGCCGAAAATCACCGAGAGAAAACTTTCAAACGGTCTGACGGTCATCCTCGCCCCGCTCCCGAACGTCCCGAAGATTACTTCTATCCTCTCGTTTCGGACGGGCAAGGCCGCGGATAGAGAAAAGCATCCGGGCATCGCGCAACTGGTCGCGGCGGTCGCCAACGAAGGCACTGAGACGCGTTCGAGCAAGCAGATTAAAGAGGAACTGCGCTCGATAGGAGGCTCGCTCTCGCTCTTTACGGATTATGATTCAACCAACGTCTTTGCCACTTCGCTCTCGGAGTCTGCCGCGCAGCTCTTCGCTTTAATGAGCGATGTGGTCCAGCACCCCTCTTTTCCTGAAACCGAAGTGGCGCTGGCAAAGGCCAACACGATTCAATCCATCAACGCGCAAAGGGCCGAGCCTAACTTTCTGGCGGGCGAGCGATTGCAGAAAGCCATCTTCGGCACGCATCCTTACAGCTTCGTGGTCGCCGACGAGAAATCCATCTCCGCCTTGACGCGCGACGATCTCAAGCAGTTCTCCGCCGCCCACTTTGTGCCCAACAACGCGCATCTCATAGTCGTCGGCGATTTCAACCCCGAAGCGACCTTCGCGCAGATTGAAAAAATCTTCGGCCAGTGGAAAAGCGGAAACGTCAGGGCCGAAGAGTTGCCCACCCTGCCCGCGCGCGACCGCAGGCAGATTTACTTCGTCAACCGCCCCGGCTCGATTCAGTCAACCATCTACATGGGCAACGCGACCATCCCGCGCAAGGGCCAGGACTATTTCGCTCTGCGCACGGCTGACACCATCTTCGGCGGCTCTTTCTATTCGCGCCTGACGAAGAATATACGCGAATCCAAAGGCTATACTTATTCGCCCTTCAGCGCTTCCAACACGATGGCGAAGGCCGGTTTCTTCCAGCTCGGCGCGGCGGTCCGTAATGAAGTGACCGGCCTCACGCTGCTCGAAATCTTTTACGAGCTGGACCGGATACGCGTCGCCCCCGTGACGGATGAAGAACTGGCTGCGGCCAAAGCTTACAGCACCGGAAACTTTGCCATAGAGCTTGCCAGCCAGGCCGGTCTGGCCTCGCGTATCAACACCATCTACACATACGATCTGCCGCGAGACTTCATCACTAACTTCCGTCCGCGCATCGAAGCCCTGACCCCAGCCGACATCCAGCGGGCCGCCGCGCGCTACTTTGATACCTATCGCACGGCCGTCGTCATCGTCGGCGACTATGAGAAGGTCAAGGACCAGGTCAACCCCTTCGGCGATGTCACGCTCTTCGACGCACAGGGCAACATCATCAAGTGAAAGGATAAGAGAGGCAGCGATGAGCTTGAAGAATTGACTCTCTAAGCCGTTGATTAAGCAATCAACGCGTCAATCGTTCTCCATTCATCGCTGCCTCTTCGTCTTTTATCGCTTTTCTCTCATCCTTCATCTCTTCCTCGCTTCCACTTTTGCGCGCTTCAAGTTAATTTAACTCTTCGTGCAACGCTCCCTCGTCCATACAGATTCCTTCGCGGTCGCTGGCGGCGGCGAGAGCGAATCCGTCTCCGAGCACAGATACGCGGAGGTGTCCGTCCCCTTGCGCGTCATGCAGACCTTTACTTATCGGCTGCCGATAGCTTTGCGTGCGGATGCGCGTGTCGGCTCGCGGCTGCTCGTGCCCTTCGGACGCAAACGCATCACGGGTTACATAGTGGCTCTGCATGCGGAGCTTGACCCGGCGGCGGATTTGAAGGAAGAGGAGATTAAAGACGCGGAAGAGCTGCTCGATGCAGAGCCGCTGCTGACGCCAGAGGTTCTGGAAATCACGCGTTGGGTCGCGGAGTATTACGCAGCGCCTTGGGGCGAAGTCCTCAAGGCCGCGCTGCCCGCCGGACTAAATGCGACGGTCGAGCAGGTGCTTTCCATCACCGCCGAAGGACGCGACGAGCTGGCCCGCCTGCCGCTCTCTCGCACAGCTTCGGCGAAGGCACGCGCCCTGCGTCTCATCGCGGACGAAGGCGCGCTCAGCCTCCGCACGATTGCACGCCACATCGGACAGGCGCGAGCCTCTTCGGTCGCGCGCGAGCTTGAGCGCACGGGATGGATCAAGCTCTCGCATCGCACGCGCTCCGTGCTCGCCAAAGCCAAGCGCCGCAAGGTCGTCCGCCTCCTGCCTCTGGAAGCTCACACAGAGCCACAGGCCGCCCGCGCCCTCACGCCCGCGCAGCAAAGGATTGTCGAGACGCTGATTGACGGAGGCGGCGAGATGAGCTTCGCCTACCTGCTCGAAAGGGCGGATGCCAGCGCCTCTACGATTCAAGTCCTGGAGAAGCGGCGACTGGTCGAAGTCCTGGTCCGGGATGTGCGCAGAGACCCGCTGGCAAATGCTGCGTTGCCGGAAGCCGAAGAGCTTGAGTTGACTCTGGTCCAGGAGGAGGCGCTGCGCGAGATTGAAGCTCCCATGCAGCAGGGACGCTACGCGGCCTTCCTGCTCCACGGCGTGACGGGCAGCGGCAAAACGGAAATCTACATACGCGCCATGAGCGCGGCTCTCAAGCGCGGGCGCTCGGCCATGATGCTTGTCCCTGAGATTGCGCTGACGCCCGTCTTTTCGCGCCGCCTCCGCGCGCACTTCGGAGACCGCGTCGCCATCTTTCATTCCTCTTTGACGACAGGCGAGCGATTTGACGAATGGAGTCGTTTGAAACGCGGTGAGGCGCGCGTCGTCATCGGCACACGCTCGGCTGTCTTTGCGCCCGTCTCGAACCTCGGACTAATCGTTATAGACGAAGAGCACGAGACATCCTACAGGCAGCAGGAGTCGCCCTATTACAACGGGCGCGACACGGCCATCGTCCGCGCGCTCAAGGAAGAGGCGGTCGTCGTCCTCGGCTCCGCCACGCCTTCGCTTGAATCATTCCATAACGCGCGGAGCGGCAAGTACGGCTACCTCCAGATGCCCGACCGCATCGCGGGGCGTGCGATGGCGCGAGCCGAGATGATTGACATGCGCGAGGTCTTCGCCGAGCACGGCAAGCCGACGGTCTTTTCGGACCAGTTGCTCGCCGCCATCGAAGAGACGCACGAGCGCGGCGAGCAATCCATCATTCTGCTCAACCGTCGCGGCTATTCGAGCTTTGTTCTCTGCCGCTCTTGCGGCGAGTCCATACATTGTCCCAACTGCGATGTCACGCTCACCTATCATCGCAGCGAGATGAGCTTGGTCTGTCATTACTGCAACCACAGGCGCGGCGCTCCGAACGCCTGCCCGTCCTGCGCCGGAAAATACATCTACTACGTTGGCGAAGGCACGGAGCAGCTCGAAGAGATGTTGCAGAAACTCTTTCCCACCTTGCGCATCGCGCGCCTTGACCGCGACACGACATCTCGCCGCAAGCTCTTCGAGCGTGCCATACTTGAGTTCGGCGCGGGCGAGCTGGACATGCTCGTCGGCACACAGATGCTCGCCAAGGGACACGATTTTCCGAACGTCACGCTGGTCGGCGTCGTCTCGGTTGATGCGGGCCTCGCGCTGCCCGACTTTCGCTCAGCCGAGAGAACCTTCCAGCTCATTACGCAGGTGGCGGGTCGCGCCGGACGCGGCTCGCTCGCCGGACGCGTTTTGGTCCAGACCTATCACCCGCAGCACTACGCGCTCAAGCATGCCTGCGCGCAGGATTACGCGGGCTTTTACGCCGAAGAGATTCGTTATCGAAAGACGATGAGCTATCCGCCCTTCGTCGCCCTGGCTTCCCTGCTCGTTCACGGCGAAGACTGGACGCGCACACAAACGACCGCCGCCGAGCTGAAGACAGCCCTCGATGAAGCCAACCGCGAGCGCGCCTGTCGTATACTTGGCCCCGCGCCCGCCCCACTCGCCCGCCTCAAAGGCGAGCACCGTATACAACTCCTCCTCAAGTCGCGCAATCGCACACAGCTCCGCCAGCTCATAGACATGGCCCTCGCCGAACTCACCTCACGCGGCCTGGACCTCCGCTCAGTCAACATAGAGATTGACCCGATTAATTTGATGTAGACAGTTTTCAGTTTCGAGTTTTGAGTTTTCAGTTTCATAAAATCTCTGTTTCGATTTGCAGTTTCCCGGTTGTGAAAGCAAAATCTCTGACTGGCTATCAGCGGCAGCCCGCGTGTTTCGCTGAAAACTGAAAACTCAAAACTGAAAACTGTTTACTTTTATGAAACTCTCAGAACTGGCTGTTAAAACCGGAGCGCGTGTCGAAGGGGTTGAAGAGGAACTGGAAATCAGCGGCGCAGCCGGACTAGATGATGCCGCGCCGGGAGAGGTCACTTTCCTAGCCAACCCGCGCTATACGCCGCGCCTGCAGACGACGCGCGCCTCAGCCGTCTACGTCGGCGAAAACGTCTCGGTTGGCAGAAGCGACCTCGCCATCCTCCGCGCGGCAGACCCATATCTGGCCTACACGCGCGCCCTCAGGCTCTTTCATCCAGAGCCTGCCTTGACCCCTTTCAGACACCCGACGGCTGTCATAGATGCTTCGGCCAGGGTTGCCGCAGACGTCTGGATAGGAGCGTGCGTCGTCATCGGACGCGGCGCGTTGATTGAAGCCGGAGTACGCATCTACCCGAACGTTACTATCTATGATGGGGTCCAGATAGGCGCGCACTCAGTCATTCATTCCGGCGCGCAGATACGCGAAGGAAGCATCCTCGGCGAGCGCGTCGTTGTTTATAACAATGCCGTCGTAGGCTCTGACGGTTTTGGGTATGCGAAGGATGAAGAGAGGCGCTGGCTGAAGATTCCACAGGCTGGCCGCGTCGTCGTCGAAGACGAAGTTGAGATCGGCGCGGGCACGACGATTGACCGTGCCTCCGTCGGCGAGACGCGCATCGGGCGCGGAGCCAAGATAGATAACCTGGTCCAGATAGGCCACTCCTGCACGGTCGGCGCGGACTCCCTGGTCTGCGCTCAGGTCGGACTCGCCGGCAGCTCACATATCGGACGCCGCGTCATTCTAGCGGGGCAGGCGGGCGTCGCGGGCCACCTGACCATCGGCGACGATTGCATTCTGACTGCCAAGAGCGCCACCAGCCACGATATTCCGGCGGGTAAAGTTATCTCAGGCATTCCGGCCTTTGATAATAAAGAATGGCTGCGCTCGACCGCGGCCTTCCGCCGTCTAGGAGAGATGCAACGCACCTTGCGCACACTCGAATCACGCCTCAAAGCGCTTGAAGAGGCTGCTGATAAGGCAGAGCGACAACCTGAATAGCCATGAGCCGGTCTCCACACGGTTGATTCCATGAGGGGCACGAATCTTGCTCAATCAAAGGCCCGGACGCCGAGTCCCGTTTAGTTTGAGTCAGAATCACTATTTTTGAGCCAGCTTGAACTGAAACCGCCCTCGCAAGATGACCGAGAGAGGGCTTCTTTTTCAGTCGGCCTGAACCAGACAGGGAAAAAGAAATGGCTTGACAACGGTCGAAGACGAAAGCATAATCGAGTTGAAATTGGCTTTCAATTTCGGCCCATCATTGAAATTTACTCAGGAAATCAAGGAAGTTCCCCAGGAGTTAGAGCGATGCCGAGCAATCATAACGCAAACCTTGAGACAATCAGCTCCCTCCACAGCAACCAGCAGGTTGAAGTCAGCATTGAAGCGCAAGGCGAAGCTGAACGCGTCGTCTTGAGATATTTAACGTGGACCGAAGGGTTGGGCTGGTGCTGCCAGAAGACCATGCGGTTGGAGGGCGAGCAGGTGGATGAGCTTCATCGTGCTTTGACCGTAGCTCGCCATCGTCTCAACCGCAGACGCGCAGAGACGGGCGAGTTTCAAGAGTCTGCCAAAGTCATTCAATTACCTACCATCGCGTAAAATTAAGAGGCTAAAAAGCATTGAGCAGTTAGCAGGCGGACGAGAGTTCACCTGCTAACTGCTCAATGCTTTTCAGCTCGTTTCCCTTTTATCCGACCTGTCGCAAGGTAATCTTCTCTGTCGTCAGATTCGCCTGGCGCTCGCTGGTCAGCTTTTCAAGCTCGTCTATATGCTCCTGCTCCTTGTAGATGCGCTCTTCGAGCATGAACTGCGTCGGCCTGTCGGACTCTCTGGCGACTTCCCAGGCCGCCGTATAGGCTTCCATCGCCTCTCGCTCCATAGCCAAATCCTGGCGCAGCATCTCTGTCAAATTAGTTGACTGGCGGATAGTCGAAGGCTCTACGGTCGGGATACCGCCAAGCGCGACGATCTTATCGCCGAGCGTTCTGGCGTGGTCATGCGATTCTTCGCTCTGGTCGCCAAAATATTTGCGAAAGACTTCGCGCTCCTGCCCCGTCACCAGAAAGCTGTGCTGCATATACTGAATGACAGCCGCCAGCTCAAGACTCAATGCGCGATTCAGGTTATCAATCAACTGCTGATTAGCCATCAGTTCCCCCTCTTAGATGATGCTCGCCCGATAGAAGTTTTTAGCTGCCCGGATATTACCCGTCAGCCAGCCGAACTGTCAAGCTAAAGCCTTTGACAACAACAAATAACAATGAAATTCAATTTCAGCGGAAACCGCCGACGGCTCGCTTCTGGAGGTCAGTTCTCAAGGCTCCGCAAGTTTCAGGTAATCGCGCCGCCGTCTATAATCACCACTTCGCCGTTCATAAAGCTGTTGCGGTCGCTGACCATAAAGGCGGCCATCTCGGCCAGTTCTTCAGGACGGCCCAGAGCGCCGCGCCTGACCCAGTTGAGATGCATATTCAAAAGATGTTCGGGCAGACTCTGCGCCAAATCGGTGTCGAAGATTCCGGCGGCGATGGCGTTGACGGTCACGCCGAAGGAGGCCGCCTCGCGTGAAAGACACTTGGTAAAGCCGATCATCGCGGCCTTCGAGGTGGCGTAATGCACGGAGGTCGGGAGCGAGCGCAAAGCGCCGATGGAAGTGATGTTGAGGATATTTCCTCTGCGCTGGCGAATCATCTGTTTGTAGATGGGCTTGGTGACGGCGAAGAGGCTGTTGACGTTGGTGTTGATGACCTCGTCCCAGGCTTTGTCGGTCGTCGTGGCGAAGTTATCGCCGCGATTGATGGCGGCGTTATTGACCAGAATATCTATCCCGCCCCACAATTCGACCAGCTCGCGCGTCATCCTCTTTAAGCCGAGGCGGTCCGTAATAGAGATTTTGAAAGCGTGCCCGCGTCGCTCGAAGGCACAGATTTTTTCCAGAGTTTTTTCGGCCAGGTCTGCACGCGCGTTGTAGTTAAAGGCCACGTCCGCGCCCTCGCGCGCAAACACTTCGCAGAGCGCCGCGCCGATGCCGCGCGTCCCGCCCGTCACAAATGCTCGTTTTCCCTCAAGCAAAAGGCTCAACTGTACAGTTCTCCCATCAAACCGCTCCGCGCCAGGCGCAAGAGTAGGCCGTATCATATTTCGCTCGCTGCAAATATAAGGGGAATTAAATACGAAAGACTTTAGGCCGTCAACCGGCTCGGCCCTTTTAGGCGTTGAAGGAGTCTACCAGCACAGGCTCTTCGCGCGCCATGACGGGCGCCGGGATGAGCGCTGTAATCTCTTCGACGATATGTTTGGTGGATTGCGGAATCGCCAGCCCGATGGTCGCGGCACGCAGCGCAGCGTAATGGCGAGAGTCTTCCATCATACGGCGGATGACGGGCACGATGTCCGTAGAGCGTTTGAGGAGCACGCCCGCGCCGCGTGTGGCAATCAGGTTGGCGGCCCCGGCCTCCTGCGGCATCGGCGGCGTAATCACATCTGCGATAATCGGGAGGCGACAGGCGAGGGCTTCAAAAGTGGTCAGCCCGCCGAGCTTTGAGATCATCACGTTGGCAGCGCCCATCAGTTGCTCTACGTGCTCCGAGTAGCCTATGACGCGGACGGGGAATTTGGCCTGCGAGGCGAGCGCCTCCGCTTCGGCCTGAAGCTCTTTATTACGGCCCGCGAGAAAGATGGCCTGCATGTCCAGCTCGCCCCGTACCAGCTCGCGGAAAATCTGTGGGATGTTGCCGCCGCCTGCCCAGCCCGCGTTGACGAAGACCGTAAACTTTTCCGGGTCCAAACCGAGCGCAGCACGTGCAGCCTGCGCAGCCTGCTCGCCCGGATACTCGAATTTAGGATGCACGGGCATCCCTGAAATCTTGATTCGCTCCGGCGCGACCCCGTAATCAATCAACTGTTGCCGTGCCTCTTCGCTGGCGACCAGATAGAGCCTGACATCATCGCAGGCCCAGCCCCGCCAGAAACCGTAGCATGGGTCTGTGACCACGGTGATGAGCGGAATCTTATCCGCGAGTTTTAGTTCCTTGAGGACGCGCGCGAAGATGTGTTGCGTCAGCGGGTGGACGCTGACGACGACATGCGGACACCAGCGCTCGAAGAGGTTCTGGACATAGCCTATGCAACGGCGCTGGACAAACTCGCGCGTCTCTGGACGAAAACGGTTGACGGCCCAGTAGAGATACTTCATCCAGTGCTGACGGTTTTGCAGCAGCCAGTTATAGAAGCCGACCAGCTTCTTCGTCACGGCGTGCGATTCTTCGACGGCGCGCACGACCCGCACGGCATAAGATTGGCCGTGAAAAAACTTCTGCAATCCGGCACAGATAGCCGCCGCCGCCGAGCGATGGCCGCCGCCCGTGTCCGAAGAGATAATCAGGATTTTTGGAACCCTTGCGCGAAACATTTTTCAGTTTTCACTTTTCGGTTTTCAGTTTTCAGCAAACGGTCTTTGCTGAAAACTGAAAACTTCCTAAGCTTTGACGGCCAGCCCGTCAGCCTGTCCGGCCCGCTTTTCAAGCTCGCGGCGAGATTTCTTCATCTCGCGTTCGAGGCGCTTGATTTGAATCAAGTGCTTCGGGTTGAAAGGCAGGCTCGGATAGTAGCAATTAGATTCGTGTGTGCAGAAGCAGCCGTCGGCGGCCTTTTTGCGCCGTTCCTTCATCGCGGGCGAGAGCCACAATTTTTGAAAATCCCAACCGTGATCGCGCAGGTTTCCTATCGGCGAGAGGTTCTCGCAGGACGAGACGGTGCCCTCGTCGTAGATGACAGC
>DASWMI010000014.1:0-12988 GCA_036399835.1 Pyrinomonadaceae bacterium | reverse complement strand
CCTGCGCGTGCGAGCGCAGCCGCTTGGCCGCCTCCATGATCTCTTCGTCGCTTGCCAGCCCGTCGAGGACATGGGCCAACTCTGCGAGCAAATCCGGCATGTGGTTGACCAGTTGACCGTAGGAGAGGAGCTTGGGCAGCTCCGTGCGTCGGTCTGCGTAGAGTTCTTCCACCCAGGCGAGAATAATCGCGTCCTCGAATTGCCTGATGAGCGTCGAGAAATGTTCGGGCATGGGGAGAGCCAAAGAGCCTATTTTTTAGGTAGCAGGCGCTTTAAAAGTTTTTCGAGCTGGTCGAAATCAATCGGCTTGGTGACGTAATCGTTACAACCGGCGGCCAGGGCCTCTGCATGAAAATCCGCCGTATCGTGTGCCGAGACGGCCACAATCGGGACCTGTCTCAACTCTGCCTGCTGGCGTATGCGACGTGTGGCGGCCAGACCGTCGAGCAGCGGGAGGCTGAGGTCCATCAGAATTAGGTCTGGAAGATTGCGCCGAGCTATCTCGATGGCCTCCTCGCCGTTGATGGCTTCCAGCACATGATAACCGCTCATTTCCAGTAAACGCCTCATCATAAAGCGGTTATCTTCAAAATCTTCAACCACCAGGACAGTCTGCTGTGCTCTCGCTTCGCCAGTCATGACCAAAATATCACCGCCTCTGCTTGTATCGTAATTTACCAACATGACCAAAGTCTCCCGGGACATTTCGCTGCATGACTAGCGTACGCTAGCTTTTTTTGATAAGATGCGCATCGAAACGTGACACAAAAGGCTTACCCGTTTGGGTTCAATGCGTACACGCTCGGACAGCGCACTCCTCTCGCTGCGTGTGCGAGGCACACAACGCCATGCAGGGGTCGTGAGCAATATGAAGCCGTTAAAATCGGAGTTTCAAGACACAGAGACGCTGCAAAAACTGGGACGAGCCTCCGTGCAAATCGTTCACGACCTGAAAAACCAGCTTAATGGTCTCAAACTCTATGCCACATTCTTGCGCAAGCGTATGGAGAAGAACGCCGCGCCCGCAGACGAACAGGAGACCATCGCCAAGCTAATCGCAGGGCTTGAGCGGGCCTCCGCCGATATGACGACGCTCGTCCGTTTGGGACGCCCGCCGGAATTGCGTCGCCTGCCCGGAATAGACCTCCAAAAGATACTGGCGAGTGTCGCAGAGACTTTTGAGACTGAGGGGCAGATTAAGATTGAACCCGCAAGCGGGCCGCTTCTGGGCGAATTTGATGCGCTGGCGCTCGCCGAAGCTTTGAAAACGGTCACGGCTGGCGCGCTCGCCCTGCGCCGTAACGCGAGCCGTGCAGAACCTCTTGAGATTCGACTGCGGGTTGAAGCTGGACCGGAGACGCCGCGAGCCGTCATCGAATGGCCCGTCACCGGATCAAAGGGCGAGAGCGACCACTTTAACTCCTTCGCCGGGAGCGAGGGCTTACGCCTGGCGTTGGCCGCCAGAATCTTTGAGGCGCACGGCGGAAGCGCAGGGCAAACAGATGACGCGCTCGAAGTCCGGCTCCCGGTGACGGAGCATCAAGCATAGACTACGGGCAATGGGACAGGGCCGCTCATTGTTTATCAAGGCTGATGATTGACGGCTCTTATTTTAAGGAAGGAACGAAGAAAAAGGTGGCAAATAAAGATGTACGCATCCTCGTCATTGACGACGAGCCGATGATGACGGATTCGCTCAAACAGAACCTGACGGAAGAGGGTTACGGGGTTGATACTGCGGCCAACGGTGTCGAAGCCGTAGAGCTTTTTGATCGCGCCGCGCATCATCTGGTGATCTGCGATTTGCAGCTTCCAGATATGGACGGCATGGAAGTCTTACGCCACATCAAGGACGCGCGCCCCGCGACAGAAGTTATCGTCGTGACCGGACACGGCACAGTGACACGCGCCGTCGAAGCCATGAAGGCCGGAGCATTCTATTTCGTCGCCAAGCCCTTCGATTTTGAACAGCTTCTCCCGCTCGTTCAAAACTCGCTTGAGCGCCGCCAGCTACGCGCCGAGACAGAGAGTATGCGCCGCCAACTCTCTACGAGGCAGGAATATTTCAACATCATCGGCGCTTCGCGCCAGATGCAACAGATTTACGAGACCATCGAATCGGTCGCCAAGTCGGATGCCAACGTTCTCATCGTCGGTGAATCCGGCACGGGCAAAGAACTCATCGCCAACGCCATACACTACAACTCGCTGCGCGCCAAAAAGCCTTTTATCAAGGTCAACTGCGCCGCGCTCCCTAAAGAGCTGATTGAATCCGAGCTGTTCGGTCACACGAAGGGAGCGTTTACGGGCGCACACGCTGACAAGGAAGGACTGGTCCAGCACGCGGCCGGCGGCTCGCTCATGCTAGACGAGATAGCGGAGATGCCCGTCGAGCTTCAACCCAAGCTCCTGCGCGTGCTTCAGGAGAGAAGCTATCGCAAAATCGGCTCGGAGCGGACCATCCCTGTTGACTTTCGTCTTATCTCTTCGACCAATCGCCCGCCCGCAGACGCCATCCGCGACGGGCTGCTCCGCGATGACCTCTTCTATCGCATCTCGACGATCACGATACACGTTCCGCCCCTGCGCGAAAGAAACGAAGACATACAGCTTTTGACAGACCACTTTCTCAAAGTCTACGCGCAGAAGTACGAGCGTCCCATCACTGGCGTTTCGCAGACCGCTTACCAGAGGCTCTTTTCGCATGCCTGGCCCGGCAATGTGCGCGAGCTGCAAAACGTTATCGAGCGCGCGGTGCTGCTGGCGAAGGCCAACAAGATAGAGCCTGTGGACCTGCCTTTCGATAACGGCGCGATGCCGGAAGGCGCGGGCGCTGGCATCTCATGGGACGTGCCGCCCAACATGACGCTCGAAGATATTGAGAAGATGGTTATCGAAAAGACGCTGCAAAGAACCGGTGGCAACAAGCAGGCTGCGGCCAACCTGCTAGGCATCTATCGCCCGCGTCTTTACAGCAAGATTAGAAAATACAACATTGACGTTAACGCGATCACCACTGCCTGATGCGCCACCCGTCCGTGCCGTTTTCTTTCGTCTTCTTTGCGTGAACTGAATAGCTCACGCAAAGGAGACGACAGTTTCCAGGCTTACTTCTGCAAGTGAAATTAACGAAAGCGACGCAACAATATCTGCGGCAGCTCGATTACAAGCTGCACCGCGCCAGGCTCTGGCTCAAGCGCGGCGGCCATTCGAGCCTCGGAGAGGAACAGATTCTACAGAGGCTGATAGCGGAGCTGCTCCCACCGGACCACCCGCGGACCGCTGTTGACATAGGGGCCGGAGACGGCACGCGCTGGTCCAATACTTATGCTCTCTTCAGCAACGGTTGGAAGGGTTTAGGAATCGAGTACGACAGCCGCAAGGTCGTCAAGCTCGCTGCCAATTACAAGCACTACGCGGAAGTCTACGCCTGCCGCTGTCGCGTCACTCCCGCCAACGTGGTCCAGCTCCTCTCGGCCTACTCGATTGAAAAAGATTTCGGCGTCCTCAGCCTGGACATTGACAGCTACGACTACTGGGTGCTCGATGCCCTGCTCTCTCATTATCGCCCGCGCCTCGTCGTCACGGAGATTAACGAGAAGATACCGCCGCCGATTCGCTTCGTCGTCAAGTACGACCCGGATTTTCGTCTCACGCACCACTTCTACGGCTACAGCATAGAGAGCCTCGCGGACCTCTGCGAGCGACACGATTACGCGCTCGTCGAGCTTGAATACAATAATGCCTTCCTGGCCCCGAAAGAGTTAAGAGGCGTGCGCCCCCTCAACTCTGCCGAGGCATATCGCAAGGGTTATCTGGACCGCGCGGACAGGCTGGAAAAATTCAGCCTTAATCAAGACATGGAGGCGCTTCAATCTCTGAGTCCTGAAGAGGCCGTGGAATTTATCAAACGCTTCTATGCCGTGCACGAGGGCAAGTATGAAGTGAGCCTGTAGAGCTTGCCCCTACTCATAGATTTCACTCAAGAGCCGAAGAGCTGATTTAGCAGTTGGGCCAGCCTGTAACCGCCGAGGGCTATAGCCTCTTTGGAAATCTCAAAAGCCTGCCGACGATATTCTTCGCCAGGCGTCTGCCCGCGCTTGAGAGAGGCCGGGTAAACAGAACTCTTTGTGGTCGCCAGTCCTTCGCGCGCCCATGCTTCAAACTGGCCGGGCTGTATGCGGCTGCTTAGCGCAGACTGCGGATGCTCGGCCATAATCATGGCGGCGACGCGCTCAAGATAAGCCTGGTCACGCTCACCCGTTTTGCGCCGGACGGAGAGGTCCACGATTCCATCCCAGTAGCCGTGCAGCTTCTGCGAATTCAGCAGGAAGAGATTGCCGCCCTGATCGCCCTGCCGCTCATCTGGTCTTGAAGTCACCCTCGCGCTTGTGTGGAGCGGCTGGTGTATATCGCCGACCAGGTGCAGAATCCAGGCCAGGTCTGTGGCGCGCTCGGCTTTCGGCATACTTGAAACGACAAAGGGACGAAAGAGTCTGAGCCGCTCGACCGCATTAATCTCTTTCATCTTGATGTTGGTGACATCTCTCGGAGGGTCGTTCGCGTCTGCGGAAGTCCCGGACCAGAAAAAGTTGATAAAGTGCCAGTCCCTCTGGTGAAAGCGTGTGCAGGGACGCGTATCGTTTTCTCCGGGCCGAACGATGTCAGGCCAGGTGCTGGCAAGCATAAAGAATTCGCGCTGGCGAATCTCTAAGGGTCTTGAGTCTTTGGAAAACAGGTTGCGCAGACAGGCATCCTTGGGCGCAGCCAGCAGGAGCGCGACGACGTTTTCCCTGGCCGTGGGAGTCATGTTTTCCCAGGCGATGCGCGCGACCAGTTGGTGGCCCGTGCTATTCCAGGCGAGGGCGGTTTGGGGTAAAAGCAGTGCGAGGACCAGAATCGAGACGGGGAGCAGTTTTCTCTTCATGGGAATCCTTTCCGGTTTTGAAAAGCCGAGGGGTTGTCTTTAAGTCATAAAAGTCAAATTCGACTCTCCGACATGCCGCAAACTCTCTCAGATATACATGTCGCAGACCGCGAAAATGTTTCAAAGCCTCCTTGTCATCCCTGGTCCAGTTGCTCGAACAACGCGCTCACTGCACTATCCATTTGAAGCAGACGGCTGGCAGCCGCGTTCAGAGCACGAGACGCGGGGTGCTTGAGCATGAGAGGCGTTCTTGACAGGACCTAAGTTAATCTAACTGGTAGGTCGCCACGCTGGTTGGCGTTTCAAAACAGCGTACCTTGTAAATTTTGACGCGGTCGTCCGCGCCGACACGCGAGGCGACGCGCTCAAGGATAAAACGTGCGAGGTTTTCGGCAGAAGGGTTCAGCTCTTTATCGAAGGGCGGTAGCTCGTTGATGTTTTTGTGGTCAAGAAACTGGACCACCTCGTCGGCGGCCATCTTTAGCTCGACGAAATCGACGAGCAGACCGATGTTGTTTAGCTCGCTACCGCGCGCGTAGATTTCAATGCGGTAGTTATGCCCGTGCAGGTTTTCGCACTTTCCCTTGTAGCCGCGCAGTTGGTGCGCGCTGGAAAAGTTGCGCTCAATCATCACTTCAAATATTCCGGCCATCCTTGCTCAATCCTATCTCTTATTCTTCTATTGCCAGTTGGACCGGACGTGCTATTCCTCTGTTCCCCTTGAACCGCCCGCGGCCCCTTCCATCTTCTTGCGCAGGCTGAGAGGTCTCATATCGGTCCAGACTTCCTTGATATAGGCCAGGCATTCCTCTTTCGTCCCGCTCTTGCCGGCATCATTCCAGCCCAGCGCGTTCTCGCGGTCGGCGGGCCAGATCGAATACTGCTCTTCATGATTGACTACCACTTTATAGATAGTGTTGTCTTGCGCATCATCTCTTCTCATCTGTATCTCCTTTGGCAAGTGATTGGTCGTCTAAAACTGTTCGCCCAGGCCCTGCGCCGTTTCATCCAGCCATCGCCTCGTCCGCTTCAAAGATGCGAGAGACATCTTCTATCTCAGAGGTGACGCGGCAGGGCGGCAGGCTTTCGAGAAAGAGACGCCCGTAAGCCTTCGTCTGCAAGCGCGGGTCGAGCACGGCGAGCACGCCCCTGTCCGTCGCGCTGCGAATCAATCGGCCCAGCCCCTGCTTCAAGCTGATGATAGCCTGCGGCACACTGTACTCGTAAAAGCTTGAGCCGCCCTGTTCGTCTATATAACGCTGGCGCGCGGCCACCACGGGGTCTGTCGGGACGGCGAACGGCAATTTATCTATGATGACGCAGGAGAGCTGGTCGCCGCGCACGTCAACGCCCTGCCAGAAACTGGCCGTCGCAAAGAGCACGGCATTCGGCGTCGAGCGAAACTTTTCGAGCAGCCCGGCCTTTGAGGCTGTACCCTGCAAGAAGCACGGATAATCAACTTCGGGCGCGACCAGGTTGTAAAGCGAGTTCATCCCGGCAAAGCTCGTCGAAAGCACAAAGGCTCTGCCATCGGTTGCGTGCAGAATCTTGACGACTTCGGCGGCGGCGGCCTCTGCCCACTGCGGCGCGCGCGGGTCCGGCATACGCTTCGGCAGATAAAGAATAGCCTGCCTGTCATAATCATAACTCGGCGGCGCGATGAGGTCTTCCGCATCATCTTCTATGAGGCCGAGCCGCTCGCGTATGAAACCGAAATTGCCCGCGCTGGCGAGCGTCGCGGAGGTCAGCACGACGGTCTCGACTCTGCCAAAGAGCTTGTCCTGCAAAAGCCCAGACACGTCTATCGGCGAAGCTCGCAAGAAAAGCCCACGCCCGCGCCGCTCCATCCAATAAACGAAATGCCTGTCATCGCCCGCGACGATAAACTGCAAATCGAAGCGCAACTGCCTGACGCGCCTCAACAGATTCTCAATCTCAGGCACGGAGTCTGAGAGAGGGTCAAGCGCCGTCTCCATCCTCTTGAGCGCGCCATCAAGCCCCAGGTAAGATTGGCCCAGAGGGGTTGCCTCAATCTCGCCACTGCGGGTCTTGCGCGCAAACGTGCCGGGCAGGATGGCTCCCCTGCCCTCTTCGCCGCGCCCTTCACGAAAGCCCATCCAGAAATTATCCGCAAAGCGCACGATGCGCGCCGCAATCTTCGTCAACTCGCGGTTGGCATCCACATCCGTCACAGGCAACATGGAGAGATCGCGCACGAGGTCTTCAAGCTGGTAGCTGGAAACCTGCGCGCCGAAATACTCCGCCGCGACATCTTCTATCAAATGCGCCTCGTCAAAGACGACCGCAGAATAATCCGGCAGGACCTGCCCGTACTCGTTCCCGCGCAGGACCAGGTCCGCGAAGAAGAGATGATGATTGACAATCACGATGTCTGCATCCATCGCGCGCTGTCGCATACGCGTGATATAGCAAGGGTCGAATTCGGGGCACTTCTGTCCGAGGCAGGTTTCCGAGCGGGCATCTATGTGCCGCCAAAAAGAGAGATTTTCGGGAAGGTGTGTCAGCTCCGCGCGGTCGCCCGTCTGAGACTGCCTGGCCCAGCGGCGCACCTCGTCGAAATGGTCCAGTTCATCCAGCCCATCGAGCACGGGCGAGTTTTCCGCGCGCTTGATGCGTTGGAGGCAGGCGTAGTTGCTGCGCCCCTTCATGTAGGCGGCGGAAAACCTGCGCGGCAGGACGCTCTGCAAAAACGGGATGTCCTTCTCCATCAACTGCTCTTGCAGATTCTTCGTCCCGGTCGAGATGATGACGCGCCCTCTGCCGGAAGCCGCCGCCGCTATCGCGGGCACCAGATAAGCCAGCGTCTTGCCCGTTCCCGTTCCGGCCTCGACAATCAGGTGGCGCTCCTTTTCAAAAGCGCGCAGCACGGCCTCTGCCATCTGTATCTGGCCCGGACGATACTCGTATTCCGGATGCGCGCGCGCGATCAATCCATCGCGCCCGAAAATCTCTTCCATGTCGGAGAGTATAAACTATCAACGCGGCAGCCATGAACTATTTATCCTTGATTCATCGCCGCCGCGCTCTTGACTTGTTCGCACACGCTTTAGCGTGCGTGGCGGATTTGAAATGAGTTGAAGAAGGCCGTGCGCTCGCTCAAGGGGTTGTTTTGATTCCAGAGCGCGATGGCAGCGTAGATATTGCGGCCCAGAAAGACGACCTGCGAGCGGCCATTAAATGGACCAATGGCGATGTCCTGCTCGTAACCGTCAAGCCCGCTGATTTTGACTCTGCGCTCGGGGCTGGTCTGCGTTTCCAGCTCCGCCGTCATACCTCTGTCTTGCAGCCCCTTTTTAAAGCCCGCGATAAAACCAGCCATGTAGTTAGTGAAGAATCTTCTACTCTCGGTCTCAGATTTATCGAGCGCCATGGTCGGCGCAGCTTCCGCGTAATTGAGTCCGTAGACTCCTCCTGTAGGGCTGGCGGCCATGTAGAGACGCACGACGAGCGGGCCTTTCGCATCCGTAAACTTTTCGCTTTGAGCCTGGGGCGCGCCCGGCAGAATGGCGCTAAAGAGCAAGGGATCGCCGAATTGATAACGCTTCCATCCCGCGGGGGCAGAAGCCTCTTCAACCGCTGTCATGCGCAAAGGGGCTATCTCGTTCGGGCTGCCGTAGGCTGGCTGCTGCGCCTGCGCACGGATAGCGCCGGAGGCGAGCAGCAACGTGGCAAAGGATATTTTTAAAAGCCGAGCCAATCTCATCTTGATGCTCCTCCAGCTCGTTTTCTTTTAGTCAGCCCCGATAGCCTCTTGCTGTGAGGCTCTCAGTTTTAAACGGTTAGGGTAGAGCGGAAATCGCGCCGTCAATTCAGAGACCGCTTGACGCACACTGTCACGCACCTCTTCGGATTGAGGCGCATGAATAATCTCAGAGATGAGGCGCGCGACTTCGCGCATCTCCTCTTGGCCCATCCCGCGAGTGGTCAGCGCGGGCGTCCCCAGTCGTATGCCGGACGTGACGAAAGGCTTGTTGGTATCGAATGGAATAGTGTTTTTGTTGACGGTGATATAGGCCGCTTCGAGAGCCTTTTCCGCTTCCTTGCCGGTGATGCCCTGGCCGCCTAGGAAGACATCAACCAGGACCAGGTGATTATCCGTCCCGCCTGAGACGATACGCAGGCCCTGCTCCTGCAACTCTCCGGCGAGCGCCTGCGCATTCTTCAGGATACGCTGCTGGTAATCCTTGAAATCTTCGCGCAGGGCTTCGCCGAAGGCGACGGCCTTGGCAGCGATGATGTGTACGAGTGGTCCACCCTGCACGCCCGGAAACAGTTTCTTGTTGACCTCAGCCGCGTGCTCTGCCTTGCAGAGTATCAGCCCGCCGCGCGGGCCGCGCAGTGTCTTGTGAGTAGTCGTCGTGACATAGTCTGCGTGCGGGACGGGCGAAGGATGAAGCGAGGCTGCGACCAGCCCGGCGATGTGTGCGATGTCAGCCATCAGGCGAGCGCCGACGCTTTTGGCGATCTGGCCTATGCGCTCGAAATCAATGGTCCGAGGATAAGCCGAAGCACCGCAAATGATGAGCTTCGGCCTCGCTTCTTCGGCGATGCGTTGCAGCTCGTCGTAATCAATCCGCTCTGTCTCGCGCGAGACGCCGTAGTCTGAAACCTTATAGCTGAAGCCTGAGAAGTTGAGCGGATGGCCGTGTGTCAGGTGTCCGCCGTGCGAGAGATTCATGCCGAGAATATGGTCGCCGTACTCTAAGGCTGAGAGATAAACGGCCATGTTGGCCTGCGAGCCGCTGTGCGGCTGGACGTTGGCGTGCTCCGCGCCGAATAGCTCCTTCGCGCGATCAATCGCCGCCTGCTCGACGACATCGGTCCACTCGCAGCCGCCGTAGTAACGCTTGCCCGGATAGCCTTCGGCGTACTTGTTCGTAAAGACCGAACCCATCGCTTCAAGCACGGCCTCGCTGACAAAGTTCTCCGAAGCGATCAACTCAAGCCCGCCCGCCTGCCGCGCCACCTCTTCGTCAACAGCCCTGGCAATCAGCGGGTCAACCTCCGCGAGCGGCGCATTCATCTTATTATTCATCTTTAATCTTTCCTCAGCTCAGCGTTCTCTATCTGTCTGATCTTCTCGACACGCGAGGCGTGGCGTCCCCCGTCGAACTTTGTCTCGAACCAGGCGCGGACGATCTGCGGAATCTGGTCCGGCGGGGTGGTACGTGCGCCGATGGCGAGGACGTTGGCGTCGTTGTGCTGGCGAGCCAGGCGCGCCGTCTCTTCGGACCAGGCGACGGCGGCGCGTATGCCCTGCACTTTGTTGGCCGCGATAGCCATCCCTGTCCCGGAGCCGCAGACGAGCAGACCCTGCTCGGCCTCGCCGCGAGCCACTGCTTCCGCCACCCTTCTGGCATAATCCGGATAATCCACGGACGCTTCCGAGACCGCGCCGTAGTCTTCAACCTCCAGGCCCAGTTCGAGCAGCAAAGGCTTTAAGCGTTCCTTTTCAGCAAAGCCTGCGTGGTCACTGGCGAGCGCAATTTTCATCAAGGCCAAGCCCCTGCACTATAGTTGAGCTAACATGAAGATGCTGATGGTACATCACGCTTCGGAAGCGTTGCAACTATTCGCCCTGATTTCAAGCGAGAGGACGAGTCCCCTAGATATTTGCCTTACCGACCGCTGCTAAGCGAGAATGAGAAGTAGTCGAAACCGAACATCAGTTGAAGGAGTCAGTCCTAACTAAACTTCATGCGCTGGTCACAAACTTTTATTCCGACTCTTCGTGAAGACCCCGCAGATGCGGAGGTCGTCTCGCACAGGCTGCTCTTGCGCGCAGGAATGGTCCGGCAGCTCTCGGCAGGCATCTATTCATATCTGCCGCTCGCGCAGCGCGTCGTACAGAAAATCGAGCGCATCCTGCGCGAAGAGATGAACCGCATCGGCGGGCAGGAGTTTTATCTGCCGGCCTTGAACCCGCGCGAGATTTGGGAGGAGTCGGGTCGCTGGTCCGTGATGGGCGACAACATGTTTCGCCTCAAGGACCGCAGAGGCGCGGACCTCTGTCTAGCCATGACGCACGAAGAAATCTTCACCGCGATTGCGCGCCACGAGCTGCGCTCTTACAAGCAGTTGCCGCAGGTCTGGTATCAGATTCAAGTTAAGTTTCGCGACGAGCCGCGTCCTAAGTCCGGCCTCCTGCGCGTCCGCCAGTTCATCATGAAGGATGCTTACTCTTTAGACGTGGACCAGGAAGGGCTGGACAAATCCTTCGAGGACCAGCGCGAAGCTTACAAACGCATCTTTGACCGCTGCGGTCTCAAATACTCAATCGTCGAAGCCTCTTCGGGCGCGATGGGCGGCTCGGCCTCCAACGAGTTTATGGTCAAGACGGACGCCGGCGAAGACATGATCGCCATGTGCGAAGCTTGCGGCTATGCAGCCAACGTCGAGAAGGCCCAATCACGCATCGCTACGGTTGAGGATGAAGCTGGTCCAGACTGGCCCGAAGAGTTCCCCACGCCCGGCGTGCGCACGATTGAAGATTTGATAACGTTTGCGGGCGGCGCGGCGGCAGACCGCCAGATTAAGACGCTGATTTTTATTGCTACCAAGGATGGGGCGTCGTTTCCCGTGCTAGCCCTCTTGAGAGGCGATCACCAGCTACACGAAACGAAGCTGGCTGACGCGCTCGCCGTGGCAGATGTTCGTACCGCTCATCCTGAAGAGATACGCGGTCTGCTCGGCGCAAACGCGGGGAGCCTCGGCGGAGTCGGCGCGCGGGCCAGGGCGCTCGAATCCAAACAACAGCTTCGCATCCTTGCAGACCTGGCTTTGAAAGGCCGACGCAATATGACGACCGGCGCGAACAGGGATGAGCACCATCTGCGCGGAGTTGATCTTGAGCGCGACATAGAGGTGGACCAGTGGGCAGACCTGCGCACGGTCGCTTCCGGCGAGGGTTGTCCGAATTGCGAGGCGGGCGCGCTCGAAGTCTTTAAGGCTCTTGAGATTGGTCATATCTTCAAGCTCGGCACGAAGTATTCCGAATCGATGGGTGCGCGTGTGCTCAATGCGGAGGGCAAGGAAGTGCCGATTGTGATGGGCAGCTACGGGATAGGTGTTGAGCGCATCATGGCCTCCGCGATAGAGCTGCATCACGACGCCGATGGCATCATCTGGCCCAGTGCGATTGCGCCCTTCGAGGCCGTCGTGACCATCACCAACATGAAGCAAGCGGAGCTGCGCGAGGCTGGCGAGCGGCTTTATGCCGACTTGCAGCGAGCGGGGCTGGACGTCTTGCTTGATGATAGAGATGAGCGCGCGGGCGTCAAGTTTAAGGATGCGGACCTGATTGGTATTCCCTTTCGCATCACCATCGGCAGAAAAGTTGCGGATGGCCTGGTCGAGTTGTTTGAGAGGCGCACGAAAGAGTCTGCGGATGTGCCGCTTGATAAAGTGGTCGAGCGTGTGCAGGAGATGGCTCTTTCCGGTTTATAAGCGGGGCTTTGTAAGGGCTGCCAAGCCGAAGTCGAATTAGAGGATAACCTGCCTGAAGCATCTCATCTCAATTTTCCTTCTTCTTTTAGCCATTGCTTCCGTGGCGCTGGCCCAGGAGAGCCTGCCGGAACTGGTCCAGCGCATCAAGCCTTCGGCGGTTGCGATAGAGACTTATGATAGTCGCGGTGAAAGGCTGGGGCGAGGCAGCGGGTTCTTCGTTGCGACCGATAGAATCGTGACGAACAGGCATGTGCTGGAGGGCGCTTATCGCGCGGAAGTTCATACGCCGAGCGGCAAGAGCTATCCGGTCAGGGGCGTGCTGGCGGTGGATGCAGAGGGAGACATCGCGTTGCTCAGGGTTGATGTTCCGGCGGGAGCGGCGAATCCTCTGGCGCTTGAGCGTACCTCCCCGCAGGAAGGCGAAAGCATAGTCGTTATCGGTAATCCTTTCGGCCTCGAAGGAAGCGTGACGAACGGCATCGTCTCGGCTGTCCGCGACATACCGAACTTCGGTCGCATCATTCAAATCACAGCGCCCATCTCGCCAGGCTCATCAGGCAGCCCCGTCGTCAACATGCAGGGACAGGTCATAGG
>DASWMI010000013.1:0-14961 GCA_036399835.1 Pyrinomonadaceae bacterium | reverse complement strand
CTATATCCTGCGGCGGAATCCAGTGTGTGAGGTCCACTATTTGTGCCCGCGGGTTAACCGAAAGGATGACGCCCTTCATCGCGCCGACGAAATAATCCGCCGTCCCAAAATCCGTGAGCAGGGAGATAATCATAAGTCCGGAGTCTGAGAGTTTGAGAGTCCGAGAGTCGAAGGCACGAAGACTTTTTTGTTTTTGACTCCGGACTCTGAGACTCCGGACTCTCAGACTGTTACTGAATGCGCGCTTCGTTGGCGGTGCGGATTCTGAGCTGCTGGCCGTTCGGGAGATAGATGTTGCCGCCGCTCGAAGTCAGCACGCGGCCCGTCCCGATAGCGCCGCCGATGGCCGCGCCGATGGCCGCGCCCTTACCGCCGCCCGCGATAGCTCCTATGATCGCGCCGATGCCCGTCGAAGCCCCGACCGTAGAAATATCATCCTTCGTCTTATCCTTGCCCTTGACGCCGCCTTCCTGGTCCACTTCGCCGACGCCTGAGCCGCCCGCCTGTATGACTTCGATGACCTGCGCGCTAAAACTGGCGGAGCGGTTATCCGGCATGCGTATCTGCTCGAAGGAAAGCTGAAGCTCAGATGTCCCCTTGAGCTTGCCCGCTCGCTTAACCCTCGTCACGCGCCCGTCAATGACCGCGCCGGCATACTCGCCCGGCTCTATGACGCGCGCCTGAAACCTGTCGCCGCGCTGGCTCGAATCCGAAGAGAGACTGGTCAAAAGCTCTACCAGCATCACTGTATCGCTGGGAATGACGAGAGAGCCGCCCGGATAATTGGCGACCGATGAAGAGTCGGAGTTGGAGCTTGAAGTGGAGCCGGAGTTGTCCTGCTCGTTATCGCTGCTGTTGTTCTGCCCGTTATTACTGCTATTGACCTGCGGTCCTGTTGTGCCGCGACGGGAAATATTTTCCGGCACGGTTGAATCAAAGCTGCGCCGCTCGTAGCCCGTGTTATAGCCGGACTCGAATCCCTGCTGATAACCGTCACGATAATCTTCCAGCGGGCCGTAGGCGGCTGCGTAAGCGCGGTCCGCGCGCTGGTATTCATCCTTGTTCCTGTAATCACGCGCGCCGTTCTCCGCCGAATCACGAAAGCCCGCCTGGTAGCCGTCGGAATAACCCGTGCGATAACCGCGTTGGAGCGCGCTGTTCGAGGCTTGCCCGTTCTGCTGCGGCTGGACCAGTTCGGACGGCTGCGCTGCGCGTATACTCGCGCTGGTCACGGCGGGTAGGGCCAAGAGCGTCAGTGAGAGGAGGGCTGCGAGGGCCTGCGGAAAAATTTTCATGATGCGTTCCTTTCATTTAAAAGCATGAGCGGCGCGGCCAGACGGTATTCAGCGCCTCTACAGCTTCAGGAAGAATACCAGGACCGTTTGATGCTACCATTGAGAGACGCGGCGCAACAAATTTTTAGTCTCGGGTCAGTTTTGAACCTGTGCACAGTCTTTTGCCGCCTCTTTAAATTCAAATTGGACCACCAACCGGGATTTTTGTGCCCCTTGACGCCCCACGGCGTGCGCCATAGACTTCAAGGGCAACGTTTGCAGGACGCTTGCGAGGGCGGCCAGCGAGAGAGCACAGCGAGGGCTTGATGGGAGAGCTGCTCTTCAAGGCTTCAGATGCAGCGCCTGCACGGCGGGTTGGCGAAGGCGATTTGAGATTTGCGATGAGCACACAGCGTAGAGTTTATCTGGACCACAGCGCGACGACGCCGGTTGACACGCGCGTCGTGGAGGCCATGCTGCCTTTCCTGTCTGAAAAGTTTGGCAACGCTTCGAGCGTGCATTTCTTCGGACAGCAGGCGCGTGCGGCTGTAGACCGCGCGCGGCGCTTGGTGGCGACCCTCATTGGCGCTCGCCCCAACGAGATAGTCTTTCTCTCCGGCGGCACGGAGGCCAACAACCTGGCTATCAGGGGACTCTGCGAGGCTGCTCAATCCTTTGGCCGCCACATCATCACTTCTTCAATCGAGCATTCGAGCGTGCGCGGCATCTGCGAGACGCTCGAAAAGCGCGATTGGGAGATTACGCGTCTGCCCGTCTACGAAGACGGACTCGTCCGACTCGAAGACCTGCGCGCGGCCCTCAGGCCGGACACCGTGCTGATTACGCTCATGCTCGCCAATAACGAGATCGGGACGATTCAGCCCATCGCTGAGATAGGCGAGTTGGTGCGCGAGGTGCGTGCGCGTGGCCGTCGTCATCTGTGGCTGCATACTGACGCTGTGCAGGCCGCCGGGCGGATGCCGTTTGAGGTCGAGCAGCTAGGCTGTGACCTGCTCTCGCTTTCGGCGCACAAGCTTTACGCGCCGAAGGGCACGGGCGCGCTCTTTGTACGGCGCGGCGTGCGGCTGATCTCTCAAACGGTCGGCGGGCATCAGGAACGCGAAAGACGCGCGGGCACGGAGAATGTTCCGGGCATCGTCGCCTTTGGCGAAGCGGCGAGGCTCGCGCTTCAGGAGATGGACCAGCGCGCAGAACATGTGCGTCACTTACGAGACAGGTTTGAAGCGGGCGTGCCGGAGCTTGTCGAAGAGACGGTCTTTAACGGCCACAGGAAAGAGCGGCTGCCGCATCTCTCCAACATCTCCTTTCGCTTTATCGAAGGCGAGGGCTTGCTGATTAATCTTGACATGCAGGGCGTCGCCGTCTCGACAGGCTCTGCTTGCTCTTCAGGCTCGCTTGAGCCTTCGCCCGTCATCCGCGCCATAGGTCGCAACGACGAGCTGGCACGCGGCTCTATACGCTTTAGCTTCGGCAAGGACAACACGGAAGCTGACATAGACTACGTGCTTGAAGTGCTGCCGCGCGCCGTCGCCAACCTGCGCCGCCTGTCACCGCTTTATCAAAAGGCACTCAGCGAGCGAGCCTCTCAGGCAGAGCCGGTCAGCGCCATCTGAGACCGAAACAAACCTTGCCTTACTCCGAAACTTTCAAAAGCCATCTCGCCAACCCGCGTCATGCCGGAGAACTGGTGGATGCCAACGCCTGCGCCGAAGAGACGAATCCCATCTGCGGTGATCGCCTGCGCCTTACTTTGCGCCTGCGCGAAGGACGCATAGAGGCCGCGCGCTTTCTGGCCTACGGCTGCCCGGCGACGATAGCTTGCGGCTCTGTGCTCGCCGAAATGATCGAGGGGATGCTGGCGGAAGAGGCCGCGCAACTGACGCGCCGCGAATTGGTCCGGGCGCTCGACGGACTGCCCCCGCGCAAGCAGCATGCTGCCGCGCTCGCTCTCGAAACGCTCCACAAGGCTCTCGAAAATTTAGAGACAACGAGCTAGAAATGCTCATCTCATGGTGAAGCATAACGCGGGCGCGTGGCGGGAGTGGGCACGGACTTGCCGTTGTGATATTGCGGGCCGCAATACTGACGAGGCTCTGAGCCGATGACGAAGGTTCTGGTCCGTATGACAGGGCAGGTGGGCGCGGCGATGAGACCCGTGGTCGGGTCAATGTCGAGCGTGATGGTGCCTTCGAGCCGCGTCGTGCCGTCGTTCTGCGGCACGCCTCTGCCTTCGAGCTTTGGCCCCGGTCGCGTGCGCGGTGTCGGCTCGGTCTGCGCATCCGGGAGCGGCGCAGGCTCGTATGTGTAAGGCTCCGTGGTCTGGTCCAGCTTAGGGTCAGGCGGAGACGGCTCGTCCGTAGGCTCTTCATCCGAGGCGGCGGTCGGGGCAGTGCCGTTGATAAAAAGCTCCGAGCGTTTTTCCGTGTCGTCGGGCGCGGCCAGCCTGCCTGTGCGAATGTTTATCTCCGCGCGTTCGATGCCTTCGGGCATCTGCCAGTCTCCGGCCCATTCCGGATGGTCCGAGAGCGCCGCCGTCATGAAATCGGACCAGATGGGGAGCGCCGAATCTGCGCCCGTCAGACCTATATCCTTGTTGTCATCGAAGCCGACCCAGACGACGCAGACCAGCTCCGGCGTGTAGCCGGCAAACCAGCCGTCGCGCGAAGTGCCCGTCTTGCCCGCGACATTGCCCTTAAAGCCGCGTGCGCGAAGGCGAGCCGCTGTGCCGCGATTGACGACATCCTTCATAAAGTCCGTCATCACGTAAGCGACCTGCGGGCGAAAGGTTTCGCTTCTTTGCGGATTCGGGTCAACGACCGTTGTCCCGTTGCCCGTGGTGATGCGTTCGATGGCGACGGGGCTGGTGCGCGTTCCGAGCGTGGCAAAGGCCGTGTAGGCTGAAGCGACCTGGAGCGGCGTGGCCTCGCTCGCGCCGAGCGCCATCGCCGGATACGGGCGCTGGACTTTCGGGAGACCTGCCTTCGCGGCCATGTTCATGACGCGGCCTATCGTGACATCCATCGCCACTTCGACCGTCACGACATTCAGGCTGTGGACCAGAGCATCGCGCAGCGTGACTGGTCCATCCGAATACTTGTCGCCAAAGTTGCCGGGCGAATATTCCTGGTTGTCGTAGAGAAAAGTCTTCGGCTTGTCTTCGTAGATGGTGGCGGGCGTGATGACGCGCGGGACCGGGTCGTAGGCCGTGTTGAGCGCCGTCGCGTAGACGAAAGGCTTAAAGACAGAGCCTGGCTGGCGCATCGCATCGGTCGAGCGATTGAGCTGGCTCGAAGAGTAATCGCGCCCGCCGACCATCGCCACGATCTCGCCCGTGCGCGCATTCATGGCAACGAGGGCCGCCTGCAAGCTGCCGGGCGGAGCGCGACGGGCTTCCACCTTATCGAGCGCGGCGAGTTGCTTGGTGACAGCCGCGTAGGCCGCGCGTTGCAGGTCCATGTCAATCGTCGTGTAGATGCGCAGGTGCTGCATCGCGCCCTGGTCCGCAATCAGGTCGCCGAGCTGGTTCTGCACATAGTCTGAAAAGTAGGGCGCGTCGGAAACGTCTATCCGCCCTTTGGTCGCAGCCAGCTTGAGCGGCACGTCCTCGGCCTGCTCAAACTCTGCCTGCGTAATCGCGCCCGCTTCCAGCATGGATTGCAGGACCTGGTTGCGGCGGGCCGTCGCCGTCTCCGTATTCTTATAAGGGTTGTAGCGGTTCGGGCTGCGTATGATTCCGGCGAGGAAGGCGGATTCGGGCAGGCTGAGCTGCGTGACATCCTTGTTAAAGTAGGCTTGTGCGGCTTCGCCTACGCCGTTGATAGAGAAGCCCGCCTGCTGGCCCAGATAAATCTCGTTGCAGTAGAGCGCGAAGATGTCCTGCTTGCTCAAACGCGTCTCAAGGATGATGGACATGTAGGCTTCGGCCAACTTGCGTTTGAGACTCATTTCGGGTGAGAGAAAGAGGTTCTTGACGAGCTGCTGCGTGATGCTTGAGCCGCCCTGCCGCGCGATAGGCGAATTGGGGTCGGCGTCGTAGCGGCGTATGAGAGCACGCAGGATGCCGCGAAAGTTGACGCCGTAGTGCTCAAAGAAGCTGCGGTCTTCCGTCACAGTGATGGCCTTGACGAGATGCTGCGGCAGGTCTTTAAAACCGATGACTCTACGCTTGGTGCGCTCTGTTCCGGTGAGGGATGTAATCTGCTCAGGCTCAAGCTGTGCTTTGTCGAGCCGCGCGTTGCTTTGCAGGTCGCTGATGGCCGCGATTGTCTTTCCGCCGCGCGCAAACTGTACGCGCAGACGCGGAAATTTCCTCTCGCCGTCAATCAAGGAATCCGTGCTCGGCTCAATCTCAAGAGTCTGGCCGTTGAGGTTGTAGCGTCCACGCGAGCTGTCGGCCTGCTGCGCCTTCTCGACATAGCCCGCGCGCTTGAGATAAGCGACGAGATCATCGGTCGCCAGCGTCTCTCCGGCGCGAATCTCCTTCGGCGCGGCGTAGATGCCAGCCGAGCGCGTAAAGACTTCGCCGCTTAAAAGCTTGTCTATGCGTGCGGAGTAGGACCACCAATAATAGATTAGAATGCTGGCGCAGAACACCGTTAAGAGAGCCAGCGCGATAATGACCGGGGGTCTCAAGATGCGGCCAGCCCAGCGACGAAAGAAGCCCTCGGGAGGCTCTTCGTACCTGACTATGCGCGGCGGCCTCTTGCGCGTCCGGCTGCCGCCCTTGCCCTTGGCAACCGGAGGCACGCGATTTTCTGGCGGATGACGAACGGCCATAACGGGTGACGTGTGACGGGCGACGGGTGACAAGGAGCAAACAGTTCTTTCCTGTCACCCGTCACCCGTTACTTGTTACGAGACTCTAACCTCTTTGATTGATGGTGTCTACCTTGAATTGACACGTCGCTTCCCTTTTCGCTACCGTGACCGGGGTTTCTGTCCGGCATTTGGATGCGAGAGGCTCAACAGGAGTTTTATGCCACGAACAGTCGCGCGTCTGACGCCGAGCGCATCGCGCTTTCGCATAGGCTACGCGATGCTCGCCGTCCTGGCCGCCATCGTGCTCGGCACGCTCGGGTTTCACCTGATTGAAGGCTGGCCGCTGGCAGACAGCCTGTACCTGACGGTGCAGACCGTAACGACCGTCGGCTACGGCGACCTGACTCCGGTGACACAGACGGGGCGCGCCTTTGCAGCCCTCTTTATGCTGGTCGGCGTCGCCGCTGTCCTGTACGCGCTGACGAGCACCGTCCAGACCATCGTTCAGTCGGAGCTGGTGGCGACCTTCGGCGAGCGTCGTCGTCAACGTGAAATGACCAAACTCCAACAGCACTTTATCATCTGCGGCGCGGGCCGCGTCGGCTCACGCATCATACGCGAGATACGGCGCACCCGCCTGCCCTTCGTCGTCATCGAGAGGGACAGAGAGAAGGTCGCCCACTTGATAGAGAGCGGCATTCTGGTCCTGGTGCGCGACGCCACGCTCGAAGAGACGCTGCACGCCGCAGGAGTTGAAAGAGCGAAGGGGCTGGCGGCCTGCCTGCCGGACGACGCGGATAACGTCTATGTCGTGCTCACCGCGCGCTCGCTCAACGCGGACCTGCACATCGTCGCGCGCGCCGTCGAAGAGGAGGCCCAGCCGAAGATGATCAAGGCCGGTGCCAACCGCGTCATCGCTCCGACGATTATCGGCAGCCATCGCATGGCACAGGCGCTGATGCGGCCCGCCGTCGCTGATTTTATGGATTCGATTGTCGCGGAGAATCTGGACGTGGGCTTTGAACAGATGGAAGTCGAGGCTTCTTCATCTTACGCCGGGCAGAAATTGCGCGCGACGAACATTCGCTCGGAGTTGGACGTGGTGGTCATCGCCATCCGCAGGTCGGACGGCCAGATGATTTATCACCCGTCCGGCGAGACGCAGCTTAAAGCCGGAGACACGCTGATTACCATCGGTCGCCCCGAAGCACTCTCCGAGATGAACAAGATTGCCAGAGGGCTAACCAAATCCGAACTCAAAGGCTAAGCTGATTGAGCCTTTGACTTCATGCCTGATGCTTTTGACTCCAGACTCCGGACTCATCAGTTGAATGAAAATTTTAGTGACAGGCGGCAGCGGTTACTTAGGCACGCACGTTCGCAGCTTCTTTAACGCGGAAGATTTTTCGCGCCGTTCGGGCAGGAATATTCTCAATCCCGATGACGTTGAGCGCCTTGCCGAATACGATGTCGTGATACATCTGGCGGCCCATCTCTCTAAAGGACCGGAAGCCTCCGAAGACTGTTTCAGGACCAATGCGGAAGCGACAGCCGAACTGCTCAGGCAGATGCGCCCGCATTCCGTCTTTATCTACGCCTCGACCAAAGATGTCTACGGCTCTTTCGCCGACGCCCACAAGGAAGTCCCTGAGACATGCCAGACGGACTACTGCGGGCAGTCTGCGCTCGAATGGTCCAAACTCATCGGCGAGCGTTATGTTGACTACTACGCGCGCGAGCGAGATATACGCGCCTGCATCTTTCGTCTCTCAAACGTCTACGCGAGGCCCACGGAGGGCAACGAGCCGGGCTTCGTTACGCACTACGTCGAATCGGTCAAGCGACGTCAGCCGATCCGCCTCCCCTTCGGTGGCTTGCCCATCCGCGACATTCTTTATGTTGACGATTTCTCGCGCGCCTGCCGCGCCTTTATTGATTCGCCGCTTCCCTTCGGGCTTTATAATCTGGGCGGCGGCAGCCTCAACGCCTCCACCCTGCGCGAGCTGGTCGAAAGAATCGGGCGCATGATAGAGATAGAGCCTGTCATTGACACGGCGCAGATGCCGCGCCCCGTCCCCTTCAACTATATCTCTGACCTCTCGCGCGTCCGACGAGAGCTTGGCTGGCAACCACAGATTGATATTGAAGAAGGCTTGAGCAGGCTCTTATAAAGCTTTTGAAGTTTGGAGTTTTTCATCGAGGCCGATGCGTCTCGGCCTGGAAACTCTGTTAGGATAAACTCGATTCGGTGTTGCTCGAAGCAGATCAAGCGAGTCAGGAAACTTGAGAGGAAGCAGTTTAAAAGCAGAAGAGATTGAGCGCGTCGTCGTGCGCGGGACGAACTGGGTCGGGGATGCCGTGATGACCATCCCCGCCCTGCGCGAGCTGCGCCGCATACTCCCGCACGCGCACATCACGCTCGCCACGCGCTCCTGGTCCAGAGGGCTATTCAGCGAGGCGGAGTTTATTGACGAGATTCTGATTTACGACCGCGCAGAGAAGCCTTTGCGCGCGGCCTTCGGGCAGGCGCGCGAGTGGCGCAGACGACGCTTTGAGCTGGCGATACTTTTTCAGAACGCTTTCGAGGCCGCACTGATCGCCGCGCTCGCTCGCGTCCCCGCGCGGCTCGGATACTGCACGGACGGGCGGCGCGCGCTCCTGACACACCCCCTTGCTCTACCCGACTGGCATCAACAGAGGCACGAAGTCTTTTACTACCTCAACATCGTCGCCCGTCTGGAGGAGCTGCTTGACGGCTCATCGCGGATTCTCGAAAGCGAACCGGCTTTCGCTCTGCGTGTCTCTCAGGAGCGACAGGCCCACGCGCGGCAACTGCTGGCCGAACATGGCGCGATGGGCGCAGGCAGACCCCTCATCGCGCTCTGTCCAGGCTCGACCAACAGCCGCGCTAAACGCTGGCCCGCCGCCAGCTACGCCGCGCTCGCAGACCGCTTGATTGAAGAGATGCGGGCCGATGTCTGTCTTATCGGAGCGCCGGACGAGCTGGAAGTCTCTCTTGAAGTCGTCGCGCGGATGAAGCGCGCGCCCGTCATGCTCACCGGGCGCACGAATCTGGACCAGGCGGTAGCACTCTTGAGCATCACAGACCTGCTTATCACCAACGATACGGGTCCGGCCCACATCGCTTCGGCTCTCGAACGCCCGACACTCGTCATCTTTGGACCAACAGACCCGGCCACCACGCGCCCCTTCTCTGCGAGCGCGGAGATTATTCGCCGCCCGCCCGATTGCGCGCCCTGTATGCTGCGCGATTGCCCGATTGACCATCGCTGCATGACGGCCATCTCGCCGGATGAAGTCCTCAAGCGCGCCGTCGCCTTGATGAAGAGAGCGCCACTGGAGGTCGGGGCATGAAGAGGCGCGCAGTCTTTATAGACCGCGACGGGACGATCTCGGAGGAGGTCGGATACGTCAATCATCCGGCGCGTTATCGCGTCTATCCCTTTTCCGCGGCGGCCATCAGGCTGCTGCAAGAGGCTGGCTGGCTGGCGATTCTCGTGACCAACCAGGCGGGCGTGGCGCGTGGTTATTTCACGGAAGAATTAATCGGCTCGGTCCATAACATTCTGCGGCAGGAGCTTGAGCAAGGCGGCGCGCGGCTCGATGCCATTTACTATTGCGCGCATCACCCTTCTGTGGGCGAGCCGCCCTACCGCGCCGACTGCGATTGCCGCAAGCCACGGCCCGGACTCATACTGCGCGCCGCCGAAGAGTTCGAGCTTGACCTGGCGGGGAGCTGGATGGTCGGCGACCGTTACAGCGACATAGAGCTGGCGCACAACGCCGGCGTGCGCTCGGCCTTTGTCCTGAGCGGCTACGGGCGCGGCGAATGGGAATACCAGCGCCCCAACTGGCAACACCAGCCCGAACTCGTCGCGGAGAATCTACTTGAAGCAGCGGAGCGAATCGTCAACGTGTGAAGAGATAGAAACTGTCTCTCACCCGTTGACGATTGATGGTCCTTCGGAGTTGATGGATGAATCTTGAGCAAACAGCGCGGAAGGAAAAGCTGGCGGCGCTGGTCGAGCGTTTTCCGGAGCGCAGGGTAGTGGTCGTCGGCGACCTCGTGGCGGACCAGTTTCTCTACGGCGAGATTAGCCGCGTCTCGCGCGAAGCCCCCGTCCTCATCCTCAGGCATGAGCGCACCGAGACGACGCCTGGCGGGGCTGCCAACTGCGCCGCCAATCTCTCTACGCTCGGCGCGCAGGTCGCGCTCATCGGCGTCATCGGCGAAGATACAGCCGGAGAAGCCCTCCTCAGCCGTTTACGCGAGGCCAACGTCGAATGCCGCAGCGTGCTGGCCGTCCCCGACCATCACACGACGACGAAGGTTCGCATCCTCGCCGGACAGGTCCATTCGACCAGGCAGCAGGTGATACGCGTTGACTACGAAAGCGAGCCGCTCAAGGACAGGGGCGTGCGCGCTCAACTGCGCGAGCGTCTGCTTGAGAAGGTGCGCACCGCTGATGCCGTGATTATCTCGGATTACAACTACGGCGTGGTTGATGAAGAGATGGCTGCGGCTGTCCGCGAGGCTGTGGCCCGTCGCTCGATTCCGGTCCTCGTGGATTCGCGTTTTCACCTACAGCGCTTTCAGGGCTTTACCTCCGCCACGCCGAATGAAGACGAGGTTGAACAGGCGCTCGGCAGGCAGTTGACGGATACGGCTGCGCTGGAGGCTGCGGGGCGCGAGCTGCGCGAGCAACTGGGCTATCGCGCGCTGCTCATCACGCGCGGCAATCGCGGGATAGTCCTTTTTGAAGAGCATGCCGAGCCGCTTCACATAGAAGCCGTCGGCGCGCGCGATGCCGTGGATGTCACGGGCGCGGGCGATACTGTCATCGCCGCCTATACGCTCGCCATCGCTTCCGGCGCTTCCTTTGCGGACGCCGCGCAACTGGCGAACCACGCTGGCGGTCTGGTCGTCATGAAACGCGGGACGGCGACCGTCAATCGCCAGGAGCTGCTCTCTTCGGTCCAGCGCTGGGAGGAAGCTTAACAAGGGCAGGACGCGAGCGTATGAAAGTTTTAAGGGGAAAGGTCTTTAGCGGAGTGGGAAACTTTTCCTACTGGATTGAAAAACTTCAGGACGACTATCTAGCCAAGACGGGGATGCGTTTTTTTCCGGGCACGCTGAACCTTCAGCTCGCAGAGTCTTACGGCGTCCCGGCTGATGCCCTGCGGCTCGATAAAGAGGACTATGGCGGGACTGTCACCATCTATATCGTTCCCTGCACCATCTTCGGGCGCAAGGCTTTTATCCTCAGACCGGAAAGCAACGAGAAGGGCTTCGGCACGCATGCGAGAAGCGTGATAGAGGTGGCCTGCGACGTTAAGCTGCGCGAGCTGTACAATCTTGAGGACGGCGATGTGGTCCAGGTTGAAGTTGCCGAATGACCGTGTTTGCTGAAATGATGTTGAGAGCTTAGGGATAAACTATCTGGTATGTACACAGCCGATGAAAAAGCGTATGCGGTCTCTCGCATACTTGACCGTAACCGCCTCATCGCGCGCGTCGCCATCGCGCGCAAAGCAGGGGCGCGGATAGTCTTTGCCAACGGCTGCTTCGACATCCTGCACGTCGGCCACGTCCGCTATCTGGAAGGCGCACGCGCGCTCGGAGACCTGCTGGTCGTCGGCGTTAATTGCGACCTACAGGTCCGCGCTCAGAAGGGCGAGGGTCGCCCGCTGATGCCCGAACGCGAGCGCGCGGAAATCATCGCTTCGATCCGCGCCGTTGACTACGTGACCGTCTTTCCTGAGCCGACCGTCGAAGCTCTCCTGCGCTCAATCCGCCCGGACATCCACGCCAAAGGCACGGACTACACGGAAGAGACTGTCCCTGAGCGCGATGTGGTACGATCCTACGGCGGACGCGTGATGATTGTCGGCGATCCTAAAGACCATTCGAGCACCGAGTTCATCACGCAGATGGGCGGGGAGTAGACCGCCCAGTCAGCTTTTGACAAAGAGGAAGAATGATTAAGAGAGCCACACGAATAATCTCGATAGCTCCGGCTTCATGTCTGTTGTTTTTGACGCTGGCCTTGCTGTTGCTAATGACAGCCGCGCCCGGCCATTCATCTGAGGCGCAAGGGAGGAGCGCAAAGTTCGACCCGGACGGCTACTTTATGCTCGTCGGCAACCCGCCCGCAGGCTTAAAAGAGTTTGACGGCTTCTCGCTGCTGCGCAAACCCGGCGGCGGTCATTATCCGGCTTCCGGCGTGCGCACCAACCGCAACGTCATCTATAGATTTATTCCGGCCAGTACCAACGTCACGCGACAGAAGTTTACCTTTACGACGCGAGCCTTGAAGGGCACGAGCTACAGCTTCGAGGGGCGCTGGCTCAAGGGCGGCGTCTTCTACGAAGCCGATTTGGACATGGACACGCCCGTCCTCGAAGGCCATCTCATCAAATACAGGAACGGCCAAAAGATAGCCGAAGCGGACCTCAAGTTCAGCTTCTTCGCGGGCACTTGATAAAGATGCGTGACGAGAGATGAGCGATAAGTGAAGAGACCTTCTCATCCTTCATCGCTCATCTCTCATCATTGATGAAAGCTTTGATGCGGATTCTGATTGTCAAACTTGGAAGCATAGGCGATATAGTGCATACGCTGCCCGCACTGGCGGCGATGCGGCGCGCTCTGCCGCGCGCCGAGATTTCATGGGTCGTCGAGCGGCGCGCGGCGGAAATATTACGAGACAACCAGATTCTGGACAGCCTCATCGAAGTGGACACGAAGGAACTGAGGCGCTGGCCGATGTCTGGGGAGACGCTGCTGGCACCGCGCCGGCAGTTGCGTCGGCTACGCGCCTCGTCCTTCGATACCGCACTAGATTTCCAGGGCCTTCTCAAATCAGCATTCATCGCCAGACTCTCAGGAGCAAAGCGCATCTACGGCTTTGCGCCTCAAGCCTTGCGAGAGCCTGCGAGCCGCCTGCTCCTGACCCAAACCATAGAGACGCCCGAGCGCGCTCACGTCATCGTCAAGAACCTCTCGCTCGCCGCAGCCGCGCTCGAAATTGAAGTCCCGAGCGACCCTGACGAGTTTGAGTTTCCTCTTGCCATCACAGAGACGCACGAGCTTGAGGCCGCCGGAGCGTTGAGCGCAGCCCGTGGCAGTTTTGCCATCCTGAACCCGGGCGGCGGCTGGCCGACAAAGCTCTGGGACGCGGAACGCTTCGGCGCGCTCTCGGACCGCCTCTGGTCCGATTACGGGCTGGCTTCATTAGTCAATTATGGGCCGGGCGAGCAGGAGCTGGCCGTGCGCGTCGTCGCGTCGAGCCGTGCGGGGCGCGCCGCCGCCGTCAGCCTCTCGCTCAAAGGTTTTTACGCACTGGCAAGACACGCTCAGCTCTATGTCGGCGGCGATACCGGACCAACTCATCTGGCCGTGGCCGCAGGAACACCAATCGTCGGACTCTTTGGTCCAACAGAGTGGTGGCGCAACGGCAGCCCGCGTCGGCTGGACCTCTGCGTCGAGCGCCATGACATAGACTGCCGTGAGGATTGCCATCGCCGCTCATGCTCGAAGTGGGTCTGCATGGATATTGAAGTCGAGCGCGTGCTTGAGTCTGCGGGCGAGAGGCTCAGGCGCGCCGGCTCGTCTGCGCGGACGGGGGCTTTAATCGTTGCGTAGGGGCGGGACATGGATACAGCGTTGGCGCGTGCCTCTGGGCTTTCTGTGCGCCGCGCTTTTTATCGCGCTCGCCAGACCCGGGCCTTTGACTCTCGCCATCGGCGGAGCGGTCGCCCTGCTCGGACTCCTGCTTCGCGCCTGGGCCGCGGGCCACATCAGAAAGAATACCGCGCTCGCCACCTCCGGCCCGTATGCCTACACGCGCAACCCGCTCTATCTCGGCAGCTTTATACTCGGCGCTGGCTTTACCATAGCCTCCGGGCAGCCGCTCCTGGGCCTGCCCTTCGCGGCGCTCTTTCTGGGCATCTATTTGCCCGTCATGCGCGTCGAAGCTCTGACTCTCATGGAGCTTTTCGGCGAAGAGTACAGGCGTTATGCCAGCGCCGTTCCGCTCTTTCTCCCGCGCCTACTGCCCTACAGAGCCGGACCAGGACAGCGAGCGAAATTCGACGCCTCTTTATACCTGCGTTATCGTGAATATCGCGCCGCGCTCGGACTCATCATCGCCTGGTCCATATTGGCATTAAAGGCCGCGCTCATTAGTTGATTTATCATGCAACGTCGAATCTACAGGTTACTTCCCTTGCTTCTTCTTTTCTCCGCGTCGCTTTTTGCGGCGGGCGCATCGGCAAACCATACAGAGCGCGACGCGAATTCCGCGCTGCCTTTCGCGCCAGCCGAAGTATTAATCTACGAGGGAGAGTATTCGCGCGGGCTGCTGCGCGGGCTGAACATAGCGGAGATACGCTTTAGCTTCGACCGTTTGCAGGACGCTCAAAGCGCGCCGGCTGGCAATCAGCCGACAGCCGGAAAGCTACGCTTTAAAGCCGAAGCCGTCTCCAAGGGGTTTCTACTGCAAAAGGTTCTCGGCGCGTTTCACCAGCAGGTTGAATCGACCGTTGACCCGCAGACTTTCGCCGTCCTGCAAACCAACAAGCTTGACGAGCAGGGCAACCGTGTGCGCGCGAGCCAGGCCGTCTTCAACAATGAAAAGGTCGTCTGGACCGAGCGCGACCCGCGCAACCCTAATCGAGAGCCGCGCACAGTCACCACAGCCCTAAACGGCTCGGCGCTCGACATAGCCTCCGCCGTCTACTTCCTGCGCACGCAAACGCTCTCTACGGGGCGCAGCTTCGAGCTGACCATCAGCGATTCGGGCCGCGTTTATCGTGTGCCCGTCAAGGTTTTAGAGACAAAAAAGATGAAGACTGTGCTCGGCCACGTGCGCGTCGTGCGCGTCGA
>DASWMI010000012.1:0-13412 GCA_036399835.1 Pyrinomonadaceae bacterium | reverse complement strand
CATGACACCGTCGCTGGGCGCGATGAACAGGTTTACGTTCAACTCGAACATGGGCGGCGGTGGTGGCCGACGCGGACGCCGTGGCCGTCGTGGCCGCGCCACAACCGATATGACAGGCACCACCGGCGACGCCAGCACGAGCGGTGATATGTCCGGCAATACCACTACGGGCGATATGTCCGGCTGCGGCACGAGCGCCACTACGACAACTGGCACTCGCCGCGGACGCCGTGGCCGTCGCGGTCGTCGCGCGCGCAGCACGAGCGGCAACAGCAACGCCAACATGTCCAATATGAACATGGGTGGCAACACGAACCAGTAAGTCTCGCAGAGCGCAGGGCGCAAGCGGAGAGGCTACACACCGCGCTTCCCCTGCTTGAGCAGCAACGCACACGAACACTCTCTGCGGCTATTCAAAGCGCGGGCGGCACGCCCCTTGGGGATGCGTCGCCCGCGCTGCACATTAAGTCTGAGAGTCAGAGAGTCTGGAGTCCGCGGTCAAAGAAATAAAAGCCTTTGACTCTTGACTTCAGACTCTCTGACTCCGGACCGTAATTTTAATGAGAGAGAAAATTCGCATCGCCAGCGGGCAAGGGTTCTGGGGAGACATGCTGGACGCGCCCGTGCGCCAGGTCGAGGGTGGACCAATAGACTACCTGATGCTGGATTACCTGGCCGAAGTCACCATGTCCATCATGCAGAAGCAGCGCGCACGCGATCCTTCAGCCGGTTACGCGCGCGATTTCGTGCCGCTCATGCGGCAGATTCTTCCCGCCTGCGTCGAGAGAAATATTCGCGTCACGGCCAACGCGGGCGGCGTTAACGTGCGCGGCTGCGCGGAGGCTGTGCGCGAAACGGCGCGCGAGCTTGGCCTTTCAGGGAAGTTTCGCATCGGCATCGTCACGGGCGACGACATCATGGACCGCATAGACGAACTGCTCGCGCGCGGCATAGAGTTGCGCAACATGGACACGGGCGAGCCGCTCTCCACGGTGCGCGAACGTATACAGAGCGCGAATGCTTATCTCGGAGCCTGGCCGATGGTCCAGGCTCTCGCGCAGGGCGCGCAGATCGTCATCACTGGCCGCGCCACAGATACCGGACTCACGCTCGCTCCCTTGATTCAAGAGTTCGGCTGGCGCGCAGACGATTGGGACAGGCTCTCCGCCGGAACTATCGCCGGGCACATTATAGAGTGCGGCGCGCAAAGTTCCGGCGGCAACTGTCAGTATGAATGGCGCAGCATCCCGAACCTGGCCGATGTCGGCTTTCCCATCGTAGAGGCCGCGCCGGACGGCACGTTTATCGTCACCAAGCACGAAGAGACCGGCGGGCGCGTCAACGTCCCCGGCATTAAAGAGCAACTGCTTTACGAGATGGGCGACCCGCACGAATACATCACGCCCGATTGCGTCGCGGACTTTACGACCATTCAACTCGAAGCGGCTGGACCAGACCGCGTGCGCGTCTTTGGCATCCGTGGCAGACCTGCGACGGAGTTTCTCAAAGTCTCGATCAGCTATTCGGCTGGCTACAAGGCCGTCGGGACGCTCGTTTATTCCTGGCCCGATGCTTTTGAGAAGGCGCAGGCCGCAGACAAAATCCTGCGCGCACGCCTCGAACGCCTGGGCCTCAACTTCGACCACATCCTGACGGAATATGTCGGCGCGAACGCGACGCATGGACCGCTCGCGGGCGAGCCTCCTGCGGGTTTGGCCGAAGTCCAACTGCGCGTCGGCGTGCGCGGCGGCGATAGGAAGATGGTCGAGCGTTTTACCAAAGAGATCGCGCCTCTTATTCTCACTGGTCCACCTTCGGTCACAGGATTTGCCGGAGGCCGCCCGAAGGTTGAAGAGATCGTCGCTTACTGGCCCGCGCTGATTCCCAAGACGGAGATTACGCCGCGCGTGGAGGTGGCCGACGCTTGAGTGATTGGACCACAGAGCCTGGCGCAAAAAGCTTTGAGCGCGAGCGCCTCGGTGCAGAGACGCCCGGCTGGAAGCTTGCCTACTCGGAGCGACTGGCTGATTGCCGCGTCTTTCAGGTGAGGCACGACCGGAGCATCAACCCGCGCGACGGAGGCGAGCACGATTTTTTCATCATCGAAGCGCCCGACTGGATCAATATCCTGCCGCTGACGCCCGATAACGAAGTTGTCATGATCGAGCAATATCGTCACGGCTCATCCGAAGTCACGCTGGAGATTCCGGGCGGGATGGTTGACGAAGGTGAAGCGCCGATTGATGCAGCGCTGCGCGAGCTTCTGGAAGAGACAGGATTTGCCGCGACAAACGCGCTCTTTCTAGGGAAGACGCGGCCCAATCCGGCGATCCAAAACAACTGGATACACACCTTCCTCGCACAAGATGTGCAATTTCGCAGCGCGCCCGTCTTCGAGGGCACAGAGCACACAGCCGTCCGCCTCGTGCCGCTCGCGGATGTGCCAATGCTGATTGCCAGCGGCACGATTACACATTCACTCGTCGTCACGGGCTTTTACTGGTTCTGGCTACGGCAACAAATCCGTGCCGGTTAAATAAAAATTAATGGTCCACCGTCTTTAAACGGCAACTCGAAAGCTTTGCCTTTGAGCCTCCCTCTCTCTCAGAACTGATAAGAGCTTCAGAGAGATTTGAGCGGGCGGCGCGTGCGAGCCTGACGCGCGTGGGCCTGGTTTGAGCTGGCCCTGCCGCGTCGCCTGCGCGAGCCGGACTTTCTCCTCTCCTCGCTAGAGCAGGATTGGAAGTTATAGCTCTCGTAACCCATCATGTTCTTCAAAACATAGTTAGCGTATGCGACACGTTCATCGCCCGAACAGGTGTCTATGACGAAATGATGTATGAACGCTTCCGCATTTTCGTCGTTCCAGACACGCTTCCCGCATTTGCCACCGGCGTCGCAATATTCCTTGAGTGCTTTCCAGATAGCTCTGCCTGCCTGTTCCGTCACCTTGCTGGCTGGTCCAGTGCCGAACTCCTTTTTAAAATGCCAGGGGCCGCCGCAAGAGCCTGACTCTGGAATGTTTTTACAGGTGGGGGCCGGATGAGTCCGTATACAAACACCCATCGTGCATGATTCACCCATACAGTATTCATGCGAATAGGAATCTCCGAGCGCATGTATAAAGATTCCGAGCGCCACCAGCCTGTCCAGGCCGTCCGTCTTGCTGACATCCACCGTTTTGTAACCTGCCTCCGTGTCACTCGGCTGCGGACAGCTTCTGGTCCGCAGCTCCGCATACTGCGGCACAAGCTTAGGGCCACCCTCGGCTGTCATGGCGCTCTGATTATGCTCAATGGCCCACATGCGCAAAGTATCCGCCTCGCCTCTGCTTTTACAGGGAACATCGTATGCCCCGCTGGTGCAGAGGAAATCGCTTTTCTTTCCGTTGGCGTTGGTGGAGTTGAAGTGCAGGCAGGTATTTTCATTCCAGGCAACGGACGTGTTCGCATACGAGCCTGCGGGAAACAGGTCTGCGGTTAAAGACGGATACCCGAACCCGGAGAGACCCGAACGACGCGCCCAGTGATAGTAAAAGGCGCTCTCCATTTGGGTGTTGACGGGGTCAATACGCTTCGTGTAAGTGAGGCACATGCCGAAGCCGTAATGCGTATAGCCCCCGCTATCAACCGCCTCTGTAATAACGGCCAATTTGTCCGCATCCGTGATGCCGACGCCGTGTGCGAGGACACGGGTCAAATCGCGATGGAAGGTGCTATGCTGAAATCTATCTACGTCCGAAGCATAGCCGTAAACGCGTTGGTCCAGATAGCTCAACGGCGTCATTATCGAGAGCGCCAGCATGATGCTTATCGCGCGCGCGACTCTCAAGGTAAAGGGTGCTGAGATGTGAGTTGATTGATTTTTCATGCGAGCCTCCTGAGGTGGTGAGTAGTTAACATTTACATCGCAGTTAATCAGTCAATGCAATGTCCGAGGGGAGGTTGCGGCGAGGTTTATACACCTCATCTCGGCTGAGACAGCAGGTATGATAGGATAGCTAAGCGATGAAGAACTCGCGATAGCCAGGCTGCCCTTGATCGTGAGAAAGGCTCTGATTTGCAGGGCGGAAAATAGCACAGTCTATAATATGGAGCAATGGTTTTTAGAAAATCTGGACCGGAACTGAACAGGCAATGATGCGTATTCAACTGACCAGACTCGCGCACGCGCGCTCGGGTGATAAGGGCGACACGGCCAACGTCGGGCTGATCGCCTTGAGGGACGAGTATTATCCGCTGCTCGTCAGGGAAGTGACGGCGGGGCGCGTGAAAGAGCATTTCAAGGGTATCTGTCACGGCGAGGTCGAGCGTTTTGAATTACCAAATCTACACGCTCTTAACTTTCTTCTGCATGAGAGCCTCGGCGGCGGCGGGACGCTCTCTTTGATGACGGACGCGCAGGGCAAAACCTTTTCGACAGCCCTCCTGCGCATGTTCATAGAGATTCCGCATGAAGAAGCACGGGAGCTAAACTTGAGTGATGAATGATAAGAGAAGAGCTATGCTTGCTTTTCAATCATCATTCATCACTCGTCAGTCATCACTTCCTTTTCTATGAAAGACGCTTTATCACAGATTGATGCTTCCATTCGTCACGGCTATGCGCAGGTCGGAGGGGTGCGGCTGCATTACGCTGAGCGTGGCAGCGGTGGAAGACTGGTCCTCTTGCTGCACGGGTTTCCTGAATGCTGGTACTCCTGGCGGCATCAGTTGATGGCTCTCGGCGAGAGTTATAGGGTCGTTGCGCCGGACATGCGCGGCTATAACCTGAGCGACAAGCCGCCGCGTGTTGAAGACTACAAGATAGAAAAACTGGTTGACGATGTGACGGGGTTAATCAGGCATTTCGGCCAGCGCGAGGCGGCCATCGTCGGGCACGACTGGGGCGCGGGCGTGGCATGGGCCGTCGCCTTGAAACATCCCGAATATGTCTGGAAGCTGGCCGCGCTTCAAGTTCCTCCGCCCGCGGCCTGGCGCGCGAACATGACTTTCAAGCAGGCGCTCAGAAGTTGGTACATGCTCTTCTTTCAACTTCCGCTCATCCCCGAATGGCTCATCGGCGCGGGAGATTTCGCCCTGCTCGAACGTACCTTCAAAGAGTCTGTCGCGCGGCGCGGAACTTTTACGGACACGGACATCGCCGTTTACAAGGAGGCTTTCCGCCATCCTTATGCCCTGACCTGCGCGATCAATTATTACCGCGCCAACGTCCCGGCGCTTTTGTTTAAGAAAGCTGACGCGACGGCAGAGCCGGGCCAGGGGCGCGTGCGCGTGCCGACGCTCTTTATTTTCGGTGAGCGCGATTTCGCCATCCTGCCCGAGACGGTGCGCGGCGTGGAACAGTATGTTGACGCGCCGTATAGCGAAGTTCGCATCAAGACGAGCGGCCACTGGGTCCAGAACGAGGCCGCTCAGGAAGTCAATACCACGTTGAAAGCTTTTCTGGACCAGGGTTTGGAAGCGAGCGCGAATCAATAGAGAGACCGGACCAGTCATGGCTGACGAAAGCAAACCTATTCTCTATTCAGTCGAAGGCCACGTCGCCGTCATCACGCTCAATCGCCCGGAAAAACGGAACGCGCTCAACGATGCTTTAATCGACGGACTCAAGCAGTCGCTTCAAGAGGCGGACCAGACAGAAAGCGTGCGCGTCGTCGTTATCACGGGCGCGGGCACTGATTTCTGTTCGGGCGCAGACCTCTCCGCCTTACAGAAGATAGCTTCCGGCTCGATCATAGAAAATCTGGAAGACGCGCAGGGGTTGATGGAGTTGTTCACAGAGATACGCCGCGTGCGCGTGCCCGTCTTGGCTGCCGTGCGTGGCCGCGCGCTGGCGGGAGGCTGCGGGCTGGCGACCAGTTGCGATATGGTCCTGGCCTCTGCTTCGGCGCGTTTCGGCTACCCGGAAGTCAAGATCGGATTTATCCCTGCGATGGTGATGGCTATCCTGCGCCGCAACGTCTCGGAGAAACGCGCCTTCGAGCTAATCTCGCGCGGCACGGAAATCAGCTCGACCGAAGCCGAGCGCATCGGCCTCATCAACCACGTCTTTGACGATGCGGTTTTCGAGAATGAAGTGGAAACCTTTGTCGCGGGATTTGAAAAGGTCAGCCGCTCCGCCGTCAGCCTCTCGAAACGCCTGCTCTACCACATGGACGGGATGACCTTTGACGCCGCTCTACAATCCGGCGCAGACCTCAACGCCATCGCGCGCATGACAGAAGATTGCCAGAAGGGAATCGCGCGCTTTCTGAAGAAGGAATAAAAGAGCCTAGCGCAGAAACTAAAAAGGACTGAGCGCGAAAACTAAAAAGAGCTGGTCAAGATGTTTGAGATAACTGACTCTATAAGGCTCTCTGCGCAACTATTTCAGATGCACATTCAAGCACGGGATCACCAATCCGGCTCACCAACCCCATCTCTAATGCTTCGTCAGCCCTGACGCGGCGAGCAGTCAGGAAAATCTCTAAGGCGCGTGCTGGACCAATTAACCTGGGCAATCTTTGTGTGCCTCCCCATCCTGTGATGATGCCCAGACGCGCGCCCGGATGAGCAAAGACTGCATCCTTAGATGCCACCCGCAGGTCGCAGGCGAGCGCCAGGTCCAGACCGCCGCCCATGCAGTAGCCGTTGATAGCGGCAACGGTCAGTTGCGGAGCATGCGCGAGCTGCTGCATCAGACGCTGACCGCGCACAGCAAATTCAAGCGCGGTTTCTGTCGTCAAGGCACGCAGCTCCCCGATGTCTGCCCCCGCAGTGAACACATCTTCCGTGCCTGTGATAACAATGGCCTTGAGGTCTTCGCGCTTGATAAGTGTGGAAATTGATTGGTCCAGTTCTGAGAGAACGCTAAGAGAGAGCTTGTTGCGTTCTGCCGGGCGATTGAGGCGGACGGTGGCGAGCCGAGAATGAATTACGACGACCACAGCGGGCGCGACTTCTTCAACTTGCTTGAGGTCGCTCATTCTCTCGGTCGAACATTCTCGCGCAGGAATCTGACAATATCTTCGGTCGAAGTGCCTGGCAGGAAAATCGCCGAGACGCCCTGTTCCTTGAGGCGCGAGATGTCTTCCTGCGGAATGATGCCGCCGACGACGACCATACAATCATCCATCCCCTGCTCGCGCAGCAGCGAGACGATACGCGGGCAGAGCGTATTATGCGCGCCGCTCAAGATCGAGACGCCGACGGCGTCCACATCTTCCTGCAAAGCTGCCGCCGCGATCATCTCAGGCGTCTGCCTCAGCCCCGTGTAAATAACCTCCATGCCCGCATCGCGCAGCGCACGCGCAATCACTTTGGCCCCACGGTCGTGTCCATCCAGACCAGGCTTGGCAACGAGGACGCGAATCTTTCTTTCTGACATAAAAGTAGACGGTAAGAAGTCGGCAGCGAGCAGTAAGAAGCGGGATGAACTTCTTGGTGCTCGCTGCTGACTTTAAAATGCCGGTTCTTCGTAGAGTCCGTAAACGTCGCGCAGGGCATCGCAGATTTCGCCGAGCGTGGCATAGAGGCGGACGGCTTCAATCGTGGCGGGCATCGTATTCTCACCCGCGTGCGCGGCTCTTTTAAGTTTTTCGAGCGCGTTGGCGACAGCGCCATTGTCGCGCCGGTCGCGCGTCATTTGCAGACGCTCAACCTGACGGGCACGCACTCCCTCATCAATAACCAGAAGCTGAATTCCAGATGCCCCTTCTTCCATCTGATACTTGTTGACGCCGACGATGACCTGGTCTTTGCGCTCGACCGCTTTCTGATATTGATAAGCAGACTCCTGAATCTCGCGCTGCGGGAAGCCCTTCTCGATGGCTTCGACCATCCCGCCCAGAGCATCTATCTTGTTGAAATAATCGAGCGCGCCATCCTCCATCTGCTTTGTCAGCGCTTCCAGAAAGTAAGAGCCGCCGAGGGGGTCTACTGTGTTCGCCACGCCGGTCTCTTCGGCGATAATCTGTTGCGTGCGAAGGGCTATCAGCGCGGCCTGGTCCGTCGGCAGAGCCAGAGCCTCATCGTAAGCATCCGTGTGCAGACTGTTCGTGCCGCCGAGCACGCCCGCGAGAGCCTGTATCGCAACGCGCACGATGTTGTTCAAGGGTTGCTGCACGGTGAGCGAGACGCCAGCCGTCTGTGTGTGGAAACGCAGTTGAAGCGTGCGCTCCAGCTTGGCATTGAATCGCTCGCGCATGACGCGCGACCAGATGCGCCGCGCCGCGCGATACTTGGCAATCTCCTCGAAGAAATCGTTATGCGCATTAAAGAAGAAGGAGATGCGCGGCACGAACCTGTCAACGTCAAGACCCGCGCGAACTCCCCACTCGACATACTCTATGCCGTCGCGCAAGGTGAAGGCGAGTTCCTGCAAGGCCGTCGCCCCGGCTTCGCGTATGTGATAGCCGCTGACGGAAATCGGGTTGTAGCGAGGCACATGCTCCGTGCAGAACTCGAAAGTATCAATGACGAGCTTCATCGCCGGGCGAATCGGATAAATCCACTCTTTCTGCGCGATGTACTCCTTCAGAATATCGTTCTGGAGCGTGCCGGAAATCTTCTTCCAGTCAGCGCCCTGTTTTTCTGCGACGACCAGATACATCGCAAGCAGGACCGAAGCCGGTGCATTGATCGTCTGCGAGACCGTGACCTCTTCGAGCGGGATGCCGTCAAAGAGAACTTCCATGTCGGCCAGGCTGGAGACAGCCACGCCGCATTTGCCGACTTCACCTTCGGAGAGAAGCGAATCGGAATCGTAGCCCATCAGCGTCGGCAGATCATAGGCGACGGAGAGTCCGGTCTGTCCCTGAGCCGTCAGATACTTGAAACGCGCGTTGGTCTCTTCGGGCGTGCCGAAGCCCGCAAACTGCCGCATGGTCCAGAGCTTGCCCCGGTACCCGGTCGGGTGTATTCCACGCGTGTAGGGAAATTCGCCCGGAAAAGAGATGTCGCGCTCGACATCAATCTCTTCTGTGTCGGCGGGCGTGTAGAGACGCTTGACCTCTTCGAGCGAAACGCTCTCGAAGCGTCTCTTTCTTTCAGGACGCTGGCGCAGGACCGGCTCAAGCGTCTCCTGTTCCCATCTTTCGACGGCGGCTTCCGCATGCGTTGTCATCTCTTTCGTATCAGGCATAACCCTCTTTCACTTGCGCCGCGTTCATCTACTGAAGGCAGCGCTCTTCTTTAATTTACTCAGGAGTTAAGCAGAATTCGATATTAGTTGACGAATAGGAGGGTGTCAACCGCGTGCAAATTGCGGCGTTTCGGAAATTTGAAAGGGCAGGCGCGGCTGCGAAATCAATCACAGCCGCGCACAGTTGGAGGGGATCAGGGACCGGGTTGGAAACCAAGCGGGATAGCACATCTGGCAGGCGACAGGCGGAATTACAAACCTTGCAGCCCTGACCGGCGAAAGAGCTTCCGCTAGTAGCTCATTCGGCAGGCACGACAATCTCGTTGGCGCGCACCATGTTGAGCCGCGTCCGCGCAGCCTTCTCAATAGTGCGCGGGTCTGTGCGCAGCTTTCGCACTTCTGTTTCAAGCGCAGCATTGTTGTTGCGCAGGCTCTCAACATCCTTGCTCATCTCTTCATACTGCGTCGAAGCCGTGCGCATCTCTGCGTGCGTGCGCATCGTGACGGTCGCGCACAAAGCAAAAGTCGCCAGTATAATCATGCCGAAGATAACCCAGGAGGGAATAATACCGCCGCGACGACGTATGTCGGTACGCGAACCGATAATCTCCTGAGATAGATCGCGCACGGGGGCAAAACCCGTCAACTCGCGTGAAGCAACGCGCTGGGCGCGAAGGCGTTCGTCAGTCCAATAAGTATTTGCGGCCCTGTTCAAGGAAACACCTCCAAGTCTTTTGTCTGATTCCCAGAAATAAACTTCAAGCCATCCGTGCGATTCGTCCGCCCGATGCGGCGACCGCCAATCTCTGCCCGCCTGATGTATCAAACCGAGTCGCCATCAATATTAAAGAAAAGCCGAGTCCAAAATCTCAGGTTTTTTGGCTCGTCCACAAGATATTGAACCTGCGAACGCCTGCACTACAAGGGAGTGTACTTTTCAATTCTCACAAGCCTTTGCCTATCAGGAGCTTAGCGGCAAAGTGGCGGGAATGTAGCATGTGCCAAACATACTGTAAAGACTTTTCTTTACAATGGTTTGTGGAGTTAAGTTCAATATTTACTTGAACTAAGCGCCAGTAACCTCTTCTTGCGGCGAACAGTGGGCGAACGGAAATCCGCGGCGAGGGCATTCGATTAAAACGTTCTGAGAATAGAAGAGATAGGGAGTTAACAAGAGAGTCACAGGTGTGGAAAAGAGGGTCAAACAAAAATATGGATTGGTCTCACAAACGGGAGCCGCGCAGTCAGAGCCGTATTGTTAAAAGATGTTGACACACAGGCTGTGTGCGCATAGACTGAAGTATCGGTTGAATCCCCATCTGATTCGACCCTTAATCTACTCCCAAAGAATATCCGTCCCGCGAAGCCTTGCCCCAACTGTTTCGACGGGTAGTTTTGATTACTGCTGACGTCAGACGGCGGATGCCGTTCTCTTTTACAAACGCCTTCAAGGGGTCGAATCTTTATGCCCGGTTCGCCGCATTCATCAAGCCCGGAGTTTTCAGGAGATCAGCCGTTGGTCCAGTTTCAATTACCCCTCGCCTCTATGGTGCGCGCACTCTGTAGAGCAGCCACGGTCGGGCCGGACCTGCTTCACGAAGTAATGCTCAAGCTGACTTTGATGGTGGATGCGACGGCGCGCACTTACGGCCTGGCAACATGGACGCAACAGTTGAACGAGCGCCCTCGCCTCAAATGGGTGGAAGGGCTGAATGAGGACGAGATTGTCGAAGCTGAAGCATCGGTTGCGGCAGCTTTTTCAAGGACGCATGTGGCGACGGAGATTAAAGTCGGAGACCAGGCTATCTGCCTGGTCCTGACTACAGCGTCAAAGCATAGAGAAGGCGCGGCGATTTATGGACGCTGCGTTCGCCCGCTCAGCGAATGGCAGGCGAGGGAGCTGAGAATCTTATCCGATGTAGCGCAGCTTGCTCATGCGCACGTTGCGCTTCGCGTTCATGAGCAGTTGCAAAAGCCGCAGCCTCTGAGTGCCGTGGCTGCTTCGACTCTGCCGGGAATGGTCTTTAATAGTCGCGCGATGGCTAACCTTGCGCGTGCAGTCGAACGCATCAAGGATTCTGATTCGACCGTCCTCATCACGGGCGAATCGGGGACGGGCAAAGAGCTGGTGGCTCGCGCCATACATCGTTTGAGCCGCCGTTGCCTGGGCGAGTTTGTTCCTTTTAATTGCACAGCCGCACCCGCGGATTTGATTGAAAGCATGCTCTTCGGCCATCGCAAAGGCGCTTTCACAGGTGCGCATGCGGATAATGAAGGATTGATTCGCGCTGCCGAAGGCGGCACACTGTTTCTGGACGAGATAGGGGACCTGCCACTCGCGCTGCAACCAAAGCTCCTGCGCTTTTTGCAGGAAGGGGAGGTTCATCCGCTGGGCGAGCGCACACCTAGAAAGGTTAACGTGCGCGTGCTCGCCGCCACACATAAGGATTTGGAAAACGAAGTCAGGCAGGGACGTTTTCGTGAAGACCTTTATTATCGCGTGGCGGGTCTGGCGCTTCACGTGCCGCCTCTCAGGGAACGACCGGAAGATACAGCCGCGCTGATCTCTCATTTCCTGACGCACTATGCGCGTCGCAACGACCGTGCGATTGCAGGTATTACAAGCGATGCTATCCTGGCGTTGCAAGACTATTCGTGGCCGGGCAATGTGCGCGAGCTGGGGGCAGAGATTGAGCGCCTGGTGCTTTACGCTGACGAAGGCGGTTACATCACGCTCGAACAGCTTAGCCCGCGCATCTTGCCGCAGCATCTGCGCGAGTCCCTGAAAATGGACCAATCACCCGCAGCCGATCTGGACCACATGATGGAAGATTTCGAGCGGCGTATTATCACTGAGACGCTCAAGCGTCATGATTGTAACGTGGCTAAGGCGAGCGCCGCACTCGGTCTTGGCTCGCGGCAGACGCTTTACAAAAAGCTCAAGCGGCTGGCGATTGATGTCGGCGATTTCCTACAGGAGGACACAGAGCCTGGTTTACAACTGCGGGCCGAAAGACAATAGCACCAAGCGCCCGCGGAAAAGAATCATCCAGAAGAAAAGCAGCCGGTTTCGCGCAGCACATCGAAGTCTCGATGATGCATGAAACCGGCTGCTCTTGCTTTTGGGAAACTCTTCGGTCCCACGCGTCGCCACTGGTTGAACTTCCGTGCTAGAGGCTGACAACCTGCGGCGACAAGCCTCTAACTCTCTGTCGTGAGAACGTTTCACGCCTCTTCAAGATCACTTTCTTCCTTGTTGGCCCATGCCGTTTTGTTAACTCGAAGCGACAAGTCAAAGATGCTCGTTCCTCACTTCTGACGAATTTGCTGAGCGTTTCTCCTATCGAGGCCATGTGGCACACGCCTTGTTATGAACATCTCGCGTCAGTGAAGCAATGAGATGCATTGCCAGAGAAGTTCCAGCCCAAGAGGAAGAGAAAGCTTATGACAGCAATCAACAACAGAAAATTTTTAATGCTCGCGGTGATTGCGTTTGCTGCGCCCTTTTTATCTGTGACGTTGATTGTCGGCGCAAGGGCCGCCGCGCTCACGCATGGAGCGCAGGACGAGCTGTTGTTGTTGGCGCTCGCTTTGGGCGGCGCGGCGGCAAGCATCCTCAATGGCTTCGGGCGTCGCACGGGCAGAACTCTTCGAGTCGCGCCACGCGGCGATAAGATGCACGAACACGCTGGTCCACATTCTTCGGTCGTCAACGTCAACTGTTAAGTTTTTTTTGCCCTCCGCGAGGCGAGCGCGAGGCAAGCGCGCGAACTCTCGGCAGGGCCTGACCCTTAACCCTTCAACTTCTAACTTCAAAGGAGCAAAGAACCATGATTAAGAATTTCCTTCGCGATGAGACCGGTCTTGAGTTGTCAGAGTATGCAGTGGCCGCAGCCCTCGTGGCCCTGGCCGTGATCGGCGCTTTCACAGCCCTCGGCACGAACATCGGCACCAAGATTCAAGGTCTCGCCGACAAGATCAAGTAAGGCCCGCTTGAGGCGAGAGGTTGGCAGTGGAATAGATCGCGCCCGACCGGAAAAGCGCGTTGAAAGAGAAACTGCGACAGGCCTCAATCCTTCCGATACTAAGGAGCACACAGCATGATTAAGCAATTCCTTCGTGACGAGACGGGCCTAGAGCTTTCCGAATACGCTGTGGCTGCGGCGCTGGTGGCACTGGCCGTTATCGGAGCATTCACCGCGCTTGGCACGAACATCGGCACCAAGATTCAGGAACTGGCGAACAAGGTCGTCGCTACTCCTTGAAGACGGTGCACTTCGCAGGGGGCG
>DASWMI010000011.1:0-3824 GCA_036399835.1 Pyrinomonadaceae bacterium | reverse complement strand
AGGCTCGCCTGGCTGCTCTTCTCTCAAGGCCGCTTTGACGAGTGCATCAGCTTTATCGAAAAAGCAAAACGCGCATACGCCTTGACCGCTCCACTGCTCGTCGTGCTTGGAGATGCTTACTTGAAAAAGGGCGAACCGGATAAAGCGTGGGAGAGCTACCTGCTGGCAATCGAGGGACAGAGCAATAACGCGGATGCTCTCCTGGGGCTGGTCCAGGTCTCTCAGGTAAAGGGCGATGCCGCAAGCGCCGTGCTCTATCTGACAAGGGCCAGGGAGATTATCACGGATGCGCCTGGACCACTTTACAGATTTGCCCTGGCCGCGCTCAATTCAAATCTGGTTGATGATGCGATGATGGCTGTCAAAAGGGCCATCGCGCTCAAACCCGACGAGCCTTCTTACCATTTTGTCTTGGGCATCACCTGGCTCAGACTCAAGAAACCGGACCTACAGGAGGCCGAACAGGCTTTCCGACAGTTTCTCAAGTATCGTCCCGACAGCCCGCAGGGACAGATGCATCTGGGCTATGTCTTGCTCAAGCAGAAGAGATACGCGGAGGCTCGCCCCTTGCTTGAAAGAAGCGCGCAGCAGGAGACGGGCACGCCCGAAACCTTCTACTACCTCGGATTGATAGCGCGCGAGCAGAACGAGGACCAGCGCGCCGTAGAGCTTTTTGAAAAGGCCATTCAACTGCTGCCCTCTTATGCCTATGCTCACATAGCACTCGGCTCGGCCTATCTCAAGCTGAAGAATTACGCGCGGGCGCAGGCGGAGCTTGAGCTGGGCGTCAAATTAAAGCCGGATGATTCCAAGGCCCACTATAATCTGGCGATGTTATACGCGCGGCTCAAGGACCAGCAGCGTGCGCAGGAAGAGATGCGTATTGTCGAAAAGCTGAAGAGTGAAGGTAAAGCCGAAGATGATGATGTCCTTGCGCCCGCCACCCAAAGCCCGCGTTAGCCGCTCTCTCTTTCGGGCGAAGATATTTAGAACAGATTTCAAAAGTAGCCACCGCAGGCACGGAGGCACAGAGAACTAAGACGGAGAGACAGAGCATAAGAAGGGAAGATGTGTTGAAAAGTCTTATCACATTCTGATTTGTCTTCTCTCTCTCCGTGTCTCCGTGCCTCTGTGGCTCATCTTCAGGTTTTGAAATACTCACTTAGATCAGACAGGCCGTCATCGTGAAAGACAAGCTCTTGATTCTCTCTTTAGCTTTTATTCTCATACTCCATCTGTCTCGCGCGTCCCGCGCTCAAGCTAGGACTGGACCAGCCAGGGCGACAGTCACTTTTGAAGAAGTTCAGCCGAAGACGAGCGGCATCAACTGGGTTCACAACAACGCTCATTCGCCTGAACGGTATCTGCCGGAGACTGTCGGCGCGGGCTGCGCTTTCTTCGACTATGACAACGACGGGTGGATGGATATTTATCTGGTCAACAGCGGGGCTTCGGATTTCTTTACCCCAACGACGCCGCTCAAAAACGCGCTCTACCGGAATAACCGCGACGGCACGTTTACGGATGTGACGGACAAGGCAGGCGTCGCGGGCGGAAGATTCGGGATGGGGGTGGCGGCTGGCGATTATGACGGCGACGGCTGGCAGGATATTTACGTCACGAACTATGGCCGCAATATCCTTTACCGCAACAACGGCAACGGCGGCTTTACCGATGTGACCGAGAAGGCTGGGCTGGCTGCGCCGGGCTGGTCCACCTGCGCCGTCTGGTTCGACTATGACAACGACGGCAAGCTGGACCTCTTCGTCTCAGGCTTCGTCTACTACGATAAATCTCAAAACATACTGTGCGTGGATAAGACCTTGAGCCGGACCTATTATTGTATCCCGCGCGTCTTCAAACCCAGGCCGAGCCATCTCTTTCACAATAACGGCGACGGCACTTTTACGGATGTCAGCAAGGAATCCGGGATTCTCGATTCGCCCGGTAAATCTTTTGGCGCGGTGGCGACCGACGTGAATAACGACGGCCTGATGGACCTCTTTGTGGCTAACGATACGATGCCGAATTTCCTCTTCGTCAACAAGGGCGGCGGCAAATTCGAGGAAGAGGGCCTGGCCGCGGGAGTCGCTTACAGCGAGGCCGGAAAGCCGCGCTCAGGCATGGGAGTGGATGCTGTGGATTATGACGGCGACGGCTGGCAGGACCTCTTTGTCGCCAACATAGACCAGGAGTTTTTCAGTCTCTATCACAACCAGAAGGACCTGACTTTTACGGATGAGCCGGGCGAGATTGCGCCCGCCACGCAGTTGTTGAGCGGCTGGGGGCTGAAGTTTTTCGATTACGATAATGACGCCGACCCGGACCTGCTTTTAGTCAACGGCCACCCGAACGATATGGTTGAAGCGACGACCGCTCGCGTCAAGTACAAAGAGCCGCTGCTGCTCTTTGAGAATACGACGCGCGGGTTTAAAGACGTGAGCGCGCAATCGGGCGCTGTCTTCAAGAAGGATTATTCGGGGCGCGGGATGGCCGCGGGAGATTTCGATAACGACGGCGACCTGGACGTGCTCGTCTCGAATAACGGCGAAGCCCCGCTCTTACTGCGCAACGTTGGCGGCAACCGCAACAACTGGCTCGGCCTGCAACTGGTCGCCAAAAGGAGCAATCCGGCGGCGGTCGGGGCGATTATCAACTGGCAGGCTGGCGGAGTGAAGAGGAGCAGGCTGAAAGTTGGCGGCGGGAGCTATCTGGCCTCGCATGACCCGCGAGAGGTGCTCGGTCTGGGCGCTCAGACGAAGATTGACAGCCTTGAGATACGCTGGCCGAGCGGAAAAGTGGACAGGCTTGCAGGCTTACCTGTCAATACATATCTCAAGGTGGTCGAAGGCGAGGGCCTGGCTCAGGGCTTTAAACCCGCGGTTAAATAGTGAGGGCTGCAAGCGGCGCGCACCGAAGATGGTTTATTTCGAGAGCTTGCCGAGTCTTTCAGCATTCTTCCTGATGTTGTTGCTGAGTTCGATGATATGCAGGAGGTCACGTCCGGCTTTGACGGATTGCTGCACGTCAACCGTGCCGGGCGTTTTGAGCACGGGATTCTCTGTGAAACTGTAGATCAGATTACAGAGCCGGACCAGCGCCCCCTTCATCTCCTCGTTATTAAACTCGACCTCGTCCTTCTGCGCTTTTTCCTTCTCGTCCGGCGTCGGCTGCATGAGAAACGCCTTGAGCCTGCCGGCACGCTTGTTTATCTCTCCGGCTTGTTCGGAGACCAGCTTGTGGTCCAGCGGCTTTTTGGCTAAAAGGTCATTGACCATCTCATTACGCACAACCTGTATGCGCCTGAAGTCCTGCTTGACCTGTTCGATGCTCGCCTGTACGCGCTTTTGATTGACCCCCTGGACAGCCGCCGCCATCTCAAAGCTGCGTAGTTGCATCTCGCGGTTCTGCCGCTCCTGCGTCTCGCCCTTAATGTCCGAGCTGGTAGTCCCGGGCGTGGGTTGTTGGCCCAGGCTCTGGCTCGCCGTCAAGCTCAGAGCAGCGAGAGCCACGGCCAGGCAATAAATGAGATTGGTAATTAATCTATAGCGACGGCTCGCCATTGCTATAACCTCCTTTGAGCATCTCTTTAGTCTGTCAGAGAAGCCACACCCAAAGCCTCTGCCTTCTTTAATTCGACCCTTCGGGTAAAAGCCGACGGACGCTTAAAAGTCTATCTTATCGCTTCCAGGAAGCATAGAGCATAGGCTATCCCCGCGTTGGCTTGAGACATTTTATTCCGGTCCAGCCAGAGCAAGATGAGAAGACAGCGACTTCTTTATCTACGCACGGGTCTTTGCTGTCCCCTCTGCGTTTTTCCCTGC
>DASWMI010000010.1:0-13163 GCA_036399835.1 Pyrinomonadaceae bacterium | reverse complement strand
GGCATTTGTCAAGAATTTCCATCGTCACACTGCATGGTCAGGCGCTCATGCTATTTGAGAGCAAAGCTGAATCGGATGGCCTTGAATCCCTCCGAATAAGAGGTCTAGTATGGCACGCGGCGGTTCAAGAGAGAGCGCACTTATCTTGAGGCGGACGGCTGAAGTCAGAGCCTTTTACAATTCGATTGAGTGGGACGCGGGGGCAAAAATAATGACGGAAAACGCGGAAGCGGAAATGCGGCGTGTAGTTCGGGATGAGCTGCTCGGAATCATCACCGATTGCAAGAGCCTGATTGGCACAAAAGACCCGACGGGCTTTGCCAAGAAGGCTCTGGATGGCCTCGCCTTCGTCATCACACGCAGGCAGGGGCTTTCCCAAACGGAGCAGGATGATTCACAGCCAGGCGAGCAGTAAGGCTTGATCCTTATCATCGGCTGCTTTCAAACGAAGAAGCGGCAGGTAGAGGTTTAATCTCTACCTGCCGCTCTTACTCCCACTGTGTGGGTTGCATAGGGTGATAGGGAGACTATAACACTACTGGACCAGAAAACCTATGGCCTGCGGAATTAGTGGTCCAGTCGGAATTTAAAGGGATGGCAAGGGCTGGTCCTGATTTCCAAATCGGCCCAGTTTGTCTCCGGGAGGGGGCGTAAAAAAAAATTCGTCGCCCAGTTGCATAATTTTTTGAGAGATAGTAATCTAATATCAATCTGACGGTTGGTGAATCCGCCGTCTACCTGGTTACTGGGGTGAGGACAGTGACCAGACTTGAAACAGGCGCGCAGCCCCAAAGCTGCTGCGCCTGTTTCGCTTTTGTCGGTCGGATAAAATAAAGTCGCCCGGAGAGCGACTGGCCGGGGTGAAGCGAGCCGGACGGCTTCCGGCCAGCTATGGACAGCCTCTTGTGTCAATGTATCGTCTCGGCCTGGTCAGCCTGGTAGGTCTCCAGCCATCTATCCTCAAAGATGCTTTGCACGGCCATCAACATTTCATAGACTTCATCTTCCATAAACCCTTTTCGCCAGACAAGCCCCTTGCTGGCCCAGGAGCTGATCGTCAAAGGCACATCCGAGCCGAGCACGAACAGCGCGGCGGCCAGTTTTCGCTCAAGCTCCGTCTGACCTTCGACAAGCTCAAAGACTGTTCCGAGCGCGAGAATGAGCTGGCGCATTCTTTCCACGCCCGGCTCCTGGCCCAGACGCACAGACGCGAGCAGACCATCTTCGCCGCCTCTCGCTTCATAAAGAATCAACTCTATTGCTTCTTCAAAACTCATCTTTTTACCCGAAGGGTTGAAGCCGTAAATCTGAGAATGAGCGGGCAATGAGCAGGCTCTGTCATCAAACAGTCTTTACTTGACCTCTACTCCTCGCCAGAAGGCGACGCGGTTTTTGATCTCGGCGGCTGCCGTCTTCGGCTCAGGATAATACCAGGCCGCATCCTGATTGACCCTCCCGTCAACGGCGATATGATAATAGCTGGCCTGCCCTTTCCAGGGACAGTCCGTGTGCGTCTCGCTCTCTTGAAAATACTCCCTGTTGATTGCTTCGGCAGGGAAATAATGGTTCCCTTCGACGACAATCGTCTCGTCGCTCTCGGCCAGTACGGCATTATTCCAGACAGCTTTCATCGCGCCTCTCCTTTATCTGAAACCGGATGATTAAATTGAGCTAGCCATTCTTTTATCAAGGCGAGTACATACTGCTTCTCTTCTGTAGACAACTCGCGCCCTTTCGGTATCTCGTGCCATTTCTCAAGGCATCCACGGCAGCAGGTGGCCGTCGCGTGCTGCGCGACAAAGACCGGATGGTTTCGCCAGGGCGTCTGTTTTCCGTCGTTGGCGGGAGCTGCCGGAGCAAGACGTTTCTCTATAAAATCTTCCGCATGTTTTAAGATCGTCTCGATCCCCTTCGCGTCCAGATATTCCAGCTCTTTTTTCCGCAATCGTATGTTGCGACGAAAGGAAGACTGGCGCAGGGCGAGCAAGAGGGTCTGTACATCCTTCATGCGAATGATTGTAGACCAGTCCTACTTGTTCCGGTCAATGCTTCGCAGAGGCTCAAAGGCCGTTTGGACTTCAGAGACCCGCGCAGAGCTGGTCCGTGCGTGTGCGCACGGGGCTGAAGCGTTCCTGGTATTCGCGCGAGGTAATAAAGGCGCAGACCATCCCCCTGTAGTTGCCCGTGTTGTTCAGGATATTGAGCCAGAACTGGTAGCCGCCCGGGTCCGGGTCGCGTCTCAAGTAACCGAAGTATTCCATGAGGACGAAAGAAGGGTTGAGCTGTCGCTGCTTGAAGACTGCGTTGTCCACTATCTTACGCAAAACAGTCGCCCTCGTTTCGGTCGGAAAGAAAGCATTCAAGCCCTGGACCAGCGCATCCCGCTCGGCCCTCGTCAGAGAGTTTCCCGTATTGGCGTTGAGCCGGTCCACATAGGCCGCATTGTTTAGTCCCTGGTAGATGGAGAGGAATTCAGAGCGCGTCACAAAGTCGTTGACGAGCGCCGTCTTCAACGCTTCGAGGTTCGAGCCGACCAGCAGTCGGCTGCGGTCACGCATAAATTCCAGATAAGCTGGCCGCGTCCCATCAGCCCCATCGAAGGCCGCCTTGTAGAGACGATAGACAAAATAACCTGTCTCCTGAAACTCGTTGGAGAGAAAGAAGGCCGCAGAGACAGCCACGCGCCGCCGCTCGATGCACGAAGCATCCGAGCCGCACTTGTTAATCTCGTTGGTCCAGTAAGCCAGGCCGCCAGCGTCCGGCTCGCGGTTGAGGAAATCCAGATAATGCTGGCGGACGAAAAACGCCGCATCGTCTATCGGGTTGATATTTGAGACCGTGTCATTATCAGTGATGGTGACCGTCGCGGTATTATTCAGCCCCGCAAAAAAGCCTCCTGTCGGACTACTCAGAGAAACATTGAACGTCTCGCTCGCTTCCACATAAGCGTCATCTACAATCAGCACGTCGAAGCTTTGGCTGCTCTCTCCGGCGCTAAAGTTTAGCGTGCCGAAGGCTATCAGATAGTCGCCTCTCTGCGAGGCAGTCCCATCGCTGGTGGCGTAATCAACCGAGGCCGGACCGGAAAGATCGCCGGAGCGTATAACGGTCAGCGTGACTTTCCCAGCGTTCTCGGAGACAGTGGCGCTGGAGATGTTGAACTGAAAAGTCCCCACGGGCGCGACCGCGATGTCGCGTATAAAGTCCACCGTATTGAAAGCCCCGACCTGCGTCGCCGCGCCCGTCGCAAGGTTGAGCGTAAAGAGCCTGGAGACGGTATCGTTTTGCAGGGTCAGAGAGGCGTAAGCCGTGCCGCTGCCGGGCGCTATATCGAAGCCGACGTAGGCCGTCGTATCAAAGCCCAGAGCGCCCCTGGTGTTGAGCTGGCCGTTATCAGGTGTGCCGTTTGGTCCACCCTGTATGACGAGCACGTCGCGTATCCAGTCTATCGCGTAGGCGGTTGTCGAAGGGTTGCCGGAAGTCGTCGGGCTATAAGCCAGACCGACAATCTCAGGATTAAGGCCCGCGTTAACGTCATTAGACGCGAAGGCCAGGTTCTGGTCCAGAATGGCCGTCCCCGTCTCAGGGTCCAGCCGCAGGTTCTGGTCGGCATCGCTCACGACGCGCAGCCTGTCTGTCAACGGATTAAAATCGGCATCGAAAAAAGTCCCGTTGAGCGGCGGGTTAAAGGGCGTGGGACTGACGGGAGTGGCGACGCCGGTGAGCTGGTTGATGAGGTACAGACGGTGTGAGCTGCCGACGCCGTAGAGTTGCCCCGTCGCGGGTCGAAAGTCTATGGCCTGTATCTGCTCTCCGACCTGTAGGCCGAAGATGTCCGTCATGCTGATGATGTTGCCGGGCGCGTTGCTGTCGAACCTGACGAGCTTGTTAGAGATGGTGATGCCGACCATGGGAACGGCCTGGGCCAGCGTGAAGCATGCCAGTAATAAGGCCGTCGCTAGTAGTAGTTTGAAAATCCGGCGGCAACGGCTGGTGAGAAAGAGTCTGTCCATAAAGCTGGTCCTTAACTGAAAAAGATTACAGGATTCAACTATAAGGATATGTCAAATGAGAGGATATTTCTTGGAAAGCCGAGAGCCGCTCGCCCTTTAGAGCAGGCCGTGCGGAAGAGATAGCGAGCATTTCCTTCATCTTAAAGCGGGCGGGCGGGCTTCTGAAAAGTTGAAAGAAAATTTATTTTTTCGGCAGGCTACCCTCCGACAACAATCCTGCATCAATTAGAGCAAGCAAGGTAGAGTTCCCGCGCAAGTCTCCCGCGCGCCGTCCGTTGAACGAGCAAGCCTGAGACCACGTTTGTTCTAAGGTCTCGAAAAAAAAGTAAACCTGCCCGTACCCTTTGCTGCCATCTTTGTGTGGCTGCAAGACCTGGAAGTGTGTCTGTCTTTGGAGGAGAGGCTATGCGACGCAAATCTTTTTTCAAATGGATGATCCTGTCAATCATCTCTACCCTCATCATGATGTGGCTCTACGGCACGAGCAGCCTTGAGGTGGTCCACGCGACGGCGGAGAAAAGGGGTCGCATCACACAGGGGTCGCTACAGGCTCTGGATGAAAACGGGAAATTCGCGGGGCTGTGCCCGCTCAAGCATACCGCGGTCAAGGCAGAAATCGCAGGCTTTCTCTCGCGCGTGACGGTGACTCAGGAGTTTGAAAACGGTTTCCAGGAAAAGATAGAGGCTCTTTACACCTTTCCGCTGCCGCAGGACGCTGCCGTTGACGAGATGACGATGCTCGTCGGCAATCGCACGGTCAAGGGCAAGATTATGCGTCGAGAGGAAGCGCAGGCCGTCTACACGGAGGCCAAATCCAAAGGGCAGGCCGCCGCCCTGCTGGACCAGGAGCGGCCCAACATCTTCAGGCAGTCGGTCGCCAACATCTCTCCGGGCGAGCGTATCACCGTCATCATCAGCTACGTTGAGACATTAAAGTATGACAACGGCACATACGAGTTTGTTTTCCCGATGGTCGTCGGCCCTCGCTACATCCCCGGCGACACGCGAGACGTGCCAGACGAGCAGACGCCAGAGACCAAAAGCACAGATGATGCGGCAGAGACCGGCGCCGCGAAAGATGCGGAAGCAGGGGTCGCGGAAGATGAAAGGAATGCTCAAAGCGCTGGGAGCTTGAATGATGCCGGGCGCATCTTGCCGCCAATCATGCCAAAGGGAATGCGCGCGGGCCACGACATCTCAATCGAGATCGCGCTGGACGCGGGCGTGCCCTTTGACGGACTCACTTCGACGACGCACGAGATTGAGCTGGAGAGGCTTGATAATCATCGCGCACTGGTCCGGCTGAAGGACCAGCAAACGATTCCGAACAAGGATTTCGTGCTCAGGGTAGATGTCGCCGGAAGCCGTATAGAGGATGCCGTGCTCACGCATCGCAGCGGCAACGAAGGCTTTCTGACGCTCATCCTGCAACCTCCCGACCGCGTCACCGTTGAAGATGTGACGCTGAAAGAGCTGGTCTTCGTGCTCGACACGTCAGGCTCTATGGAAGGCTTTCCGCTTGAGAAGGCCAGAGAGATGGTCAACCTCGCGCTGGACCATCTCTACCCGCAGGACACCTTCAACCTGATTACCTTTGCGGGAGACACGCATATCCTCTTTGACCAGCCCGTTCGAGCGACCCCTGAAAATCTGCTCAAGGCGAAGAGGTTTCTGGCAAGCCGCAAGAGCGACGGCGGGACAGAGATGATGAAGGCTATACGCGCCGCGCTCAAGCCTTCGGATGCGCTGGACCATGTGCGCATCGCCTGCTTTCTGACAGATGGCGAGGTCGGCAACGACATGGAGATTATCTCCGAAGTGCAGAAGCACCCGAATGCTCGCGTCTTCGCCATGGGCTTTAGCGGCGCGCCCAACCGTTTTCTGCTCGACAAGATGGCCGAGTACGGGCGCGGCGAGGTTGAGTATGTGACCGAAGCTGACGACGGCTCGGCTGCGGCGCGTCGTTTCTTCGAGCGCGTGCGCGCTCCGCTCTTGACAGACATCCAGATTGACTGGGCCGGTCTGCCCGTCACAGACATCTACCCGAAACGGATTCCAGACCTCTTCAGCGCACGGCCCGTCATTCTTTCAGGACGCTACACGGCTGGCGGTTTCGGCTCGATTCGATTAAAGGGCAAGATGAGCGGGCGTGATTTCGTGCGCGAGATTCCTCTGAATCTGCCCGCGTCAGACCCGCAGCATGGTGTCCTCTCGACGCTCTGGGCCAGACGCCGGATAGATGACCTGATGGGCCAGGATATGAGCGGGCTGCAAACAGGCAACATGCGCGCGGAGCTGCGCGCGGCCATCACGGAATTAGGACTGCAACACAGGCTGATGACGCAGTTCACTTCGTTTGTCGCCGTCGAAGACAGGATGGTGACAGAGATGGGCGAGCCGCGCCGCGTCGAAGTTCCTGTCGAAGCGGTTTCCCAGGGTAACATCTCATCGCTTGTGGTCGGGGCACGCGGCATGACCAATCTGGTGACGGTTACTTCAACCGCTGCACAGGTGAGCGTCAACACCTCGTCGGCTATGCTGGCGAATAACATAGAGACGCGTTCGATAGTGGACCTCCCGCTCAACGGCAGGAGCATGCTGACGCTGGTCCAGTTCGCGCCCGGAGTCTCTTCAACTGCCAATCAAGCGCAGGATTCCGCTGTCGCGCAGCTCTCCTTTAACGGCCAGCGGCCAGGCTCCAACGCCTTTATCATTGACGGCGTGAGCGCCAACATAGGCATTACGCGCGCGGCTGCACCCGGCACGGCTCCCGCCGGAACATCGCCTGCGCTGACCGCTTCGGGAGCGACAAACAACCTGGCTTCAATCGAAGCGATGCAGGAAATAAGCTTGAAGACATTTAATTTTGACCCGCAATACGGTCGCGTGTCCGGGGGGCAAATCTCTATCGTCACGAACTCCGGGACCAACGCGTTTCACGGCAAGCTCTTTGAGTTTTTCGGCAACGATGCGCTTGATGCTAACGATTGGTTTGCCAATAGCCGTGGCTTCGAGCGCGCGGCCCACCGCCGGAACATTTTCGGCGGCGTGCTCGGTGGTCCAGTGCTGAAGGACCAGGTTTTCTTCTTCTCATCATACGAAGGCTTGCGACTAGGCCAGCCCATCTTCGGCCTGACGGATGTGCCTTCCATCAACTCAAGGCTCGCAGCGCCAGCCGCTCTCCAGCCTTTTCTCAATGCGTTTCCTTTACCAACGGGCGGGGCGCGTCCGGACGGCTTAGCCGAGTTCGCTTCAAGCTATTCAAACCCTGCGCGGCACGACGCCGCAAGCATCCGGCTTGACTGGAACGCCAGCCCCGCTCTGGTTATCTTCGGGCGCTACAACCTGGCCTCTTCAACGGCGTCCGAGCGCGGAGGCGGTCTCTTCTCATTGAACACCGTCAACCGCACGAGCAACAGGACGCAGACATTGACGACCGCCGCCACCATCAACCACACGCCGAGGGTGGTCACGGACCTGCGCTTTAACTATAGCCGCGTCTCGGAATCCGGCTCGTACATTCTGGACCAGTTCGGCGGAGCGAGCTTGCCGGATAATGGTCCGGCTTCCGCGTTCCTTCTTTCCGGCGCAAACGGCTCTACGGTCTTTGACCTCAACGGCAGGTACGCTGGATGGAAAGAGGCGAGCGCTTTCGTCAACATGCAAAGACAACTCAACATGGTCGGCTCTGTGATGTTCATCAATGGGAATCACACGTTCAAGCTCGGAGGCGATTTACGCAAGCTGTCTCCCGTCCTCAATCTCCCGCTCGTCGAACGCAGCGCATTGTTCAATAACGCGGCTCAGACCTCTTCCGGCGTAGCCTCGCGCGTGCAGTTCTTTAGCCGCACGGGAGCGCGGCGGCCCGTCTTTCATAACCTCTCGGTCTATGGTCAGGACGAATGGAAAGTGGCTTCGCGCCTCTCGCTGACTTACGGATTACGCTGGGAAGTCAACCCCGCGCCTTCCGAACAGAACGGGGAGGATGCTCTGGCCCTCAAGAATCCTGAAGGGGCAACTGGTTTGAGCCTCGCCCCGCGCGGCGCGCCGCTCTGGAAGACGACCTATCACAACTTCGCGCCGCGCGCCAGCTTCGCCTACGAGCTGTCGGGGGAGAGCGGCGGCGAAATGGTCCTGCGCGGCAGCTTCGGCCTGCTCTATGATATGGGCAACGAGCGCGCGGCTGATGCCTTGACGGATTCATTCCCTTTTCTCTCCGGCGAAGCCCTGTTCAATGTTCCCTTCCCGCCTGCTTCCGCACGACCCGCGCAGACGTTGAATCCGGCCTCGCCACTGAGCGTTCCTTTCATCGCCTTCGACCCGAGGCTCAAGCTGCCTTACACGCTCCAATGGCATGCCGGGATAGAACGTGCGCTCTGCGAGAATCAAAAATTTTCCGTCTCCTATATCGGCGCAGCCGGACACAGGCTCCTGCTGACTCGAACTCTGATTGATACTGACCCCGGCTTCGCTTTTGTACGACTGACCGAGAACGGCGCAAGCTCTGATTACCAGGCTCTGCATCTACAGTTCGACCGTCGCTTCGCGCGCGGCCTGCAAGCTTTAGCCGCTTACACCTGGTCCAGATCGCTCGATAATGTCTCGCAGGATTCAATCTACAGGGCTATGCTAACCAGCCCTGACGCGCGGCTGGACCGTGGGCCTTCGGATTTCGACATCCGCCATCGCCTCGCCGCGAATGTCTCTTACAGTCTTCCGGCCCTCTTTTCAACCGGACTCGGCAACGCTCTTTCGCGCAACTGGGAAATCAGCTCGATCTTTAACGCACGCTCGGCGCGCCCGCTCAATGTGGTTTACGCCGTTCCCACCATCGCGGGCTTTGCTTATCTCAGACCGGACCGGTTGACGGGCGTGCCGCTCTACGTGAACGATTCGTCGGCGGGCGGCGGGCGCAGGCTCAACCCGGCTGCCTTCTCCGTCCCGGCGCTTCCAGTGCAGGGCACTTTCGGGCGCAACCTGCTGCGCGGCTTTCTCTTTCAACAACTGGACCTGGGGCTGGGCCGCAAGTTCAATCTGACGGAGAGCGTCAACCTGAAATTCAGAGTCGAGGCGTTCAACCTGCTCAATCATCCAAACTTTGAAGACCCCGTGGGAAATGATTTGAGCCTCGGCAGCCAGCTTTCAGGCGCTGGACCATTTCTGCCGAATGCGACCTTCGGGCAATCCGCTTCGATGTCTGGCAGGAGTCTGTGGGGAGGCGCGGGCAGAAGCTTTAACGCGGCCTACGGAGCGGGCGGTCCGCGCTCTGTGCAATTCTCGCTCAAGCTTCAGTTTTAAATCTCAGGGCGAGACCCAAGACGAGCAAGAGCGCGTGACAGAAGATGCGAGCGAGGCTTGTTAAGCATCCGCGCCGGAATAATCTTCGAGAGCTTTCGCTTCATCATCGTAAATCTCGAAGATGGAGAGGATGTTGCTGAGGGCCAGAACTTCTTCAACCTTCTCAGGTATCTTGAGCAGCTTTAACTGGCCTTCGGCGCGATTGAGGATGACGGAGCTTGAAACCAGCTCGCCGATGCCGCTGGAGTCTATATATTTTACCTCGCTGAAGTTGAGCAGGAGTTTTCGCCTGCCCTCTTCAATCAGGCGGCGGATGGCGTCGCGTAATTGAGCGCTCCCGCCGCCCATGATGATATTGCCTTCAAGATCGAGGATCGTGACATCACCGATCTGCCGTTCTGTGATCTTTAGCATTGATGAAGATATTTACTCCTGAGCCGGATTAGGAATCTGCGCCAGAATGTTTTTATGCGAGTTGCGCAATCGGAGTCAAGCGTGCGGCCCGCATTAAACTACGGGGGGCGCGCTCGAATGTTCTACGCGTCCATTCAAAAAAGAAGAGTCCTGCGGCCTATTCAAACTGGCGGCTGAACTCTTCAAATTTCCGCCGCAGCTCTTCAAGCTGCCCCTTGAGAGCTTCGACTTCAGCTTCGAGCGCCGCTATTCTTTCGTCCCTGTTGCTCGATGACGAAAGGGCGCGCTCCGCGGGCGAGACTTTTTCAGTCTCTTCTATCCTCACCTCGCCGCTCAGGAGATGAGCATAGCGAGCCTCTTTCTGTCCGGCTCTGCGTGGCAAGCGCACGACGAGAGCCGGGTCGTCCTGGACCAGCAGCTTTTCCAGAGTCGCTTCGACCTCATTCAAATCCGCGAATTCGTAAAGCCTGTTGGTCGCGGCGCGCAGCTCTCCGACGGTCTGCGTCCCCTTTAGCATGAGGACACAGATAATCGCCACTTCGGGCTGCGAGAGATGAAGCTGCTCGGCAAACATCTGTTTATATTTAGGCACGCGGCTATCGCTGCCGTAGAAGATGTAGACCAGGCTCTTCTCGCGCAAGCTCTCGATGGCTTGCGTCACTGTCCGTTCATCATAATTGACGACAGGCTCGCGGTTTGAAAGCTGGTTGCAGGCGCGCACCAGCGCATTCATTGTGAGCGGGTAATATTCGGGCGTGGCGAGCTGCTTTTCGATTAAAGAGCCTAGGACACGCACCTCTATCTCATCCAGTTGTTTCACAGGTCTCAATCCCCGAAGCTTCAAATCATCTATGCACGGTCAGGCTAACACAATCAGCCGCGAGCCTGTTACAGCGATTTGCCCTTTTATTGTTTTTCAAAGTACGGTAAAACTGCTCCCGACAATCTTGCTGAGAGTTCGCTTCAAAAACAAAGATGAGCTACAGATAAAGTGAACGCTTCAGAGATGAACGATCAAGGATAAGCTAAGCAAGACAACTTACGAACTTCTGTTGCTTTTCCGGCGAGTTCATCTTTCCTCGCTGCCGCTGCCGTTTTTTCTCTAAGGAGTCTAACAGTTGATGAGAAATGTTTACTACAGAATAGCCGTCCTGATGCTCGCGCTTCTTTTCCTACAAGCTGGTCCAGTAGAGGCGCAGCAGTTAAGGCTCCGCCGCGACCAGAAGCCGGTCTCTTCTGCTCAAAGCTTACAGGGCGGAAAGACCGTCGAGGTCCGCGAGAGAAACGTCAGGGCGCACATGGAATTCCTCGCCAGCGATGCGCTTCAGGGACGCGGCAGCGGGACTCAATACGAGTTGATCGCGGGTCAATACATCGCCTCGCAGTTGCGGCAGTTCGGGATTGCGCCCGCGGGCGAGACGGACTCTTCCGGCCAAAGGCTCTTTTTGCAAACCGTCAACATGACCAGAAATTCCTTCGCCGACGCGCCCAAGCTCAGCTTTAGCTCCGCTGGCAAGACAATCGAGTGGGCGCACAGCAAGGAGATTTACGTTTTTCAGATGAACACGGCGCGGGCCAGCGGTCCTCTGCAAAAAATGGGCGTAGATGGCAAGCCCTCGGCAGGCGCTGTGCTCTTTATCAGGCTGCGCGAGGGAGAGAATCTGCAATCGCTGTTTCAGCGCGTCCCGGAATTTTTCAAACAGGGCGTCGCCGCCGTGCTTATCGAAGAGACCCCGGCCTTGCGGCAGCGCTGGTCCACAAAGCCGCCCGCGTTTACTTCAACCAGCGGCTCGAACGCGGAGATGCGCAACATCATAGCTGTCAGCTCCGAAGCGGCGCGAGCCTTGGAACAGGTTGCCGATGGGACTCAGATAGAGATTAAAGGCAGGCTTAATGAGGCCGAGGCTAAAAACACCTGGAACGTGGTCGGCGAGCTGCGCGGGAGCGACCCGCGTTTATCCCAGGAGGTCATCCTGATAAGCGCGCACATGGACCATCTGGGCGTGCGTCCTTCGGCTCCGGGCGACAACATTTATAACGGCGCTGATGATGATGCTTCGGGAGTCACGGCGGTCCTTGAGTTAGCCAGGGCTTTGGGTGCTGGACCAAGACCGAAGCGGACAGTCTACTTTGTTCTCTTTGGCAGCGAGGAAGTTGGCGGGCACGGGGCGAAGTATTACATAGAGCATCTGCCGTTTAAATTGGAAGCCCTCGCCGCCAACCTTGAATTTGAGATGATCGGGCGGCCAGATGCCAAGGTTGCGCCGGACACGCTCTGGCTGACAGGGTATGAAAGGTCCGACCTCGGGCCGGAGCTGGCAAAGCATGGCGCGAGGCTAGTGGCCGACCCGCACCCGGAGGAGAGGTTCTTCTGTCGTTCGGATAATTACACGCTGGCCGTGCGCGGCGTAGTGGCCCACACGGTCTCAAGCTACGGGTTGCACCACGAATATCACCAACCGAATGACGACCTGGCCCACGTGGATTTCGCGCACATGACGAAGGCGATTAATTCCATGTTAGAGCCTGTTCAGTGGCTGGTTAATGCCGGCTTCAGGCCGTCATGGGTGGCTGGTAAAAAGCCTCTGGGTCCTAGCAGTGACTGCGAACAGGCTTTCAATCGCTGAGATGGAAAGGAGCGAAGACGTTTCAGCGTGCCGGCTAATTCTCGCCGCGCGTGAGCTTTAAATCCTTGATCAAATCGCCGACCGCGTCTCCCGCCCAGAGAACTTTTCTGGATTTCCAGATGATGCGCGGGCCGCTCTTGCCTCCGGGCGGCGGGTTAAGAATGACGTACAGCTCGCCATACGGATGCGGGATGCCGAGAGGCCAGCGATATTCGAGCAGGTTGAAGAAGATTATATAATCGGCCTCTTCAAGCTGCTCGACCGCCGACATGCTCCTGTACTTCCTGATGTACTTATTGAGTTTTTGCCCGAGAGCGCTGTAAGCCAGCCTGTAACGTCTGCTCTGGCGCGGATCCGTCTTCAAAGCCTCTTCGATGATGGAGCTGTGGCTGCCGCTCGCGTCAACGACGGCCACGCGCTTGATAATCAATAAGGCGCGCGTCTTACCGGCAATCTCGGATAAAGAGCCTGCGGGCTGTGCGGAAGAAGCAGTGGAGGCCGCGCCGTTCTGTGCCTGGACCAGAACGGCAAGGCAGAAGATGAGCGCCGGAGACGCTAAGATTTTCAGGATAGGACTTTGCCATCCAACCTTCACCTTCAGAACCCGTTTCAAAGCTGCTACGAGGGAGCGTAGGCTAAAGAGCGCGTCGTCACAGTTGGTCCTTGAGCATCTTGCAGGAAGAGATTAGCGCCAGCCTTCCTTCTTCCGCTTTCGCCGACTCTCCATCTTTAATCCAGGAAAGAAGCGAGGCGGCCTGCTCGGCTATCTGGTCCACAAGCCCTTTCTGCGGCGTCTGCTCAAGCTCTGCCC
>DASWMI010000009.1:0-21781 GCA_036399835.1 Pyrinomonadaceae bacterium | reverse complement strand
AATCGTCCTGCACATCAACCCGGACGACGTTTTCTCTTTGTGCGCGGCGCTCATGCTTCGTCACACGACGGGCGCGAGGATTGTTTTCTTCAATCACGCGGACGACGGGTTTAGCGCTGGGCTGAGCCTCGCGGACCGCGTTATCGAATTCAGGGAGGCGAGCGCGCTCTTCAGCCGCTTTGTCAAAAAGATTGAGCCTCGGAAGCTATGGATTGTACCTTTGACCTCGCGCTTGAGGCCGAGAGCCGCGAAGATGAAGAGGGCGGAGTTTGGCATCCCTGAAGGATGCACGGTCTCGCTCACGGTGGCGCAGCTTTATAAGCTCTTGCCGGACGGCCACTGGAATTACGGCCAGACCATCAAAGCGTTGTTAGAGCGAGAGCCTGACCATTACCACATCCTCATAGGGCCTGGACCGGAAGAGATAAAAAAAAGGCTGCTTGACAATTTTCAATCCTCTTCGCCGGAGGTTGCTTCGCGTTTCATACGGCTCGAAGGGCAGAGCGAGATCGCTCCTTTTCTGATGCTCGCGGATTTTCTCATAGAGTCTTTCCCGCGCATGGGGGGCATCCTCAGAATTGACGCCATGCGGCACGGATTGCCCATCGTCGCCGTCAGAAACACTGCGCTCAACATCTTCTCGGAAACGGGCGCTCTTCCCGCAGACTATCCGCTCGTGGCTCTCTCGAACGAGGATGTGGTCCGGTACAGCCGCATCTTGATTAACGATTCAAGCTCGCGCCAGCTTTACGGCGCGCAGCTCCTGTCACATTATCAATCGCATTTCTCAGCCAACGTAGTTTCCGACGCGCTGAGGGAGGCTCTGACGGGCGAGACTCCTGCCAAGCGCGCATGGTTTGAGGTAGACTCGTCGGTGGAATTTGAAAGGCAGGCCCGCAAGGCTATTGAAGGCAGGATGCCTGCGCTCGGCAAAGTGGTTAAGTTCGCGGAAGGCAGGCTCGGCTACAGGCACAGGCCCGATGCTCTTGAGCGCCTCAAAGGATTTGTCTAAGGGGCGCACATCTCAGGCATTGCGCTACAAAGTCGTTGCGGCGCGAGAGCGCGTGCGTCTCGCAGGATGCAAAGTTATTAACCCGCTTGCCGTATAAAAAGTTGTCAACTTAGATGTCAGCTCATCCGAAGGTCAGCATTTGTATTCCCTCTTATAATCACGCCAGGTATTTGCCTGCCGCGCTTGAGAGCGCCCTGTCTCAAACCTACAAAGATTTCGAGATGATCGTGGTGGACGACGGCTCTACGGATGAGAGCCTGTTGATTGCCGAAAGCTTCGCCGCGCGTTACCCGGCGCACATCAGGGTCTTGACGCATCCGGAGCGCGGACACAGGGGGATTGCCGAGACGGCCAACCTGGCGAAGCGCGCGGCGCGCGGGGAATACTGGTCCGGGCTGTGCTCGGACGACGTTTGGTATCCGGATAAGCTTGAGCAGCAGGTGGCGTTTATGGAAGCCAACCCGCGCGTCGGGCTGGTTTACGGACTGGCCCAGGCCGTTGATGAGCAGGGAGAGCAACTGCCGCAGGTCAACGGCTGGAGCATCTCGCACGAGCCTGATACTTTATCGCGTCTCTTACAGGAGAATCCGATTCCCGCCGCGACCGCCCTGGTTCGCTTCGAGTGTCTCAAGCGTGCGGGCTTTGAAGATGACCTCGTTTATAGCGATTGGGAATGGTGGATTCGCATCCTAGCCCACTCGGAGCTGGGCTTTATTCCGCGCCCGCTCGTGATGTATCGCATACACGCTTACAACACCAGCGTCGGCCTACGGCACGCGGCACACTTCCAGCACATACTCGCCATGCTGCTCGCGCTCAAGGCTAAGGCCGCCAACATCGGCGGACGTTTCGGCACACGCCAGCGGGCCATGCTTGAGCTTCAGCTAAGCTATCTACACTATTTCACCGGCGACGAGCCGCAGGCCGCCTTCAACCTCTCTGCGGCTTTTGAAGTCGATTCCTCTTTAGCTTCGGACATCGAATACCTGAGCGCTTGGCTGCACAGCCGCTGGGTCGAGATTAAACGCTCTCAAATAAAGGAGCCGCGCCCCGCAGAGGACTTCAAGACATGGACCATCGCACGGCTTTCATCACACCTCGGCGGCCCCTTCGCCAGAAAATTGAGCAAGCGCGTGGAGGGCAAGAGATTTGCCGCCGCAGCCTTTGAAAGCTACAGCAGCGATATGAGCCGCGTCAGGCAGATGGCCCTCAACTGCCTGCGCACAGACCCCAGATGGCTGAGCGACCGCGCGCTGATGTCCATCCTCACGGAATCGCTGGTTGGTCCACGTCTGACGGCGCAGATGCGCCAGTTGAAAAAGCAGTTATCAAGCTCTGAGTAAGAGCGCCGCGACTCTCGTAGTCGTCAAGCGCCCGCGCTCAAAGCGAGAGCGTAGGAGACGGAGAAACAAAAGTTTGCGCATTCTTTTTGTCGCCATCGGCTGGAGTTCGCACACGGCCAGGTGGATTAACCAACTTGACGGGCTGGGCTGGGACATACATCTCTTCCCCGTTCACAGCGCCGACGACGGCATACATCCAGAGCTGAAAAACATCACCCTTCATGATGCTCTGCACGGTCGCCCGCGCGGAGCCGGAGAGAGCCTGCGCGTCGTTGACGATTTCTGGCCCTCGCTCAAAAACGGCTACCCCTTGCGGCGCGGCGCGATGACGGCCCGCCGCCTGGAAAAATTCTTTTACCCGCAGCGCGCGGATAAAATCTGGCGGCTGGCCTACACCATCAAACGTTTGCGGCCAGACATTATTCACTGCCTGACAATCTGGGAAAGCGGCGAGTATGTCTATAAAGCGAGCCGTCATCTCAAAGAGAGACTCCCGCCCTGGATGGTCACGGCATGGGGGAGCGACATCTATCTTTTCCCGCGCCTCGCAGAGCGCAGAGAGAGCATCAAGGCCGTGCTCTCAAGCTGCGACTATTTCACCTGCGACTGCGAGCGCGATCTAAAGACCGCGCGCGAGCTTGGCTTCAAGGGAGAGTTTCTTCCCGTGCTGCCCGTTGCCGGCGGGCTGGAGACAGAGCGCCTGGCAGCCTTTCGTCAACCGGGCCGGACCTCCGCGCGAAGGCTCATCATGCTCAAGGGCTACCAGGATTTCGCAGGGCGCGCGCTGGTGGCCTTGCGCGCCGTAGAATTGTGCGCGGAGGATTTAAAGGGCTATTGCATCGCCGTCTATCTGGCGGACCAGAACGTCAGGATTGCGGCGGAGATTGCCGCAGAGCGTTCAGGCTTGCCGATAGAGATTATTCCGCAATCCTCTCCTGACGACATCCTGCGGCTGCACGGGCAGGCGCGCATCTCCATCGGCCTCAGCATCAGCGACGGCCTCCCGCTCTCCGTGCTCGAAGCGATGGCGATGGGTTCTTTCCCCGTCCAATCAAACACTAGCTGCTCGGATGAATACCTGCGCGACGGCGAGACTTGCCTGCTGGTCCCGCCTGAAGACCCTCAAGCCGTCGCCGATGCCATCCGTCGCGCGCTCAAGGATGACGCGCTGGTGGACCGCGCGGGCGAGGTCAACCCGCGCGTGATAGCCGAAAGGCTGGACTATTCTGTGGTCCAGCCCAAAGCCGTCGCGATGTACGAGGAGGTCGCGCGGCGCGCGAGGATGTAGGAGAAGACAGTCGCGGGCCGCTGCTGCCAACTTGTTTAATATCGCCTCATTTCTTATTATTCAACGTTATTCCATCTTGAAGAAATCGCAATCCCTGCCGTTGACAGCGATGACGGAAGATCGAGCATGAGCCTGCGGACACAAAAGCACCCTAAGTTCTTCACGAAGGATGAAGAGGGAGCGGCTAACGGGTATCTGGTGCCCATCTACAATATTCACGACGGCTTCTTTGCCAAGGGGCGCGAGCCGCAGCAAGTTTACCTGACAGCCGTTGCGCCGCACGCGCTCAAAGGCCCGCACCTGCACTTGATACGCACGGGCTTTTTTACCTGCATCAAGGGCAACGTCCGCGTCGTCGTCAAGACCCCGGAAGGCTACGGCGAATATTTCAGCGGTGAGGATTACGATTACCAGTCCATTGAAATTCCCACCGGAGTTCCGGCTGTGATTCAGAATCTGGGCGATGAAGACGCGCTGGTCCTAAATATGCCAAGCCCCGCCTGGACGCCCGAGATGCAGGACGAGCACACGGCTGATTTCAGCGACTACAACTTTGACGCGTGAGCCGCCGTCAGATTCGGATTGTCCGAAGGATAAAGACTTGGATAAATGGCGACATCTCTTGATTGACGGCGAGTTTGCCGAAAGAAAGAGGATTCTCGAAGGGTTGACGCTGGACCAGGCCACACGCAGGCCGTCCGCGCATTCGCATACCATTTATGAAGAACTCTGGCATGCGACGCGCTGGCAGAAGATTATCGTCATGCGTGACGAGCAGTTGTACGCGGAGTGGGCCAGGGGGCAGACTTTTCCGGCTGGACCACCGGCGACCGAAGAGGAATGGACCGCGCTCGTGGATGAGTTTCTTGACGGTCTTGAGAGGGCGCTGGACTGGACCGCGCCGGAAAAAGTGAAGTTGGAGATTGACCCCGGCGTGACGATGGGGGATGCGCTTCACAGCCTGGCCGTGCATAACTCTTATCACCTGGGCAAGATTGTGGCGCTCCGGCAGGCGATAGGGGCCTGGCCTCTCGAAGCGCAAAGCTGAAAGAGAGAGCAAACCTTTTCTGCGTTGTTCGAGAGGGACGAAAGGTTCGAGAAATATTTTGGAAATCATTTCTGCGATGGACCAGCGGATTATTTTAAGCAGCGAGGAAGCACCCGGCGTCGAGTTGAAATCCATCGGCGCGGAAGACCTGGAAAATCTTCGCGCGTGGAAGAATGAGCACCGCGAGTTCTTTTTCTTTAAGGGCATCATCTCGGAGACGGACCAGCTCAAGTGGTACGAGCAATATCTACGCCGGCCTGACGATTTTATGTTCGTCATTTTAGTTGAGCATAGCCCCATCGGTTGCATAGGCTTTCGTTACACGGAGGGGAAGGTTGACATCTATAATGTCATCCTCGGCGCGAAAGAGATGGGCGGGCGCGGGTTGATGAGCGGCGCGTTGCGTATCATGTGCAGCTATGCCGCAGAGCTTTACAGGGGCGTCCAGGGCTTGAAGGTGTTGCGTCATAATCCTGCCGTCGGCTGGTACAAACAGAACGGCTTTAGGGAGATTGCAGCTTTTGAGGAGCACCTGGAGCTTGAGCTGGACGAGGAGCGTTTTAAGTTCTGCCCGGTCAGGGTGGACCAATTAATGTAAGGCATCTTGATAGTTTAAGGAGCGGAAATTGTGGCTGATATTATCTCTGTCTTTGGCTCGCGCGTCGGCGAGGAGGAAATAGAAGAGGTTAGCGCCAGCATACGGGCGCAGTGGATGGGTCTTGGGCCGAAGGTCAAAAGATTCGAGGCCGAGTTTGCCGAAAGGCTCAAGCTTGAGAGCTTTACTATGCTCGACAGCGGCTCGAACAGTCTCTACATGGCCGTTAAGCTGCTGAACTTGCCCGCAGGCTCTGAAGTCATACTCCCCTCCTTCACCTGGATTTCCTGCGCCCACGCGGTCGTCCTCTGCGGGTGCGTCCCCGTTTTCTGCGACGTGGACCTGGCGACGCACAACATCACAGCCGAGACCATCGAGCCGCATCTGACCGACAAGACCAGAGCCATCATGGTTGTGCACTACGCCGGCAAGCCCGTGCGTATGCAACCCATCATGGAACTCGGCCTGCCCATCATAGAAGACGCGGCGCACGCTGTTGACTCAAAACTTGGCGAGCAGTATTGCGGCGGGATTGGCGACATAGGCATCTATAGCTTCGATGCCGTCAAGAACCTGGCGACACCCGAAGGCGGCGGGATTACAGCGCGCGACCCGGAGATGGCTGCGCGCGCGCGCCTCTTGCGTTATTGCGGGATAGCCAAATCGGGCTTTGAGGCTTCGGCCAACAAGGACCGCTGGTGGGAATACGACATCGGTGAATTCTTCCCCAAGCTTCTGCCGAACGACATCTCAGCCAGTGTCGGGCTGGCCCAACTGCGCAAGCTCGATGCTTCGCAAAGCTATCGCAAAAAAATCTGGGATTTGTACCAGCGGGAGTTTGCGGGGCTGGAATGGCTGGTCCGCCCGCAAGACCCTGAAGCCAATGAGCAGCATTCCTACTTTACTTACTGCGTGCGCATCGTCGGCCCTTCGCGCGACGAGTTTGCCAAGTATCTCTACGCGGAAGGCATCTACTCGACTCTGCGTTATCACCCGCTGCACCTGAATCGCATCTATCAATCGAAAGCGCGCCTCCCCATCTGCGAGCAGCTCAACGAAGAGGCGCTGAGCCTCCCGCTGCATCCCAATTTGAGCGAAGCGGATGTGGACAAGATCATCACGACCGTCAAGAAGTACCAGCGGTCAGAAAAGGTGAGCGCGGCGGCTCGTGAACGATAAAGGAAAAGCTGTTGGTCCATTGATTTGTTGATTCACTAATTGATTGATTTACTGGTCCAGTGAATCAGCGAGCAAATCTCTTCAGCTCATCGCAGCCGCGTTGATAGTTTTCTTTGAGGAGCAGTCTTGATGTTAGTTAGCGCCGTCATCCCGACCTTTAACGCCGCGGAATATTTACGCGAGGCGATTGAGAGCGTGCTGGCGCAGACACGCTTGCCGGACGAGATTATCGTCGTGGATGACGGCTCGACGGACCACACGGGGGAGGTCTGCGCTTCTTTCGGTGAGCGGCTCAAGTATATCTACCAGGAGAACGACGGGACGATGGGCGCGGGTTCTCGCGCGCGCGCGATGTTTGAGGCGGGCGGCGAATGGATTGCCATTATGGACCACGACGACCGCTGGCTGCCCGCCAAGCTTGAAAGACAGTTGGAGGCCGCGCGGGCTTTCCCTGAAGCGCGGGCCATCCTGACCGAAAGGCGCGTTATCAACGGGCAGGGAGAGACTACCTTTGAGCCTGAAAATCTGTCGGGCAAGGCTTTTCAGCTCTCATCTCATGAAGCCTTTCATGCCTTCCTGCGCGAATCGCGCTACAGCGTCTCTTCCGGTCTTCTGCGCCGCAGCTTTCTCAAAGAGCACGGGCTGACAGACCCCGCGCGTGTCGGCGTGGCGGACTGGGACCTCTGGCTGAGCGTCGCGCGTCATTACCCGCTGGTCGTGGTGGACCAGGTGCTGACGGAATACAGGCTCTTTGCGGAGCAGACTGTTTCCGACAAAAGATGGCTGGCCGAGGCTCTGCAAAAGACGCTCGATGCTCAGCGCGAGCACCTGCATCCGAACTGCGCCGAGTGTCGCAAGAGCTTTCGCGCGGGGCAGGCTTACGTGGCGCAGGTCTTTGATAACGCGGCGCGTGTACTCTTGGACCAGTATCATGCGCAGGCGCGCGACGGACAGCTTCCGCAGGCGCTCCCCTTTTTATGGCGCGCGGTCAAGGCTTCGCCGCAGGAAATCTTGCGCCCGCGCAGGCTCGCGGCCATCTCGAAGAGTTATGTCATCGGCAACGTCAAGCGGCGTCAGGAAGGATAACGGGAGATAATCAAAAGCTCTGCTCTCATCATGGTCCAGACCGAGAGTTGACGGGGTCTTTATCGTCTCACGCTCGCGTGGCCTCACTTTGAACTCTTCCGCAAGGAGTTTTCGGTTTTAGAATCAAAGCCCGAAGCGCAGCAATTTTTCATACGGCAGGCGTAAGAATCTTTTAAGCCTGCTTTCATCATTGTCGAGGGGAAGACATGGAACAACGTTTTAGCAGGTTTGCGGTCGTCGAGGATGTCATGTCGCCGGAGTTCATGGCGATTAACAGGGACATCAACAAGCTGCACATCAAGTATGGGTTGACAGAGCACAGGCCCACCAACGGCTTGCAGTTTCCCTGGTCCGTGGGGCTGCTCGAAGCGCCCGAATTTTTCGCCGCGCGGATGTGGGAATTTCCGTTCGCCATCCTGGCCGCAGAGCTTGAGCCTGGGATGAAGGTCGCGGACATCGGCTGCGGGATGACCCCCTTCGTCATCTATCTCAAAGAGCACGCCGGATGCGACGTGACGGGCGTGGATCCGGACATTTTCGAGACGGGGATGAACCACTTCGGCGTCAGCCGCGAGTTTATAGAGCGCACGGGCTTGCGTGTGCTTGAGGGAGACTTCAACTCGATTCCGCTCGAATCCGACTCGCAAGACCGCGTCTTTTCGCTCAGCGTGATGGAGCATGTCCCGGCGGATGTCAGGCGGCGCGGCATACAGGAGATAGCGCGCATACTCAAACCCGGCGGGAGGGCTATCATCACGGTGGACATGAGCATGTGGTTTGAGCTAAACCGCCCGCTCGACCTCGTCTGGGATTCGGGGATGGTCCTCATGGAGCCTTTCGACCTGCGGTGGCCGACACGCCGTTTCGGGATGTTTGCGGAGGACCAGAAGCGCCCGGCTGATGTCTTCGGGATGACGCTGGTCAAGGAAGACCGTCAGGTCGAGACGCGATACAGGGAGACGGAAGAGCCTGTCCCGACCGTGCCCGCGTATCGAGTACCGACGCTCGCGCCACCCTCTGGACCAGACACCAGACCCTTATGGCGGCGCGTCGGCAGCCGTCTTAAATACGAGGCGCTCAAGGCCAGCGGCAAGCGTGCTTAACTGTATAGGTGACAAGTGACAGGTGACAGGATGAAATCCTTGCTCTTACCCGTCACCTGTCACTTGTCACCGACTAAATAGGAGAGATCAAGGAATCGTGCTCAAAGGGGTTATTTATCGTCTGGGCCAGGCGCAGCAGCGGACGGGTCATGCGCTGAGCGGGCTTGGAAATCTGGCTAGGCTGAGTGCGCGTCGCAAAGGGGAGCGCCCCGCGATAGCCGCCGTGATGGTCGGGCGTAATGACGACTATATGTCGGACTTTCGCGAGCGGCTCTATGCCACCATCGAGTGGAACATACGCTATCTCGTTAGCGAGGTGGTCTTCGTCGAATGGAATCCTTTGCCCGATAGGGAGCTGCTCGCTTACGGGCTGGCCGAAAGATTCGATTGCCTGCGGGCCTATGTCGTCACGCCGGAGATTCACGCCCGCATCTGTCAGAACGTACACGTCGCTGTGCTTGAGTATCACGCCAAGAACGTAGGGATACGCCGCGCCAGCTCTCCCTGGATTATGGCGACCAACGCCGACGCGGCCCTCAGCTTCGATACCATCAACATGATCCTGGACACGCCGCTCGCGCCCGACGTGGCCTGGACCGCCGAGCGTGTCGACATTCCCTGGCGCGAAGCCGAGCAGAAGCGTATAGGTCTCCTTGACAGCCTGCGTTTCGGTCGCTTTATTCCATATCAACAACTCGGCACGGGCGAGTTTGTGCTGGCAAGCAAAGAGATGTGGGAGCGCACGCGCGGCTACGACGAGACGATGGTCAAGCATCGCATCGGCTGCGACACGCGCGGGACGGCGCAGATGCTGGCCCACGGCGCGACCATCAGGCGCGCAGGCCACGTCCTGCACCTGACGCATCCGACCTCCTGCACCGAAAAGCTGCAACCGCATCACGGCGAATGGGCCTCGCTCGATAACCTCCCCTACCACAACGCGGACAACTGGGGACTGGCGGACCGCCGCGAAGTCCAACTCGCCGAGCGCGTCTGGCGAATAGAAGAGCAAGGCTGAAGCAGGCATGATGAAGGATAAGCTGGAAGCAACTGAAGGCATCGGCTCGTCGAACTATTGGACCAGTGAACTAATCCGGCAATAGCTTTTCCTTCATCCTTCATGCTACCGCGTTCATCGTTGCTCTTTGAGCGTTTCACGGCGGTATGGTAAGGTTTGAGGGCACGCTTACAATCAAATTTCACCAGCATGGTCGGGAGACAAAGGAATCTAATGCAGAATAATTTTTGGCAGAACAAGCGTGTGCTCGTCGGCGGCGGTTGCGGCTTTCTGGGTTCGTACCTGACGCCGCTGCTGGTCGAGGCGGGCGCGCGCGTGACGGTGATTGATAATCTTGAGAACGGATATATAGATAATCTTGAGTCGGTGAAGAAAGAGGTCGAGTTCGTTAACGAAGACCTGCGCGATGCTGGCGTTTGTGAGCGCGTGACCAGAGGGCAGGACGTGGTGCTCAACCTCGCGGCCAAAGCCTACGGCATGGAATACAGCCGCGCTCACAACGGCGAGATGCTCACCTATAACCTGCTCTGCACGCTGACCCCACTAGAAGCTGCGCGCAAGAATAACGTCGAGCGTTATTTGATCGTCAGCTCGTCCTGCGTCTACCCGGATGATGCGCCGATTCCGACCCCTGAGCTTGAGACGTTTACGGGCAAACCCGAAAGCGTCAATGAGGGCTACGGCTGGGCCAAGCGTATACAGGAACTGGCGGGCGAATACTACGCGCGCGATTACGGAATGAAGGTCAGCATCGTGCGTCCCTTCAATCCGTATGGCGGAAATTATCGCTGGGGCACGGAGGATAAAGCCCACGTCATCCCGGCCCTCGTCAAGCGCATCATGGACGGAGAGGAAAACCCCTTGATGGTCTGGGGCAGCGGCCAACAGCGCCGCAACTTTCTGCACGCGCGTGACGCCATGCGCCTCCTGATGAAGATTGTCGAAAAGGACGCGGTCGGGATTCCCGTCAACATAGGCTATGACACGGACGTGACGATTGCGGAGCTTGTCACGTTGATCTGCGAGGTGGCCGGAGTCTCGCCCGAAATCGTCTTTGACACCAGCAAGCCCGAAGGCCGCTTTCGCAAGTGTGCGGACGCCGCACGGCTGCGCGACCTGACGGACAATTATCAACCGCAGGTCACGCTCCGCGAAGGTATAGCGGAGATGATCGAATGGTACAAGCGGTCATTCCCGAAGCCATAGAAGCATCAGCAATCAGAGCAAAGGGCTTTAAGATTTGTCCTCCGCATCTACAAAGATGCTCGCGCAAGAGGGCCTGGCGTTTGAAGATCGCGTCGCAAAAATGAGTTTAGTGAAAACGACTGTTCAGCGACTCAAAAAGAGAGTAGTCGGTATCCTGGGCCGCGAGAGAGCCAACCGCATTTCCGCTCCCTATCATGACTGGATGGCGCAGCGCCGCACGCTGGAGCGTCTCTCCACGCTTCCTCGTTCCGATTTGCACGTCAACCTGGGGTGCGGGCATAACCCCAAGCCGGGCTGGCTCAACGTTGACATCGCGCGCGGCGAGCACGTTGATATTGTCTGGGATTTGCGCCGCCCTCTGCCCTTCGCCAACGATAGCTGCGCAGCCATCTTCAGCGAGCACGTGATAGAGCATCTTTCCAGAGATGACGCCGAAAGACTGGTCCAGGAATGCCAGCGCGTCTTACAGCCTGGAGGCGTCCTACGCATCTCGACGCCGGATGCGGGCCGTTTCCTGCGCGCCTATGCTGATGAAGATGAGTTTCTGCGACACCCTGGCTTTACAGAGCCGATACGCACGCCGCTCGACCGTATCAACCAGATGATGCGCGAAGGCGGGCAGCATCTGTGGGCCTATGATGCTCCTTCGCTGCTGCTCCTGCTCAGCCGCGCAGGGTTTTCCGAGGCCATGAAACAGGAGTTCGGGCGCTCTCTGCACCCGCGCATGCAGAACCTGGACACGGAGGCACGCGCTTTCGAGAGCCTCTATGTAGAGGCCGTCAAGTAGCCCGCACGGAAAATGGAAGATTTCGTTTTACAGACTCCGGTTGCCTTCCTGATCTTCAATCGCCCTGAACGCACGCGCAGGGTCTTCCAGGAGATTGCACGCGCCAGACCGCGCCGACTCCTGATTGTGGCCGACGGCCCGCGCTTTCCGGAAGAGGAAGAGAGGTGTGCCGCCGCGCGCTCTGTCCTGGACCAGATTAACTGGGACTGCGAAGTGCTGACCAACCTCTCTGACAAGAATCTGGGCTGCCGCAAACGCGTCTCTTCAGGTCTCGATTGGGTCTTCGAGCAATGCGAGGAGGCCATCATCCTCGAAGACGATTGCCTGCCGCACCTAAGCTTTTTTCGTTACTGCGCGGAGCTGCTCGAAAGGTATCGCGATGATGAGCGTATCATGGCGATTAGCGGAGACAACTTTCAATTCGGTCAGCGGCGCACGCCCTTCAGCTACTACTTCTCGCGCTTTCTGCACATCTGGGGTTGGGCATCATGGAGGCGCGCCTGGCAACATTATGATGTAGAGATGCGGCACTGGCCGGCGCTGCGCGAGACGGGCTGGCTCGCGGACGTGCTCGGCGACGCACGCGCGGTCGAATACTTTCGCGCCATCTTCGATAAAACGCACGCCGGACAGATTGACACATGGGATTACCAGTGGAGCTTTGCCTGCTGGTCGCAAAGCGGGATGGCCGCGCTGCCCGAAGTCAACCTGATTTCCAACATCGGTTGGGGAGATGATGCCACGCACACCAAAGCCGAGAGCCTGACGGCCAATCTGCCGACCGAAGAGCTGCAATTTCCGCTCCGTCATCCTCCGTGCGTGATAAAAAACAGAGAGGCGGACCAGTTTACTTTCGAGAAGGTCTTTGCCGATTGGACCAATCGCGGCCTGCCGCAGCGTCTACGCCAGAGACTCGCGCGCCTCGTCTCGGGCCTTCAAGACAAACCGGCTGCAACGCAAACACCCGAGCGTTCCACGCTGGCAGAGAACCAGACTAAATAGCAGGAGACTGGACCATAGCTCGCAGAACTAGCTACCGCAGGCACGGAGACACGGAGAATAAACAGGAAAGATGAGTTGAACAGTCTTATCACATCCTGATTCATCTACTCTCTGTGCCTCTGTGGCTCATCTCCGGGTTTTGAAATACTCTCTCAGTATCGTTTATCAATTAAGTAATGCACTGTCTTCTGTGTAAGTCTGAAAATACCACTGCGGTCAGGACGCTCCTCGCCACGAATCTGATAGCCGATTGGCGCGCCGCTTATCATCTGGATATTACCTCCGAGCTGGAGGGCCAGGACCAGCTTCAACTTTATCGCTGCGATTCCTGCGGCCTTCAATTTTTTCATCCGGCGCTCGCTGGCTCAGACCAACTCTATGAAAAGCTGGAGGAGTTTGACTGGTATTATCTGCCGCGCAAGTGGGAATATGACGCGGCGCTTGAGGATTTACGCGCGGGAGAGAGGCTGCTTGAAATCGGCTCTGGCCGTGGAGATTTTGTCGCGCTCGCCGAGAGCTTGAAGCAGGTCGAAGCCACCGGGCTGGAGCTCAATACCCGTGCCATCTCTTTCGCGCAGCGGGCCGGGCGGCCTGTTTATCGGCGCTCGCTGCAAGAGCTTTCAGAGGAACAGAGCGAGAGCTTCGACGCGGTCTGCGGTTTTCAAGTGCTCGAACATATTCCAGACCCCGAATGCTTTATCGCAGACTGCCTGAACATGCTCAAGCCAGGCGGGCGACTTCTGCTCAGCGTCCCTGATAGCGAGGGGTTTCTGCGCCACGTCGAGAATCATTTGCTGGACCAGCCGCCGCATCACGTCAGTCTCTGGTCCAGCCGCGTTTTTGAGTATCTCCCTTCGAGGTTTCCGCTGAAAATCGAGAGCATCAGATTCGAGCCGCTGATGGATTATCATCTTGACTGGTACGGCGACATACAGCTTAATCGCCTGCCGCGTCTACGGCTTCTATCAGGACTTGCATACAGGCTGACGCACAAGCTGGTGTTGCCGCTTTTGAGACGCACGGGTTTGCATCATTATCTGCGCGGCCATACTATTTACGTCTGCTGTACAAAGCTTGAAGGGCTTTCTTGAGAGGATTTATTTAAGACGATTTCTGTCGCTCGCGGACCGTGCGAGCCACGCGCGACAGAAATCGTCCTGAATGCTTTTGGCATGAAGTCATATCTTAATCTGGGCTGCGGCAACCGTTTTCATACGGCATGGACCAATATTGATTTCGTCTCCAGCGATCCTTCCGTCCTCAGCCACAACCTGCGCCGCGGAATCCCGTCTCCCGACGCAGCGTTCGACGTGGTTTACCATTCCCATCTGCTCGAACACTTTGCCAAATCCGAGGCCCTCTCTTTTTTATCCGAATGCCGTCGAGTCCTCAAGCCCGAGGGGATTATACGCATCGCCGTCCCCGACCTGGAACAGCTCGCCAGGATGTACCTGTTGGCTCTGGATAGGGCTGCCGCAGGCGACGAGGAATGGGAGAGGCGCTATCAATGGATAATGCTTGAGCTGCTGGACCAGACGGTGCGCGAGCGGCCAGGCGGCGCGATGGCGGCCTATCTGCAACAGGAGGAGATACCCGCCCTTGAGTTCATCATCAGCCGGATGGGGAGAGAGGCGCTGGACCTGATCGAAGCCTGCGCGCAGAGTAGAGGCAAGGCTGCGTCGCGGCCAACGGCGCGGCAAATGTCTGCGGCTCGTCTCTGGCGAGGATTCCTGCGCGCTCCCCGGATGGCACGCGAAAGGGCGCTCCGGCTCCTCGCGGGCGGAGAGTATGAGATGCTGGAAGTGGGGCGGTTTCGACGCAGGGGCGAGCCGCATCTATGGATGTACGACCGCTATTCGCTGGCAAGGCTCTTGAAGGAGGCCGGATTTCGAGACCCGCAAAGGGTCGGCCCGTCGGAGAGCAGTATTCCCGAATGGTCCAGCTATAACCTTGATACCGAGCCGGACGGTCAAGTTTATAAACCCGATTCGCTCTTTATGGAGGCGTTCAAATAAAGCGCATGAACGTTCTTCATATCAACCAGTCTGACATCTCCGGCGGGGCTTCGATTGCGGGCTTTCGCCTGCACGAAGGGCTGCTCGCAGAGGGCGTTGATTCTCGCCTGCTGGTCGGCGACATGACGCTCGAAGACGAGCGGGTCGCGGCGCTGCCAGCTCCTTCTTTTCTGGACCGGCAAACTTCGCGTGTCGCCTGGCGGATGGGCCTTAACTATGTGAACCTGACGAGCAGCTTCGCCATCCGCAAGCATCCATTTTACAAGCGCGCAGACATCCTCAACCTGCACAATCTTCATGGCGGCTACTTCAACTATCTGTCCGTGAGGTCTTTGACCGAAATCAAGCCCGCCGTCTTCACGCTCCACGATATGTGGAGCTTTACGGGGCATTGCGCTTACAGCTACGACTGCGGCGGATGGGAGAGGGGCTGCGGCCAGTGCCCTTACCTGAGCACGACTCCGCCCGTTAAGCGAGACAGCACGCGCCTCGAATGGAGACTGAAAAACTGGGTCTACAATGGGTCGAACCTTGAGATTGTCGCCCCCAGTCGCTGGCTGGCAGAGCAGGCACGGCGTAGCCTGCTCAAACGTTTTCCCGTTCATCACATCCCCTACGGGCTGGACCTGAAAATTTACAGACCGCTCGATGCGGACCAGTCCAGACGCGAGCTGGGCATCCCCGCAGGCAAGAAGGTGCTGATGTTCGGAGCGCAAATGCTTTCGGACCAGCGTAAGGGCGGAGACCTGCTGCTCGAAGCTTTGCAAGGACTGCCCGCGTCGCTCAAATCAGGGATTGTGCTATTGACACTGGGGCAGGGCGGCGAGGCGCTGGCTGCGACCACAGGGATGCGGACCATTCATCTGGGCTACTTGAGCGGCGATGCTCAAAAGGTGAGGGCCTATTCGGCAGCCGACCTCTTTATCTTTCCCACGCGTGCGGACAATCTTCCACTGATGCTGCAAGAGAGCATGGCCTGCGGGACGCCTATGGTCTCCTTCAATATCGGAGGCGTGCCGGACATGGTGCGTCCGGGCCAGACAGGTTATCTAGCCAGGGATGGAGACGCGCTGGACTTGCGAGATGGTATCATGCAGCTTCTGGAGGATGAGCGGCTGCTTGCAGAGATGGGCCAAAGAGCGCGCGCCATCGCCCTCGATGAATATTCTTTAGAGTTGCAGGCCAGCCGTTATCTTGAGGTCTATCGCCGGATGCTCTCAAAATGATGCGTGAGGCCGCGCGAGCAGAATTGAGAACGAGTCGGAGCTGTTGAGACCAGCGAGTGTTTCCCGGTATGTTAAAAAGCAAGCTTATTACGGGTCGTATATACCTCTCAATGTGGACGGTCAAGGCTCTTAACGCCTGCGGGCTGGAGGTCGCTTCGCGCAAGGATTACTACTCCGTGCTGCCTTCAAAGTCCGGCCTTGAACAGAACATGCCGCGATGGTTCAAGCCGAGCAGCCTGAGCGGGATTAATTATGATCTGGATGCGATGAAGGAATTATTTCTGCGCCTTTCGTCGCTTTACATGCGCGAGTATGAGGAGCTTCCGGGCTACGACGAAAACAGGAAGAAGGGTTATGGACCAGGCTACACGGCTGTTGATGCGATGATGCTCTATTTCATGTTGAGAGACCTCAAGCCCGCGCGCTACACGGAGGTCGGCTCAGGACTCTCGACCTACTACTGCTCGCTCGCCGCCGCACGCAACAAGGCTGAGGGCCACCCGCTTGAGATAACGTGTATAGAGCCTTTTCCTTACGAAGCACTGAGGACTATCCCCGGCATCAGGATTATTCAAAAAGAGGTCCAGGACGTGCCGCTCTCGGAGTTCGAGAATTTAGAGTCCGGAGACCTGCTCTTTATAGATTCCTCGCATGTCATCAAGATAGACGGCGACGTGCCTTACCTTTATCTTGAAGTCCTCCCGCGTTTGAAAAAGGGCGTCTTCATACACATCCACGATATTCCCTTTCCCTATAACATTCCCTATCCGCCGCAGCTCTGGATTTTCGGCCAGCAGTGGCCCAGCTACTGGAACGAGGCGATGCTTCTGCAAGCCTTCCTCTGCTTCAACGACGCCTACAAAATCATTATGAGCGCGCCGCTCCTGCGCCATTTTGATGAAGAGTTTCTGAGCACTAACATCCCCGGCTACCAGCCCCTCAGCGAGAACCCGAACACCTTTAGCTCCATCTGGATCGAGAAGGTCAGATAAACCGGACCGCTTGCCGAAACCACCGCGCACCGGATTAAATTGCCCGCGACGTTTGCGCGGCTGTTGCTTTGTGCGAGACTACTGTTCTATAAGAACTCTGTCACCGGGGCAGCGTTAATCAAGAGTTTGTTTTCCTGCTCACGAAACTAAATCGTACAGAGCCTCTTGCGGGCCGCGTGCGCGAAAACCTGTCACAGCCAGCCCGCTTTTATCTTATGACGATGACATCAACCGCAACGGATTTTCTCACCGGCACAGTCAAAGGTCCCGGAGAGCTGCCGCACGAATATCTTTTTATCACAGCCGACAACAAGCGGACGCGCATCGGAGAGTTTGTCTACTATGTTGCGCCCGACGGCGATGCTGAGCGCTATATTCTGGGCCACATCACATCGCGCAGGCTCGTGCGAAATCTGCCGGACGCATTTCTTTCGGACCCGCAGATCGAGCCTGCTGTGGTCTCTTCGCTCATCGGACTCAGCTCAGACTGCGGCGAGCTGTACGAGATTACGGTCGAGACCATAGGCTACTTCAGCCGCGCGCTCGGCGATTTCGTCAACCCGCGCATTCCGCCCGGTCCGGGCGATTCCGTCTTCCTCGCCTCTTCGGAAACGCTGGCGGGCATCCTTTCGCCGAGGCAGTTGGGCGATATGGGGTCGGCCCATGTCGGCAGCCTGCTGACACGCTCTGCGGGCGAAGTCCCCATCGTGCTCTCGATCAAGGATGTCGTCTCGACGCATCTTGCCATCCTCGCCTCGACAGGCTCCGGCAAGTCTTACACGGCGGGCGTGCTGGTCGAAGAATTGATGCGGCCATACAACCGCGCCTCCGTGCTCATAGTGGACCCGCATGGCGAGTACGACACGATGCGCTCGATTGAAGAGAACCCGCTTTTTCGCCAGGGCGACTATCGCCCCGAAGTCAAAATTTACACGCACGACCGCATCAAGGTCCGCACCTCTTCGCTGACCGAAGCCGACATCAAGTATCTCTTGCCCGAAGGCACATCCGACAAGATGCTGCACTTTCTCTCGCAGGCTTACAGAAGCCTGACGGCTGGCGAGCGCGGCGAACGAGAGCTATGGGGCTATCACGATTTGCGCGATGCCGTTAAAGAGCAGAAGTACGAAGGCAGCGAGCGGAGCGAATCGAGCAACGCGAGTTCCATAGAAGGCTTGCTCTGGCGGCTCGATTCGCGCTTTGACAAGCCAGGCTCGATCTTTTCGGACACGGAGCACATTCCGCTCAACGAGCTGTTCAAGCCGGGCCGCTGTACAGTCCTCCAACTCTCTGACATAGAGCAGAACGAGCAGCAGGTCGTCGTTGCCACGCTGCTGCGTCGCGTCAACAAGGCGCGCGTTCTCACCGTCCGGCAGGAAGCAGAGCCGCACAGCGACAATTATCTTCCCTACCCCGTCTTCACGCTGCTCGAAGAAGCGCACCGCTTCGCGCCCGCGGGCCAAACGGTCGTCTCGACCAACATCCTCAAGCAGATTCTCTCCGAAGGCCGCAAGTTCGGCGTCGGGATAGGTCTTATCACGCAGCGCCCTGGCAAACTGGACCAGGACGTGCTCTCGCAGTGTATGACGCAGGTCATCATGCGCATCGTCAATCCTATGGACCAGGACACCGTTGCCAAATCGGTCGAAGGCGCGGGCCGACAGCTTCTGGATGAATTGCCGGCGCTGACCAAAGGCCAGGCCGTCATCAGCGGCGTAGGTATCAACACGCCCGTCATGTGCCGTGTACGCGAGCGCATCACGCGACACGGCGGCGAGACCTTTGACGCCCCCGCTGAATGGGCCAAATGGCACACCGGCGAAGAACAGGAAAAACGCGCGCAGGACAACGCCGTCCTCATCCCGCAAAAGCAGGACAAGAAACCCGAAAAGGTTCGCGGCATACAGATTTGATTTTGTGAGCTTAGCTCAGGCTCTAAAATTATCCTCTCGTAAATTGAAATGAAGATTATCTCTCTCGCAGACCTGCCGGAAGAGGGCGTCACGCATAATCCTGAAATCAAGAAGCGTGTGCTGCTCAGGCGCGGGGATGTGGCGCACCTGACAAATTTTACGCGCTCCGAGCTTTTGCCGGGCCAGGCGGCGAGCGCGCACAGTCACCGTGATATGTTCGAGGTCTTTTTCGTTCAATCGGGCGAGGGCTTGATGAGGGTTGATGATAAAGAGTATGGGATTGAAGCGGGGGTTTGCGTCACGGTCGAGCCGGGCGAGTCGCATGAGATTCTGAACACGGGTGCGGCGCGGCTTGTGCTGCTCTATTTTGGGATAGAAGTCTGAAGACGTTTGATTCGGATGTAAGTTTGAGACTTTAATTTATCAGGTCCATGTTTAAGAAACCAAAGCGCACGTTGCCGGCCCTCATCCTCTCAAGCCTCGCGTGCTTCTCATGCCTGACAGGCTTAACTCTTCTTCCGGTCCTTAACGCTGACGCCCTATCTGCGTCGCCTCATGGCAAAGGGGCGGGGCTGCCGCCTGTGCGCGAGAGTGTGCGCGGCTTCGTTGCCGATAAGAGAGCCGTGCGCGGGCGTCCGTTGTGGCCCGGGTCGCGTTTTACGGAAGGCGATAGGAGGCGCGCGGTTTTGCGCGGGCTGCGGTTTATCTATCGGACGGCTCGCGGGCGCAAGAATTTTGCGGAGTATGGGAGCGATTATCTGTGGTGCTTTTACACTCTGGGAACGGCTGTCAAGGATAAAGAGGCTCGGCGATTGGCGCTCAGGATGGGCCGGGAGCGTGCGCGCGTGTGGAGACGGCAGCACAGTTGGCTTCCTGCGGATGCAGATGCGCAGATGATTGCTGATTACGCTTTCGGGAGCGACTCGGCGGATAGTCTGGGTCTGCCTGACGAGAGGTTGAAAGCTCAGCTCAAGCAGGCCGCGCAGCGTTTCAACGCGCGCTCGTACATGCTGTTTGACCCGCGCACTGAGCCTCCGCCGGAAGATGTCCCGGAAGAGTGCGAGTATGACAGGACGGTAAACCAGCGCGGGACCAGAATCTGCCAGACTTGCAAGCGGCAGCTCAGGATGCGCAGCCGTTACGATGTCTGGTACGACGCCTTGATTATGGCCTATAGCGGCGACCATTACGGCGTCATGCTCGGCGCGCATTACGCGGACGTCTTGAAGTGGCTGCCCTCTTTGCGCCCTTATCGCGGGAGCGAAAATGGGACCAACGAGGATTTCCACGACACCGTTTACGCCGTCACTCACATCATCTACACGCTGAACAACTACAGCATGTACAGGCTCTCGCCGCAGCTTCTGCCGCAGGAATTCCGGTTTCTCAAAGAGAATCTGCCGGAGGCCATGGCGCAGGACGACGCGGACATGCTCGGCGAGCTGATGGATTCGCTGAGGGCCTTCGGCATTGATGAAGACGACCCGCGATTGCGCGCGGCGATGGAATATTATCTTGAGCACCAGCACAGGGACGGCAGTTGGGGCGACCCGCGTGAAAGAGACATCTACGACCGTTATCATCCGACGTGGAACGGGGTCGCGGGCCTCAGCCAGTACGCCTGGCGCGGCGAGGGCCTCAGCTTCCCCGAACTCAAGCCGCTGCTGGAAAGCATCAGATAGTGAGAGGTAACAGGTAACAAGTGACAGGTAATAGTTGGTAAGAAATATGGCGCGCTTTTTCCTGTCACCTGTTACTTGTCACTTATCACTGTTTTCAAGTTGCTTTTCCCCGCCGCGATGTTAAGATATTTGTCTTGCTCCACACTCACATGCTGCGCGCGACGGGCAGCACAAAGGACTTCCCCCACGGCACAAACTGAGAACGTGCGCGGCCTGTGAGCCGTGCGCGGCGACTAGCGAGGACTAACATGGGCGGTGAAAATACGGCGCAGGCCGATAATTTACAGGTTAACGGCGCGCACTTTGTCGTCGAGGTGATTCATAAACGGCATGATGAGATTATCAATCTGTGGATAAAGGATCGTCTCGAAGGCAGCGATTTCCGCGACGAGCTGATCTCGAAAAAAGAGTTGCGGCGGCAATCGCAACAGATGGTTGACATGCTGGCTCGCTCGATTGAGGAATCCGGCGGCGCGGGTTTTGAGTCTCCCGCTTATGACGAGATGCGCCGCTTTCTCAACGAGATTGCGCACGCGCGAGCCGTCAAGGGCTATTCGGCGATGGAGAATGCGACCTATATTCTCTCGCTCCGCAACACCATGCTGCCGCTTCTGGCAGACGAGCTTGAAGGCAACGCCGAAGCCCTGGTGCGCGAGATGAACTATTTTACGAGCCTGCTCGACAAGATGGGCCTCGTGATGGTCGAAATCTACATACGCTCGCGCGAAGAGATTATCCGCCAGCAGCGCGAAGACATGATGGAGCTGTCCACGCCCGTCATCAAAGTCTGGGACAAGATTCTGACCCTGCCGATCATAGGCACGCTCGATTCGCGCCGCGCACAGTTGATGATGGAGGCTCTGCTGCAAAAGATTGTCGAATCAGGCTCGACGATAGCCATCCTGGACATCACAGGCGTCAAGATGATGGACACGCTCGTCGCCAACCACCTCATTAAAACCGTCACGGCGGCTCGCCTGATGGGCGCGCGCTGTATTCTGACGGGCGTCTCTCCGGCGATTGCGCAGACGATGGTCCAGCTCGGCATAGACCTTTCGCTGATTACGACCCGCGCACAGATGGCAGACGGCATCAAGCTCGCGCTCGAATTGATAGGCCGGGCAGTTGTCCCGGCCAGGGCGCTCGCGATGATGAGGAACGGGTCGCAGGGCGCGGCCCAAACGACTGCCTCGCTCGCCGCACACGGCCAGCACATCACAGACAAAAACTCCAAAAAGGATGATTGTTAGGAACAGCTTTCAGTTTTCGGTTTTCAGTTTTCAGCA
>DASWMI010000008.1:0-3144 GCA_036399835.1 Pyrinomonadaceae bacterium | reverse complement strand
AAAGTTTCTCACGGTTGTTCTGAGCGTCATCACCATGTCGCCCAGAGCGCGCTTGGCTTCGGTCGCCTCCGGCGTATCCATAAAGATTTTCTCTTTGTACTGTTCAAACTCCGCTGTCCCCGCACGCAATCCGCCTTCGAGCCTGGGCCGCTCGGCACCCGCGCCGCCGAAGTATCCGCTCCGCGCGATAAACAGGATAGCCCCGACGACCAGCACGGAGACGATGGCGACGATGATAAAGATCATGCGACGCGAGCTATCAGGCTCTGCGATATTTCTCTGGGTGGTAGACATGGCGCGTTTCCTTTTCCGCTTAGACACTCGGACGAGGGTTTTGTTCCGTCATCAGAGAGTCAAGATAACTCCCGTGCCGTCCGTTTTGAAACTTGAAAGCTAAACTCTTCAAACTTCAAATCAGAATTTGAAATCGGTCACCGTGAATCTAAAATTTTGACGGATAGTTTCTACTAACGTGCGCGCGAGCGCAAGTCTGCGGGTCTGGCGACCGAGGGAATGCTTTTTTCGACGAGCGAGCCTGTCCCTGTGCGCTGCCTGACGATGCGCGGCCAGACGATGCGGAAGCGGCTGCCCTCCTGCGGCTGGCTCTCGACCGTAATCTCGCCTTCGAGCAACTCGACGATCTTGCGCGTGATGGCGAGGCCGAGGCCCGTGCCGCCGTAAGCGCGCGCGAGCCGCTCATCAACCTGCCGAAACTCGTCGAAGATATAGGTCAGAGCGTCTCTGGAAATGCCTATCCCCGTATCGCTCACTTCGACAAACCAGCGCTCGGCTTCGAGCGGTCCGGCGGCGATGGTGACACTCCCTTCGGAGGTAAACTTGACGGCGTTGCCGACCAGGTTCGCGAGCACCTGCTGAAGCTTGTGACGGTCAGAGAGAACATGGTCCAATCCATCGGCCAGTTCAACCCGCAGCTCGATCTTCTTGTCCTTTGTCTCTCGCCTGAAATCCTCGGCCAGCTCCGTAATCAACTGCCCCACGTCAAGCTGTTCGAGATGCAAAGCGGAGCGGCCCGCTTCGAGCCGCGAGTAATCAATCAACTCGTTAACCAGTTCAAGGAGCGAACGCGCGTTGCGTTCCATGCGGACGACAGCCTCGGTTTGCAGGGGCGCGAGCGGCAGGTCTCGGTCTCTTTCAAGCAACTGGCAGAGACCTATGATGACGTTCAAGGGCGTGCGCAGCTCGTGCGTCACGTTTGAGACGAAAGCAGATTTTAAACGGTCATGCTCGCGCAGGCGGTCGTAAGCGGCGAGCAGCTCGTCATGCTGTCTGAACTCTTCCGTGATGTCGCGAAAGACCGCGACAGCGCCCTCTTGCCCGCCCTGCTCGCCCACGAGGGGCGTCGCGCTGACGGCTATCACGCCCGTCTGTCCATCATCGCGGAGAATTCTGAGTTGTTCGCCGGAGATGTTTTCGCGCCGTTCCAGAGCGCGCCAGAGCGGTGTTTCCTCGGCTGCCAGCTCGCGATCGTCCATGTCTCTGAGCGCGATGTCTTCGACCAGAGCTTCAACGCCGTCGCGGAATTCGCTAGGCTTGCGTCCGATGATCTTGGCCGCCGCAGGATTAATCTTGTAACGACCCTGGCGGTCAACGATGATGACGCCCTCGTTCATCTGGTTGATGACGCTCTCAAGCTCTGCGGCGCGCGCCCTTTCGGAAGAGAAGGCGGCGGTCGCCAGCTTCTCCGCGCGGACACGCTTGGAGACCTCAGAGATAATGAAGATAAGGTCGCCGCGCGCAAAGTTATGCTCGGTGATGGGCCAGATGGTCACGTCCCAGTAGCCCGCGCCGTCGGCAGCTTCTTTCATCTCGCGGTCACGCGCGACGAGGTTAAGAGGTAGGCCATAAGTGACGAAGGGCTTGCGCGTGCGGCGTACATCTTCGACCACATCACTCAGGACGGCCAGCCCGGCAGCCGCTTCATAAAGTCCTCGTCCGGCGAGCTGCGCGGCCTCGCGCCCGACAAAGCGCGCGAAGGTGGGGTTGGCCCTGCGCACAATCATGTTGCCATCGAGCACGGCTAAACCCAGTGGCAGACCGTCAAGCACCTCCTCTATGAATGCGCCCTGCGTATGGACCTCTTCAAACTTGCTCTGGAGATGCGAGGCCATCTCGTTAAAGCTCTGGGCCAAAGCCCCCACCTCGTCCTCAGTCTCGACGGCGACGCGTTCTTGCAGTTGCCCCTCGCCGAGAGTTGAGACCGAATCCGTCAGCCTGCGCAGCGGCTTGGTAAAACGCCCTACGGCCCAGACGCCTATGAGAATTGAGGCGAGCAGGACAAAAGCCCATGTGATGGCGAGCGTGACGATTGATTGGCTGGCCGTGAGGCTTTCCGAGAGCGGCACGCCGACGGCCACGCCCCACCCGAAAGGCTCTACGCGCTTGATGCTCGTCATGCGCATGACGCCATCGCTCCAACGCTGTCTGCCTTCGGCCAAAGAATCAATCTGCGCGTTCGAGAGCGGCCCGGTCCGTGTCGAGAGCGTGACGGGGCGGCCCTGCGCGTCGAAGATAAAAATACCCGTGCCTGCGTCGGGCGACATGCTCTGTAAGAGCCGTTTGTGCAGGTCGAGCGTATCCGTAGAAGAGACTGAAGGCGCGCCCGTCAGGTAAGAGGTGTGGTCTTCGAGCCAGGCCGTGAGCGCGCCCGCCGCCGCAGAACTCTGTATGTGCGCGATGGTCGCGGCCTGATTGTTTAGACTCCGGCGATAGTTATTTAATTGATAAAGGCTGATGAGGAGCAGCGGCAGAGAGAGCACGGCGAGCATCAATAACAGCTTGGCCCGCACGCTGCGCAAAAACGGTATCGCTCTCCTCTTCATCTTCATCAATCGCTGCTCTGGGGAAAATCTGTCCGTCGTCTCTGGGGAGGCCAGATGGAAGTGCGTGTCTCGACGGGCGGACGTAGGCTCATCGCATAGACCACCAGCGACTGTACGATAACCTCGTCTATAAAGCGGCTCGCCAGCCTGAGCGCAACGCGCAGCCTCCAAAGGTCTCTTCCGGTAGCGCTCATGCCCTCGCGCCACATAAAATCGTCAAATACTTTACGAAATAGCATCAACTCTCGTGCCACTTCGTCTATTAACGCGCCCTGCTGAAAACGCACCTGCGCGTGCGAGCGCA
>DASWMI010000007.1:0-19585 GCA_036399835.1 Pyrinomonadaceae bacterium | reverse complement strand
CACGCGATGAAGCGCCGCGTCTACGGCGAAGAGCTGGCCTCTGAACCTTCGCAGTTTTTAAACGAGATGCCGCTTGATTTGATGGAAGACCTCTCGCGCGGCCCTTCATGGCTCTCGTTCGCGCGCAGCTCTTCGACGCTCGAAAACAAACAGGCTGCGCGTGCCCTGCGCGGCGACACGCAGGGCAAAACAAAATACAGCGGCAAGACTTACGACTCGGCAGACTCCATCGCCGAATTCTTTCGCCAGCGCGGACAGTCTCTGGGCCAATCCTCACCCGGCCAGCAAGCCGGGCCGACCATCCAGCGCCAGCCAGCCTCGCCCGCGAGCAAGTCTTCGTCAACGACAGCTTCCTCTTCATCCGCTTCATCCACAGCTTCGGCCTCCGATAAAGGCTTTACGCCGGGGACGCATGTCCGCCACCCGAAGTACGGTCGCGGCCTCGTCCTGCGACGCGAAGGCTCAGGCGATTCCGCCAAGCTGACGGTTAGCTTTCCAGGTTACGGTCAGAAAAAGTTGATTGAAAAGTATGCCGGTCTGGAAAGAGCCTGAGCGGGTCGCCGCATCAGATGGACCAGTGGCTTGCTCATCATCGCAACGCGGCTGCAATCTTGCCGACAATGTAAATTTTGCATGGCGATGTACTGACACGATGCATCAATCGTGGGCCAGCATCAAATGATTAGAACGAATCCTCCCTCACTTGATTTCTCTTCGCGCGCCTCTCTGAGCCTACGCGTTCTCTCATTTTCCTACGCATATCTCCGGCAACCGGTCCTCGGCCAGTCTTTCGTCGAGAGCCGCGCCGCACGAAGAATGTGATTTCTCAGACCGCGCTCAAGCGTGGCGCATGGATTGCTATATTCAAACGGCAGAGTTACACAGTTCTCTGAGGGTCCTTGCGTGAGCGAAATTGGACCAGAGGACTCTTCGAGAAAGCCATTCGTGCGCATCGCCATTCCTTGCGTCCTGAGAGCGTAGGAAGATATGAAGCCTGCTATGAAACATGAGGGCGAAGCTGCCGTTCTTGTCGTTGACGACACCCCGGACCATCTAGACTTGATGGGCGTTCAACTACGCAAGGCGGGCTATCACGTGCTGACCGCGCACGACGGGCTTGAAGCCTTAGCCATCGCGCATCGAGAGCACCCGCTGCTGGTTATCTCCGATGTCATGATGCCGCGCGTTGACGGCATAGAGTTGTGCCGCAGGCTGAGGGCCGACACGGAGTTGCAGACGACGCCGATCCTGCTGGTGAGCGGGATGCGTGTTGACGATGCGAGCGCGGTCGAGGGCCTCGAAGCGGGCGCGGATGATTATCTGGAAGCGCCCTACGATGCTATGCGCCTGATTGCGAAGGTCACGCGGCTGACCGAGCGGGCGCGCTTTGAAGAGGCTCTCAGGGAGAGCGAGGAGCGTTACGCGCTGGCCGCCAGGGGCGCGAGCGACGGGTTGTGGGATTGGGATTTAAGGTCAAACGAAATCTATTTCTCGACGCGCTGGAAGACTATGCTCGGGTTCGTTGACGGAGAGATTACGGACCGCGCCGAAGAGTGGTTTGAACGCGTCCACGCAGACGATCTCAAAAATCTGAAAGCCGAGATTGAGGCGCACATAGAGGGCCTCACCTCTCATCTTGAAACCGAGCATCGCGTTCTGCACAAAGACGGCTCTTACCGCTGGATGCTCAGCCGTGGGATGGTCGTGCGCGATGCGGAAGGGAAAGCCTATCGGATGGCAGGCTCGCAGACGGACATTACAGAGCGCAAGCGGGCCGAAGAACAGCTCCTCCATGATGCTTTTCACGACGCGCTGACGGGATTGCCGAATCGCGCTCTCTTCATGGACAGGCTGGGCCAGGCCGTCGAGCGCGCACGCCGTCACGGCGAATACTCCTTCTCCGTCATCTTTCTGGACCTGGACCGCTTCAAGCTCGTCAATGATAGTCTCGGACATCTCATCGGCGATCAACTGCTGATTGAAGTCGGGCGGCGGCTGCAAGGTTGTATGCGCGCGGGCGATACAGTGGCGCGGATGGGCGGAGACGAGTTCACGATTCTGCTCGAAGATGTCAGCGAGACGGAGATTGCGGCGAATATGGCCGAGCGCATACAGCAGCAGGTCGTGCGCGCCGCCAACCTCAGCGGCCAGGAGGTCTTTATCACGGCCAGCATCGGCATCGCCTTGAGCGCGATAGGCTATCAGAGACCGGAAGACATCTTGCGCGATGCCAACATAGCCATGCACCGCGCCAAGTTTCTGGGCAAGGCACGCCATCAGGTCTTTGATACGACGATGCACTCTCGCGCCGGAGAGCTGTTGAGGTTGGAGACGGATTTGCGCCGCACGGTCGCAGACGAAGAATATAAAATCTGCTATCAGCCTATCGTCTCGCTCGAAAGCGGGCAGATGGTCGGACTCGAAGCCCTCGTCCGCTGGCAGCATCCCGAGCGCGGGCTGGTTTACCCTGACGAGTTTATTCCGGTCGCTGAAGAGACCGGATTGATTATCGCTCTGGACCGCTGGGTGCTGCGCCAGGCTTGCCAGCAGATGCGTAGCCTCTCCGAGCGCTTTCCGGCCCAACTGCCCCTGACCCTCAGCGTCAATCTTTCCGCCAAGCAGTTCTCGCACATGGACCTCATTGAGCAGGTCCGGCAGATACTTCAAGAGACCGGCCTGGACGCTCGCAGCCTCAAGCTTGAAATCACAGAGAACGTACTGCTCCTCAGCACGGATGCCGTCAACCAGATGCTCGCGCAGTTGAGGGCGCTCGGGATAGAGCTGTACCTTGACGATTTCGGCACGGGCTATTCGTCGCTCAGTTATCTACAACGGTTTCCGATTGACGCGCTCAAGATAGACCGCTCCTTCGTCAGTAGAATCGGCGCCGGAGGCGAGAACGCGGAGATTGCGCGTGCCATAGTGATGCTCGCGCACAGTCTTGAGATGAAGGTTATCGCCGAAGGGGTGGAGACCGGAGAGCAGCTTGAGGCACTTAAAAAACTGGGCTGCGAATACGGGCAGGGCAATCTCTTTTCAAAACCCGTGGACATTTCGGAAGTGGAGAAGACTCTGGCGATTTCGTCCCACATCCTTCCAGGCTTTCACTCTTCATCCTTCCAGCCGGAAGACGAAGCCCTCCGGCACTAAAAAGCCGCGCACAGGCAAACAACTCTTTAAAAGGAAAAAGAGTAAGGATGAAAAGCCTGGTACTTCATCCTTACTCTCGGCCTCTGGTTGAGGGTTTACTTCCGGGCCGTCGAGGGCTTGCGGCCCTTATTTCGTCAGCTCTGCGACAATCTCGTTTGCGCCGTAAACGTTGCGCAGAATCTCCAACATCCCGCGCGAATCAACCGAGATGGCGCGGTTGACCGATTCGTCGTAGATAAAGTTGCCGACGAGCGATTGCATGTTGCCGTCGAAAATAAGACCGACCAGCTCTGCGTTCTTATTAATCGTCGGCGAGCCGCTGTTGCCGCCGATGATGTCGTTGGTCGAGACAAAGTTAAAGGGCGTCTTCAGGTTGAGCGCGCTCTTGCGCTGCATCCAGCGCGGCGGCAGGTTGTAGGGAAACTTCGCGCCGAACTTCGCGGAACGCTCGTAGAGTCCGCCGAGCGTCGTGAACGGCCCGACCCTCTGCCCATTCTCCATGTAAGATTTAACCGCGCCATAAGAGAGCCGCAAGGTGAAGGTCGCATCAGGGTAGAGCTTCGTCCCTTCGGTTTCAAACAGGGCGCGCGCGATCTTCGCGTAGCTGGTCCGCTCGACTCCGACCACCTCATCCTCGTAACGCTTGCGCACCTCGCGCGCTTCGCGGTCAATACTGCGCGCGAGCACGATCATCGGGTCGTCGGAAGCTTCTATGGCTTGCTGACCGCCCGCCGCCAGTTGCTTGCGGAACTCGACCGACTTGAGCTTGGTCCCGTCAATCAACTCTGCGGCGCGTTCTTCGGGAGTCTTGCCATTGAGGATTCTCTGGACCAGCGGATTGCTCGCCCCGTAGACCTCGCGCATAAAGTCCAGCGAATCCGCCAGCTTTAGTTTTTCGAGATCATCATGAATCGGCGCGGGCGAATAGAGACCGAGTTCAAGTGAAGCGCGGCGCGAGCTGGTGTATTCGGGGAGGCGCTCGGCTTCCGGCTTCCGGCTCTCGGCTGCGAGGCGGACGAGCGTGCGCGCGATGCCGAAATATGTCGTGTTAAATCCGGCTGCGAGGTCCAGAAATCTTCTGTCGCGCTCGTAGGCCTTGAGGCCGCGCCGTCCCTTGGCAATCGCATCCCAGGCGTCGCCGTACTCCTTCTCTCTTTGCGGATTGGCGGCGATTGACTGGCGCAGGGCCTGTTCAGTTTTGAGCTTTCTTTCCATCAGAGCCTTGTCCTGCAACCCGCCGAGCTGGCCCTTAAAGACTTTGATATTGTTTTCCATGCTGTTCAGCTCATTCTGCGCGCGGCGCGTCTGCTCTTCGCCCAGAGCCATATACTTCTTGAGCATGTCGCGTCGTCTTTCGAGCATACGCAGCAACAAAGGAATGCTGGTTTCGCGCAAAGCTTCGAGGTGGGCCATAGTGTTGAGCCGCGAGGTAGAGCCTGGATGTCCGGTGACGAAAACCAACTCGCCTTCCTTCGCTCCCGTTTTGGACCACTTGAAATAGTTGTCAACCTTGATGGGCTGGTCGTTCTCGTAAACGCGGACCAGCGCCATGTCTATGTTAAAGCGCGGAAAGTTGAAGTTGTCCGGGTCGCCGCCGAAGAAGGCTGCCTGAAACTCCGGCGCGAAGACCAGCCGCACATCCGTATATTTTTTATAGCGATAAAGATTGTACTGCCCGCCCTGGTAGAGCGTGACGACATCGGATCGCAGCCCCGTTGCCTTGGTTGATTCGGCCTCGATGGCGCTGATGGCCGCGCGGCGCGCCGAGAAGGCTTCGGCGGCAGACATACCCTGCTTGACCGCGCCGTTGATGCGGTCTGTCACGTCCTCTATGCTCACCAGCACGTTTAGCTCAAGGCTCGGAGCCTTGGCCTCTTCGGCGCGCGTGCGTGCGAGGAATCCATCTTTGGCGTAATCTTTCTGCTCCGTGCTCAGCTCTCCGACGATGTCTTCGACGATGTGATAATTCGTCAGGACCAGCCCGTCAGGTGAGACGAAAGAGCCAGAGCCTCCGTTGTTGAAGCGGACGGAAGCCAGCTGCACTTTCTTGAGCCAGGCGTCAGTAATCTCAAAGCCGTAGCGCCGCTTAATCTCTGCCCGCGGCACATTGTTAAAGGGCCACATCCCTTCGTCCGCATGGGCCGCGATGGGAAGCGTGGAAAGAGAGAAGAGCGCCACCAGAAAGACGCTCAGGATTTTTCTAAGTCTCATCAGTAATCCTCTGAAGATAGATTTGGAGGGAGAGAGTTTAGAGCGCTCAAACCCGCCATTGGATGCCCGAAATATTAGTCGAGAGCCTGGAGTCTAAAGTCTGAGGTCAGTAAAAATCAAGCCTTTGACCCCTCAACTAGAGGCTCTCGAACTTCAGACTTTTGTATAATGCCGGGGTGTCTATACTCAAATACTGGCGTGCGAGGAAGAGGATGAATAACGAAGAGATTGCGGAGCGCTTCTACCGCCTGGCAAACATCATGGAGATTCGCGGCGACGACCGCTTTCGCATACGCTCCTACCGCAACGCCGCCGAAGTCATCGAAACCTGGCCCACGCCCATCAAAACAATCGCGGCTGAAGATGGACTCAAGGGCTTGCAGGCCATCCCCGGCATCGGTAAAGCCATCAGCGGCAAAATCGTCGAGCTGCTCGAAAAGGGCACCTTCGATGCCTGGGAGAAACTGCTAACAGAGACGCCCGCCACCGTTCTGGACCTGCTCAAGGTGAGCGGCATAGGTCTCAAGACCGCCGCCGTGCTTCATCAACAATTCAAGATTGCCTCGCTCGCAGACCTCAAGCAATTCGTCGCGGGCGGCGGCCTCGATCTGGTTGACGGCATCGGCGAAAAGAGCGCCGAGAGAATCAGGTCCAGCCTCGCCAGATTTTGAAAGCTATGATTAACCCGATAAGGCTCAACGCACGTCTTAAGCTTTTTGATTCTTGAAATCAAGTGAGGAAACTTATGAGGGCTACAAAATCCACTTCCTGGTTTACACGCTTTGCCAAGATTACGGCTCGGGCCACAGGCCAGCCCGCAGCCTTTATCACTGCCGTCACAGTCATCATCGTGTGGGCCATCTCAGGCCCGATCTTCGGCTTTAGCGATACCTGGCAACTCGTCATCAACACGGGGACGACGATTATTACCTTCCTGATGGTCTTTCTCATACAGAACACGCAGAACCGCGATTCCGAGGCCATACAGGTCAAGCTCGACGAACTGCTCCGCGTGATGGAGGGCGCGCACAACGCTTTATTGGATTTGGAGGAGCTGGACGAGAAGGAGCTGGACAAGATTCGCGCTAGCTACGAGAAGTTGGCCGAGCGCGCGAGAAAGGATTTAGCAAAAGGCAAACGCGACACGGGGGTTAAAGACCTAGACGACTAGAAAACAGTCCGGCAATCCATCACGCGCCGCGAAACCTGAAGGTAAACGCTCACGGCCTGCGCGGATGGCTGCTCAAAGCCTCTACGGCTTTTCGGTATGCGACTGGACCAGTACGCCGTTGACGAACTCGGCCACGAAGACCCTGCCGCCGCTTCGAGTAAACGTGTAAGTCGTGAATCTCGAATCGCCTTCCCGCCGCTCATGTATGCTCAGCGGACGGCCCATCAAGACCAGGACTTCTTCCATGCTCAGCCCGTTCTTGAGATAGGTTGTCGAAGGCCGCAGGCGGACAAAGCCTTTTCCGACGACGCCCGCGCTTTCCTCCTCGCCGCCGGAATCCGGCAGGCTGAATTGAACATTCAAGCGCGAGTCGCCGTGCATGGCCTTTTGCTCTACCCGTGCGCTGGCTTCAACGGTCTTTGATTGGGCCGCAGCAAGATTCACAGCAGAAATGATGATTGCCGCAACTATTAAAAGCTTTTTCATACGAATAACTTTGATTCCCTTCCGAGGCTTTCCCCAGCCCACTTCGTGATGACTGAAAATCCTTTGCCCGCCGTTTTCTCAAGCACGGCCTTCGTCAAGGACGCACGCCGCTTGAGGCTCTTGCCTTAATTTGCGCTTTGCGCGGAAATTATTCTTCCCTGTTTGTTAACGCGCAAAACCGGCGCCAAACGAATCACCCGGACCTCAATATTTTTTCAACCTCATGATGCTTTAGCCCTGCTTGATTCCTTTCCGCCACGGTTTGCGCTTTATTGAATGGAAGCATCTAGGGGTTTGAGGATGGATTAATTGTTTGGAAGGATGGTGATATATTAGTCGCCATCTGCTATCAACCTGCTTTGGAGGAAACAATGTCTACACCTGCGCCGGAAATTTCACCTTTACATATTTTCGATACGCTCAATGCTTACCAGCGCTCGGCTGCCCTCAAGGCCGCCATCGAGCTTGATATTTTTACGGCCATCGCCGAAAGCCAGGGGACCGTTAGGGCTGTGGCCGAAAGATGCGGCGCGTCCGAGCGCGGCACGCGCATCCTGTGCGACTACATGGTCGTCAACGGCTTTCTGCAAAAGGAGGGCGAGAGCTATCGCCTGACGCCCGGGACCGAAGTCTTTCTCAACAAGAACTCGCCCGCCTACATGGGCGGGGCCATAGAGTTTCTGCTTTCGCCGGAGCTGATGGAGAATTTCGACCGTCTGACGGACTGCGTGCGTCAGGGCGGGACGGCCCTCACGGATGAAGGCACTGTCTCGGATGACAATCCCGTCTGGGTCAAGTTTGCGCGCGCGATGATGGCGCTTCAGGGAATGCCCTCGCAGGCGCTGGCAGAGTTGGTGGACCGAGAGGCCAAAGCTCCTTTGAAGGTGCTGGATATTGCGGCGGGCCACGGCATGTTCGGCATAGCCCTCGCGCGGCGCAACACGCTCGCTGAAGTCACGGCGCTGGACTGGGCCAACGTTTTGGAGTTAGCGCGCGAGAACGCCGAGCAGGCCGGTGTCGGCGAACGCTACCGGACACTTCCGGGCAGCGCTTTCGAGTTGGACTACGGCGAGGGCTACGACCTTATCCTGCTGACAAACTTTCTGCACCACTTCGACCCGGAGACCAACGAAAGGCTGCTCCGCAAAGTTCACGCCGCGCTCGCCGACGGAGGCCGTGCCGTGACGCTCGAATTTATTCCCAACGAGGACCGCGTCACGCCGCCCGCCGCCGCAGCCTTTAGTATAGTGATGCTCGCATCCACGCCGAGCGGCGATGCCTATACCCTGCCGGAATTTGAAAAGATGTTTCGCCACGCGGGCTTCCAGCGCACGGAGATGCAGGACCTGCCCCCGACCTTCCAGCGCGTACTCATCTCGTACAAATAGCAGAAGCCTTCAAAGCATCAACGCGTGAATCACAAAGGAGAGGAAGAAGGTTTTCTCTCCTTTGTGATTCACGCGTTGATGATGATTGACGCTCGACGCGTCTCGCCTATCCTCTCGATGCGACGAGCACGCCTTCGGCCTGGCGCTTGACGATGACGAGCGTGATGTCGTCTACGGCTCGCGTGCCGCGTGCGAATTTGGTGAGGGCCGATTCGATGCGGTCGCGTATGCCTGCGGCGCTCGCCTCGATGTTGCGCGAGACGACTTCCCAGAGCCTGGTCGTGCCGAACTCTTCGCCCGCGGGGTCCTGCGCTTCCGAGACTCCATCGGAATAGATGACGAGCACATCGCCCGGCTGCAACTGCGCGCGTCCTTCACGATAATCCGCAAAGGGATTGATGCCGAGCGGCAGTCCGCCGGAGCCTAACTGTTCGACAGTTCCTCCTTCGTGGACGATGAGCGGCGGGTTGTGTCCGGCGTTGATAAAGGTCAGCGCGCCCTCCTGCGGCTCCAGCTCTGCATAGAAGAGCGTGATGAAACGGTTGGGCGGAGTGTTCTCGGCCAGATACTGGTTGATGGCCTTGATGGTTTCAATCGGCGAGCGGTGCGCCGCGGCCTGCGCGTGGACCGCCGCGTGCAGCGAAGACATGAGGAGCGCGGCGGCAGTGCCTTTGCCGGAAACGTCGCCGAGCGCGATAATCAGTCGCCCGTCCGGGCGCTCTATAAAGTCGTAGTAATCGCCGCCAATCTCGTAACAGGGAAAGCTGATGCCCTGAAATTCAAAACCGGCGATTTGCGGCGGCGAGGTCGGTTGAAAGCGCTGCTGAATCTCGCTCGCCAGATGCAGTTCCTGCTCAAGACGCTGGCGCTCGATCTGTTGTTCGGCGAGCCGCGCATTCTCGACCCTGATGGCCGCCACCGAAGCGAGCATCGTCAAGACTTCCAGGTGCTCTCTGGTAAATCTTCCCTCGCCCATGGGCGAATCGGCATAGATGATGCCGAAGACCTTTTCGCCGACGCTCAAGGGTACGGCCAAGACGGAGCGTATGCCTTGCAGCGTCATGGTATTGCTCATCAGTCGCGGGTCGTGCTGCGCGTCCGCCGTGAGCACGGATTTGCCCTGGCCCACCACCTCGTCCATGATTGTGCGGCTGACGGGAATCTCCCCTATCTCGCCCTCTCGGTCACGCAGCCGAGCGACCCTCACCTTCAGCTCTTCGCTCTCATGGTCGCGCATCATGATCAGACAACGATCAGCCGGGACTGCTTCAAAGACGAGCGAGACAATCTGTTCCAGTGTTTCATTAAGCGTTGCGGAAGCCAGCAGCGTGACGCCGACCTTACTGATGAGAGCCAGCAGATCGCTCTGCCTGGCGCGCTTGGGCGATTCGACTTCGGGCTGCGTGCGTGCGCCCTCGATGGCTTCGAGCAGTCCTGAAGTAGTGCGGTCGGAAGATTTGAGGGCAATCGTCGCTTCGGGCACGGGCGTCGAAGTCGGGTCGGTAATCATCGTCGCGCCGGTGCGAAAGTTTCCGGTCCCGTCATCGAAGATAAGCTCTGTCTCGCCAATCTGTATCCGGTCGCCGTTGACTAAAGGCATCGGCCCGTCAACCGGATCGCCGTTAAAAAGCGTGCCGTTGGCGGAACCCAAATCTTGCAGCACATAATGGTCGCCCTCGCGCCGCACTTCGGCGTGAACACGCGAGGCGAACGGGTCGGGTATGCAGAGGTCGTTGCGCGCCGAGCGGCCAACGGTAATCCGCAGTCGGCCCAGGCTAAAGACCTCGCTCGTCCGGTCCGGATATTTAACGATTAAATCAGGCATGGGTCAGTGGAACAGTTTTCGGTTTTCAGTTTGCAGCTTTCAGTTTTTAACTTTTAGCACTTGTCTTTCAAGTTTCAGCGCATGCCTTGTGCCTTTTCTGAAAACTGAAAACCGAAAACTGTTTTTACTTCTGTTTTCGACGGCGGTCAAATTCCCTGCCGAGCCGTTCGGCGTTTCTCTGTGCCTCGCCGCGATGCGTGCCGCTTCTCGAAGCTTTTTGAAACAGCTCAAGAGCGCGCAGCAATTCTGGCCGCGAGAGGCTCTTCGGGTCGCGCCCGCCAAGGATGCTCTGGGCTTGAGCGTAATCCGCGTCCGGCTCTGCCTGCGCGGCGCTCTGGCTGGCGGCGGGCGTCGGCGAGGGCTTGGGCGAAGGCGTTGGGGAGACGACAGGCTGAGCAGTATTCTGGGCGACGGGCTGAGTATTGAGTTGAGCGTTCGCGCCGTTGCCGGAGAGACCTGCGCGCTCCGCCTCTGGCGCGTTTGAAGGCGAGGGGCTGGCGTTCGGCGAAGGTCTCGGCTGCGGCAATTCCGAGAGATGCCGCCGCGCGGCGCGCGCTAAATCTTCCGGCGCATTGGCCGCGACGCGGTTGTAGGCCGCGCGCGCCTCCTCGCCATAGCCCGCCTGCCGCAAAGCATCCGCATATTCGAGCCAGCCGTTATCGTCAAGCCCCGCTTCGCCCGTTAAGGCTATCAGGCGGCGATAGCTCTCGACCGCATCCGTATAAAGTCCTTCCGCAACTTGCGCGGAGGCCAGCGCGCGCCATGATGCCGTATCCTGCGGGTCATGCTGCGTAGCAAGTCTGTACTCCTTGATCGCTTCGAGCCGCACGCCGCTTCTCAAGAAGGCTTCGCCGAGCAACCTGTGCGCCTTCGCGTTCGTAGGCTCGCGCTGGACCAGTTCGCGCAAGCGGCTGGTGGCTCCGCCGACATCGCCCGCCGCCAGCAATGATTCGGCTTCGGCAAGCTGCGTCTCAAAACCCTTTGGCTGCTCGCTCTGGGAAACGGGCGGCGCAGAGTTTTGATTAGCGCTCGGGCGAGACTGCCTGCGTGAGACAAAGAAGACGACCGTCGCGGCCACGAGCGCGAGCGCGAAGAGGGAGAGCAGGAGCGCGGGCAGCAGCCGTTTGCCGCGCGGTCTCTTCAAAGGCTGCGAAGAGGGCGCGGGCTGCGCGCCAAGCTCTCCGGTCAGGGTCTCTGCGCTGAGTTGGCTGGTCTGCGGCGCGGCATAAACGGCTGTCTCCAAACCAAGCTTTCCCGCTCCCTCGACATTGACAAAAGCTGCGGTTGAATTATTGATGTTCTGCGTGGGCGCAAGCTGGTCCGAGGCTGGGCGCAGCAGTTGCTCCATCTCTTCAAGCTTGATTCTGGAAGTTTCCTGCGAAGATGCCCCCGAACCGCCAGTCGGCAGTCCATCTGTCGGGCGGCTTTCATGCGGAGCGAGCGGGACGGTCTGCGCCAGCGGCGAGATATTTCCCGACTCAAAGCTCGACGCAGGTCTCAGCGGCGCGCCGCACTGACGACAGAAACGCGCCTCCGGCAGGACATCAGCACCGCAACTTGGACAAACCTTCTCCATCATTTCCTGTTCATGTCTGTCAGACACTGAAGAATTTTCCGTCGAGGAGATTAACGAACCCTGCGCGCGCGGTGCGCATCATGACGCACGACGACCGTTCCGGCGACGAAATCGTGAAGTGCGCGACCATGCGCGCTAAAAGCTGCCAGCAGAAAACCCGCGCCGAGCGTGAGGAATGAAAGCGTATAGCCGAGAAGCTGGCGCAGGGCGATGCGACCAAAACCGACCGGCTCGCCCTCGCGGCTCACGATGCGTAAGCCGGTAGCCCACTTGCCTAAGGTCTGCCCGCGCAGTCCGGGCAAAACAAAAAGGTCCAGAATCGCAATCAAGAGTGCGAAGACCAACCCGACCGTCTCGGTCGTGCCGCCTGCCATACGCGCGCCGCCGCCCAGGAGGCGTGCCCAGAGCGTACTGAAAGCTATCACCATCACGATCAGGATGTAATCAATCAGGAGCGCGCCGCAACGCAAAGAGAAGGGCGCGCGAAACCTTTCCAGGTAAGCCTGCACCTTCGCGCCCTCATCAGCCTGGGCCAATCTTACTTCTTCGATGCGAGCAGTCATAAAAACAGTTTTCGGTTTTCAGTTTTCAGTTTTCAGCGTTCGGTTTTTGATTTTCAGTAGAGGCTGTTTGGCTTTTTCTGAAAACTGAAAACCGAAAACTGAAAACCGCTTATCATCCTATCAAAAAATGAAGAGTCGTTTCGCCGAGGCGCAGGCGGTCGCCGGATTCCAGGACGCGCGGCTGTCCGGGAGCGAGCCGGATGGTATCGTTGTCGCGTCCCATGACGACCGTCCCGTTGACCGAGCCGAGGTCTTCGATCAAAAAGGTCTCGCCTCTACGCCAGATGCGCGCATGACGGCGCGAGACTTTGGTCTGCGGATCATACTTCGAGAGGTCAACTTCCGGGAAGATATTCGAGTGCGGATCGCTGCGCCCGACAAGGTTGCTCTCCTTCTGTAATTGAAACTGCGCGTCCAGCTCTGTTGTTCCGGCGACGACCAGCTTGGCCGTCGCGCGCGCAGAGCGCAGGGCCGCGCTCGTTCCCGTGCCGACCAAGGGTTGGCGCTGTCCGCAGTGTGCGCAATAAAGGTCGTCAGCCGCGATGCGGCCTCCGCAGAAACCGCAGTAGACCATCTCGGTTTGAATGGTCTCGCCGCCCGCCTGTGGTCCAGAGGCCGTGCCGTAAGTGACATTGCCCGCGCGCAGATTTTCGAGATGAGTCGCCAGCGCGTCGCGCATCTCCGAGGCCGAGCGAAAACGGTCTTCAGCCTTGTACTCGACGGCGCGCATCAGTATGCGCTCCATCTCGTTTGAGATGGCAGGGTTGATCTGGCGCGGGCGCGGGTTCTTCGTAAAGTCGAAGATGAGAAGCGGGTTATCCTGCGGGTCTGAGCCTGTCACCAGATGAAAGAGGGTCGCGCCCAGAGAATAGATGTCAGAGCGCGGCTCGACCTTGCCGCTAAACAATTCGGGCGGCGCGTAACCCATCGTCCCGACAGCCGTCACGCCCTTCTCCTGCGGCGCAACCCAACGCGCGATCCCGAAATCAATCAGCATCACGCGCCCCGTGTTGCCGTCAATCATTAGGTTGGCGGGCTTGAGGTCGCGATAGATGATTGACTTAGGCCGGGTGTGCAGGTAATGCAGCACGTCCGCGACCTGCATCCCCCAGTCGGCGGCGTTCTTCTCGTCTATCCGCCCTCCGGGAGCGTTGCGCAGGCGCGAGGCAAAATCGCCGCCCGAAATATACTTCATGACGAGATAGAAACGGCTGAGCTGCGCATCGTAGAAATAATCGTAGATGGTCGGAATCGAGGGATGCTCAAGCTGTGTCAGCAACATGGATTCGCGCTTGAAATCCTGCACGGCCTTTTCGTGCTGTTCTTCGTCTATATGCGTCTCGATCATCTCCTTGACGGCGCGCGGCGCATCGCCCAGGTTGCGGTCCTTAGCCAGATAGACCGCGCCCATCCCGCCGCCGCCGATGCGACGCACAATCTCATAACGGTTGTTGAGCAGCGTGCTCGGCTCAAGCTGTTTGGAGCTGGCCTGACGCCCGCCCGTGCTCCCGCTGCGCACAGTGCCCGCGCCGCTCGACTGCGCCGCGGCAGGCACTTCAAGAGACGCGACAGGCTGCACTTTAACGGGCCCTTGAGCAGGAGGAGCTTCAGCCGGGACGGACGGCTGCTTTTCGGGCTGAGGCGGCAGCGTCGCCATCCAGGCGGGGTCGTTCTCGCCGTCTGCTGATAGCTCGCTTGAAATGACCGTCGCCGCGCTCGGAACAACCGGCATCGCGCCGGAAGCAGCCGACGGCTCATCGCCAGCGGGCGACATAGCATTGGAAGCAGCGAGCACAGTTTCTAAAGCTGCGGGCTGCGCGTTGGCTTTTGAAAATTGTTCTTCTGAAGATTGCTCTGCGGCTTCGCTTGCGCCCGTATCGGCGCGTGCGAGCGCAGCTCCGCAACCGCCGCAGAATTTATCGCCTGGCGTAACGCCGACGCCGCATTGATGACAGACAGGCATCTTGACTCGATGTCTCGTCGGGTGTTGGAAAAACTTTTAGAGCGCCCGTGCAACTTTACGTTTCCGGCTGGACCAGTGATGGACCAGCGGGAGGTTTCGGCCCGCTCTATTTAATGATATGAAAACGCATAAAAGTCTTGCCGACAATAATCTCGTCGCCGTCGCGCAGAGGCTGGCGGTCGCCCGGCAAGAGGCGTCTGCCACGGTTAATAAATGTGCCGTTGGTCGAGCCTAAATCTTCTATAAAATACTGTCCGTTGCGGCGCATGATGCGCGCATGACGACGCGAGACCTTCGCTTCGGGGTCGTCCGAATCGAGGTCCACATCCGGGAAGATGCCGCCGTCCGCATCCCAGCGCCCGATCTGAGTTTCGTCGTCGCACAGTGGAAACTGTTTGCCAGCCGAGCGCCCGCGCTCTATAACCAGCCTGGCGTGTGCAGCGGGCGTCGCTGAAAGAGAGTTGGAGGCCGCCGCGAAAGCCGGGACGACGCGTTGCGGCGCGCCCTCTGCCTGAGGCAAGAGCGGCGCAGCTTCGGCTACCAGCGGAGGGGCTTCGGCCATCGCGAGGCCGCCCGCGCGCCCGTCCGAATCACTTGTCTCCACGGATTTTCTGACCTGCACTTGCAGGTTTAGCGGCGCGCCGCACTCATCGCAGTATTGTGCGCCATCGAGATTATCGGTTTGGCACCTGTCGCAGGTTGTCATAAAGTTTTCCCCGTGCGATAAAGCCGAAAGTGGGAGAGGGCCTCGTTTGAAGATGCTAGCGCCGCCGCCACTCGCGCGAGAAGCAGCGCACATTGTAGCGCGAAATTAAGACGCACGCCAAATTCCTTCTTCGGCTCGCGGCCCGGCGCACGGAAAAAACCTTCCGCCGTTGATTTGCTTCTAAACATTGCTTTTATTGAAACTGTTCACGAGTTTTCGTCGTAAAAGCTGTGGCTGGAGCGAGACTACTTTGTCGGAGGCGCGCGAGCGCCAGCGCCTAAGCTTACACGCACAGCTTGAATGCAGCCCTCTTAAACCTAAAAGGAATTTAAAAGACATGGCCCTCAGCCGGAAAAAGAAGATCATTATCATCGTCTCGGCGGTCGCCCTACTCGGCCTGATTATCATCATCAGCGTCTTTGCCGGACGCAAGGACGAGCCGGAAGTGACGACTGTTAAGGTTGAGATTCGACCGGAGCTACGGCAGACCGTCACGGCTTCGGGCGAGGTCCGCCCCGTGCGCTATATCAAGCTGACGAGCGAAGTGCCCGGACGCATCGAAGAGATTTACGTCAACGCGGGCGACCAGGTGACGCAGGGCAAGCCTCTCGTGCGTATAGACCCGACGCAGCTTCAGTCGAACCAGGAAGCGCAGTTTGCCGCGGCGCAGGCTTCCATCAGCGATGTGCAGAACGCGCGGACGCAGGTCCAGTCCGCACAGAACGCCGTCAGCAACGCGCAGCAGGCCCTGACGGTCGCCGAAGCTTCGGTCGCGCAGGCTCGCCAGCAGGTCGTCTCTGCTCAAACCAACGTTGACCGCGCGCAGGTTGACCTTAATACGGCTCAGCGCGAGTTGAAGCGGACCACAGAGCTGGTTGAATCCGGCGTGGCTTCACGCTCGGAGTTTGACGTAGCGCGCGACCGCCTGGAGCAGGCGCAGGTTTCCCTGCGCACCGCCCAGGCCAATCTGGAAGCTCAGCGGATCGCCGTACAGGAAGCCATCGCGCGCGCCAACCAGCAGCGTATAGCCGTGCGCGATGCGCGCAACGGCGTCCAGCGCGCGCAGCAGAGCGTCACGGCCAGCGAAGCTCGCGCCAGCCAGCAGCAGGCCATCCTTCGCGGCCAGACCAGCCAGCGCAACAAGTCGCTCACGCTCTCTCCCCTGACGGGCGTCGTCGCAGACATCCCTTCGCGCGTCGGCGAATTTGCCGTGGCTGGTCTTTCGACCACCTCGCTGATGACTATCGCGGACATGTCCACAGTCAACGTCGAAGTCAATGTTGACGAGACGGAGATTGCCAATGTGGAGGTCGGCCAGCCCGCCAAGATCAAGATTGATGCTTTTGGCGAGAAGGAGCTTGAGGGCGTCGTCCTTCAGAAAAACCCGCTCGCCATAGGCAAGTCCGACACGACGGGCGGCGGCCTCTCTAATCGCGTCAACGTGCAGGAAGCCAAAGAGTTCAAGGTCGTCATCGAGTTGAAGAACGTCACAGACGAGATACGCAACGGCCTGCGCCCTGGCATGAGCGCGACCGCCACCATCACGACCAAAGTCAAAAACAACGTCATCGCCGTGCCGCTTCAAGCCATCGTCGAAAAATCGCCGACACCGGCAGGCTCGCCGCAGCCGACGCCCGCCGGAAGCGTCCCGCAGCCGACGCCCGCAGACAAACCCAAAGACATCAAGGGCGTCTACGTCTTGCAGGCCAACAAGGTCAAGTTTGTCGAGGTCACGACCGGCATCACCGGCGAATCCGATATAGAGATTACAAGCGGCGTTCAGCCCGGCATGGAGATCATCACTGGACCAAGCCGCATTCTCAAGACGCTCAAGGAGAGCCAGACCGTCAAGCGTCAGACGAATAAGCCCGGAGCTGTCGGACAGAACGCCAACGGGGGTAAATAATGAGCGACGCGACAATGGCCTCCGAGACGTTTGAGCAGGAGTATGTGCCCGGCGCATCGCTGGTCCAGCGCGAAGAGCCGAAGGCTCTCATCTCCATGCGCAACATCTGGAAGACCTACGAGATGGGGTCTGAGAAGGTCCACGCGCTGCATGGCGTTTCCTTCGATGTGCAGAAGGGCGAGTACCTGGCGATTATTGGTCCATCAGGCTCTGGCAAATCAACGCTCATGAACCTCATCGGCTGCCTCGACACGCCGACCAGCGGCCAGTATTGGATCAACAGCAAGCTCGTCTCAGAGATGGAGGACGACGAGCTGGCGCGCATACGCAACAAGGAGGTCGGTTTCGTCTTCCAGACCTTCAACCTGCTGGCCCGCGCGACCGCCTTGCACAATGTCGAGCTGCCTTTGATCTACGCCGGAATCAGCTCCGCGCAGCGCCGCGAGATGGCAAAACGCGCTCTCTCATCTGTGGACCTGACAGAGCGCATGACGCACAGGCCGAACGAGCTTTCCGGCGGTCAGCGTCAACGCGTCGCCATCGCACGCGCGCTCGTCAATCATCCTTCCATCCTGCTCGCGGACGAGCCGACGGGCGCGCTCGACTCAACCACCAGCCACGAGATCATGAACCTCTTCGAGAAGCTGCACGCCGAAGGCAACACGATCATCGTCGTCACACACGAGCCGGACATCGCCGCGCGCTCTCATCGCGTCATCTCGATCCGCGACGGGCAGATTGAGAAGGATGAGAAGATTAGATAAAGAAGTGACAAGTGACAGGTGACAAGTAACAAGAGCAGGAGTTTCCTGTCACCTGTTACCTGTCACCCATCACTTTTTATGTTCCTCCGTCTCTCCGCACTCTGGGAAGCGTTTCGCGTCGCCGCCGCGAGCCTGCGCGCCAACAAGCTGCGCACGTCCCTGACGCTCGTCGGTATAGTGGTCGGCGTCTCTGCCGTCATCACAGTCGTCACCATCATCAAGGGACTGGACCAGACAGTAGCCTCCACCTTCTCTTCGCAAGGCTCGACCGTCTTTACCATCTCGAAGCGCCCGCAGGTCATCACCTCGCGCGAAGATTTCATCAGGTTCAACAAGCGTAAGGATGTCACGGCTGAAGATGCCGAGGCGATTTTTCGTCTCTGCACAAACTGCTGGCGCACAGGGATCGCCGCCAACCAACTGGAGACGGTCAAGCACAACGACCAGCGCTCGGAGAATGTCCGCGTGCGCGGCGTGACGCCGCTCTCGATGTTTGAGATTGACGGCGTGACTATTGACACGGGGCGCACATGGTCCGAGAGCGAGGCCGCCGCCGGACGCGAAGCCTGCGTGGTCGGCCCGGACATTTTGACAAACCTCTTCGGCGGCGCTGGTCCGGAGCAGGCGCTGGGCCAGTCGGTCTGGGTCGCCGGTCGTCCCTACGAGATTATCGGCGTGCTTGAGCCGCTCGGAAAAATCTTCGGTATCTCTCGCGATAACGTCATCTATATCCCTTACGAGACCTACCGCAAGAACTTCAGCGCGCGTGATTCGATTGTGGTCTTTGTCCAAGTCCCGACAGCTCCGCAACTGGAAGCGGCTGAAGACCAGGTGCGCGCCATCATGCGCAATCGTCGCGGCAAGACCTTTAGCGACGCGGACGACGGCTTTGCCCTCGAAACGCAGGACGTATTTCTGGACCTGTACGGCAAAGCGACCTCCAACATTTACATCGTGACCATCGGTGTCGCAGCCATCTCGCTCGTCGTCGGCGGTATCGTCGTGATGAATATCATGCTCGTTTCGGTCACAGAAAGGACCAAGGAGATTGGCATACGCAAGGCCGTAGGGGCGCGGCGCAAAGATATTCTGACGCAGTTTTTGATAGAGGCCGTGACGGTCACGGCCATCGGCGGGGCTATCGGCGTGCTCACAGGATTCGGCTTGGCCTACCTACTCTCTTTTCTGCTAGGCTTTCCGCTGCTGGTCAGCGTGACTTCGGCTGTGCTCGGCGTCTGCGTCTCGTCCGTCGTCGGCATCATCAGCGGACTCTGGCCCGCTTGGCGCGCAGCCAAGCTCGACCCGATTGAAGCGCTACGAGCGGAATAAAGTAGTCAGTTTTGAGTTTTGAGTTAAAGATTGTGCCGGGCTATTGATTGTTAGCTACTGCTTTATGAGTAGAAAAAGATTCATCATTATCGCCGTCGCGCTCGTGCTCCTTTTAGGGCTTGAGCTTGGGCGGGAGCAACTCGTCTATCTCTATTTTAGAAGCGGTCTGGGGCATGGCTACTGGCAAATCAGACCTGGGATGACCAAAGGCGAGGTCGCTGAAAAACTGGGCCAGCCGGACAGGATGCAGCAAGAGGGCGCGGAAGAGAGCTGGCGCTGGCTAGCGCTTGAGCATCAGGGTTGGTTGTGGAGGGCGACGCGTTTGGCTTCGCTCAAAAAGCACTACGAGTTGACCGTGAGCTTTGACCGCCAGGGGCTGGCCGCGGATAAATTCGGAGAAGTGAGATAGCCTGCGAGGTTCGATGACATCCGATGAGATTCGATGACATCAGGGAATCCGCTTTGATGGCCGTTGACACGCTGCGTGCCAACAAGCTGCGCTCGTCCTTGACGATTCTCGGCGTCAGCGTCGGCGTCCTGACGGTCG
>DASWMI010000006.1:0-2237 GCA_036399835.1 Pyrinomonadaceae bacterium | reverse complement strand
CAGTCGAGCTAACCTGACAGCCCCTTCAATATTGATCTGACCTGCTCCCTGCTCGAACATGTTAAAGCCTGCCAGCGGCTGTGCCGTGTACATCAGGATGGCTTTGATGAGATTGGGAGTTAAAGAAGGATTGGCCTGGAGGAGCAGTGCGGCAGCGCCTGCGGCCACTGGTGTCGCCATTGATGTGCCGTTCAAGTACATCATGCGGCGGCCATCGGCCTGGCTGATGCCTGCATCGAGCGCGGGATTTTGCTGGACCAGATAATTATCTATGGCTTCCGCCTCGACGATCTTATTGCCCGGGGCAACTATGTCCGGCTTGATGAGATTGTCGTAGTGCCGTATGCCCAGAGCATCTTTCCAACTGCTGCGTGTAGGCCCACGCGAGCTAAAGGTTGCGACAACATCATCGCCGCGCTCGTCCGTGCCGAAAGTGTTTGTCGCGCCGACGGTAATCGCCGACGGCTCGTTACCCGGAGAGTGAACCTGCCCGTAAACTTTCTGGCCCAAAGAGTCCTTGCCGTTATTGCCTGCGGCAACCAGGACCACGACGCCGGCGTCAACCAGGCGGCGGACGGCCAGGCAGACCGGATCATTTTTGTATGATTCGATGGCGGGCGCTCCGAGGCTCATGTTGACGACGCGTATGTTGTAGAGCGTGCGATTGGTCATCACCCAATCGAGAGCCGAGAGGACAGCGGAGACCGTGCCCGTGCCGTTAGACTTGAGCACGCGCAGGTTGACGATGTTCGCGTTGGGCGCGATGCCTATGTAAGAGGCGTTTGAGATGCGGCCATTACCGGCTGCCGTCGCCGCTACGTGTGTACCGTGCCCGTAGGGGTCGTCCGTGCGGCCTTCGCCCGTGAAGTCGCGGTTTACGACAACGCGCAGCTCATTAATGCGACCACGAAAAGCCGTGTGCGAAGGGTCGATGCCGGAATCAAGCACGGCGATGCCGATGCCCGTGCCGTCCAGCCCGCTCGTATTGATGCCGGTGCTAATGCGCACGGCATCCGCGCCCGTCGTCTGCGAGACATGGCCGAAGCTGAGCGTCGGCCTGTCCATGGAGATAAACCTGACTTCGCCACGCGCCGCCATCTTCTCGACGAGATGCGCGGGCAATTCCAGCACGCGCGCATTGAAATTTTGGAGCAGTCTTTGTTGGTTGACGTCTGCGCGCTGGAGCAGAGAATTGAGCGCGCTGCTCGCTTCGCCCTCAAGCTGAAGAATGACCCGCACGCGTTCGTTGCGCATTTGCGGATGGCGCGCCTTCTCAACTAAATCCGGTGAGACCTTTTCGGTCGTTAGCCCGCCGAGCAAATTGCTGTCACCGTCCAGCAGAGAGAGGGCGCTCTGCTGAGCCGCCGTGGACTCGCCCGACGAGAGCCACACGCATAAAGAGACAAGCAGTAAGGACAGAGCATAAAATCCAGCTCCGACCGTGCGTTTACTGTTTCTCACCTGATTCCTCCTTTGTTCGCGGTCAACGCAAGCTCGGCTGCATCCGAATCTTGCGCGGACCACTTACAAAACCTTCGTTCAACAAAATATTCAAGCTCTGATGCGAGCAGAACAAGCCCGCCTCCGGAAGGCGCGGGCAACAAGTATGCTGCGAGGTGGTCACTGAATGTCGGGTTGATTCAGTTTTATGCGGGAGAGAAACTTGCTAGGCGCACAGAGTATTTCAAAATAGTCTGTCCATAGTCAACCTGTGTTGCCTCCTTTATCTCATGGAAGAGGTATTATCGCCGCACAGCAAAGCCGACTGCGCTTGCAGCGTGGCGTCGGAAACGATAATCCCGTCGCTGACTAAAATACCGTCGCTGACCAGAATCCCATCGCTCACAAGAATCCCGTCGCTGACCAGGATGCCGTCACCCAAGAGCAAATTGGTGCTCATGAAAAAGATTCCGCTGCGGAGCGAGCTGCCGTCGCTGGTCAGCACGTCCTGGCCCGGGACGACACCGCTCGTCATCAAAGTCGGATTGACCGCCTGCGTCGTCGTCTCCTCGTTCACGCCGTCGCCGAGGAGTCTGCCCGTTGCGTAAACCTTCTGGTATCTGGAAATGAGGTCTGTCCCCGCGACATAAGTGTGATTCAGAATCAAACCCTGCGACCAACTGAAACTCTGCCCCGCGATCGTCGTCTGCGCACTCGGCAACACCGAACTCGTTAACAGCGGCGCTCCCAAACTCGTCGTCGAACCGAGGTCCGTTCTGACCAGTCGAGCTAACCTG
>DASWMI010000005.1:0-7841 GCA_036399835.1 Pyrinomonadaceae bacterium | reverse complement strand
TGAAAAACAGGTAATAGTATTTTGCGCTCGTGATGAAAAATGTCATCAGCCCGAAGAGGCTGCAAGCCTCGCACAGCGACAGCGCCACAATCATCCCGCTCTGCACGGCAGCAGGGCTTTGCTCGGCTTCAGCCCGCGACTGAAGCTTGCTCCTGATGAGGAAAGAAAGGGCGAAGCTACTGAGGGCCATCATTAGTAGAATCCAGACCGGCACCGAGTCACCTTCGCCCGACGGAGGACGCGGAACAAATAGCGTGAGGAAGAAAAACATCCCCTGCGTCATCAGCATCGCGAACCAGATGACGAGCATCGTGCGGTAGCGCGCATCAATATCCGGCTGGCCTGCCTCACGATTAAACTGGTCCATGACAATCTCCGTTCCGGTTTTCGATTGATGGAAATTCAGCTGGCGGCCAACTCTTCTTCCAGCAGTTGCCGCTCGTACAAATCAGCGTACTCGCCGCCGAGCGCGAGTAGTTCTTCATGCGTGCCGCGCTCGATAATACGCCCGTCATCAAAGACGCAAATGAGGTCCGCATCGCGCACGGTCGAGATGCGATGCGAGACGATCAGGCTCGTGCGGTCGCGCATGATGCCGCGCAGACGTGAGAGGATTTTTTCCTCCGTGTATGTGTCAACGGACGAGAGCGCGTCGTCTAAAATCAGAATCTTCGGCTGGCGAATGACCGCTCTCGCAATCGCCGTGCGCTGCTTCTGCCCGCCCGAAAGCGTGATGCCGCGCTCGCCGACCAGCGTCTCAAACCCATTGGCAAACTCGCGCACGTCTTCCGATAGACCCGCAATCTCCGCCGCCCATTCGACCTCTGCGCGGTCCGCCTTTTCGACGCCGAAGGCAATGTTTTCAGCGAGGCTATCACTAAAAAGAAAGGTCTCCTGTGGAACATAGCCAATCGCTGCGCGCAGTTGGTCCAGTTTGTAATCGGCTATCTCCACACCGTCTATAAAGAGCGTACCGGGAGGCGCTTCGATAAGGCGCGGGATGAGATTCATCAAGGTTGATTTGCCGCTCCCCGTGCGCCCGACAAAGGCGACCGTCTGCCCTGCCTCTATCGTCAGGTTGATGTCGTGCAGAACAGGCTCGCTCCCTGAATGATAATCGAAGGTTAGCCCGCGAAATTCAATCCGCCCGGCAATCGGCGGCTGTTCTCTGGCCGTATCGCGGTCCGTAATCGTAGGCTTGACGGCGAAGATGGAGTTCATGCGCTTGAGGCTCGCGGTGCCACGCTGGTAGAGGTTGACGACGTAGCCGAGCGCGATGAGCGGCCAGATGAGACGCGCCAGATAAAGATTAAAGACCGTGAACTCTCCGACGGTGATTGCGCCGCGCGCCGCCAGCAGCCCGCCATACCAGAAGATGAGCACAAAGCCTCCGCCGATTAAAAACTGCATCAGCGGTCGCATCACAGCCGAGATGCGCACGAGGCTCAAATTCTGTTCGGCATACTGACGGTTGAGAGACTCAAAAGCGGCAATCTCCGCAGTCTCCTGCGCGTAAGCGCGAACCACGCGCACGCCCGTAAAATTCTCCTGCGCGCGCGCCGAAATCTGCGCGAAGAATTCCTGTATTCCCGTAAAGCGTATGTGTACCTGCTGCCCGAAATATTTTACCGTCAGCGAAACGAGCGGCATCGTCACGAAGAGCAAGAGCGTCAGCGTGATGCTGATTCTGAGCATCAGCGGCAGGATAAAGAGCACGACCAGTATGGTCTGCAAAGAGTACATAATCATCGGCCCGGCCAGTTGCCGCACCGCCGCCAGGTCGTTCGTCGCGCGAGACATCAGGTCGCCGATCCTGTGCTCATGGAAAAATGAGAGCGGCTGGTCCACCAGATGCGCGTAAAAGTCCCTGCGCAGGTCATATTCGACGTGGCGCGAAATTCCTATCAGAATCCGCCGCTGCAAAAAGAGGAATGTGCCGCTGGCAATGCTCAGGCCCAGCGTCTTGAGCGCGGCACTGGTCAGCACGGCCCAGGTCACGCCCCCGCGCAGGTCGTCAACCGCACGCCCGATGACCAGCGGAATCATGATGTTAAAGATGACGCCGACGAAGATACAGAGGATGCCCGACACCATCTGCACTTTATAAGGCCGGAAATAAACGGCAAACTTTTTTAGGTCATCCATAAATCAGAAGGACACGCCTCGCAAAGCTCCGGCTTCAGTCAAATTAATACAAGACCCTATGATGCTAGATTTTCTTCTCGAACGCCAGTAACGAGAAAAGTCCGAGAGTCTCAGAGTCAAAAGACAGTAGTTTGCCTTTGACTCTGAGACTCTCGGACTCTCAGACTCTCTTTGTCAGACGAGTGGTGATGCGGAGGTGGGTTCTGAGACGAGTTCTGCGACGGATTCGAGGATGGGTTCTGAATCGGTTCCCGGGTCGGTTTCTGTGACGGCTTCGTCAGGGAGTAGTTCTGCCGTTTCGGGAGGGCTACAGACGAGGTTGCGTCCGGCGCGCTTGGCTTCGTAGAGAGCGCGGTCGGCTGTCACGACCAGCGTGGCGCGTGAAGATGCATGAAGCGGAAAGGTAGCGACGCCGAAGGAGGCCGTGATGTAGCCGACGACCGGCATCTCTGTCTGTTCGATGCGTGTGCGCAGTCGCTCCGCGACGATGAGAGCGCCGTCCAGATCGGCCTGCGGCAGAATCACAGCAAACTCTTCGCCGCCATAACGCGCAGCCGTATCCACGCCGCGCAACTCTTCGCGCAGGCCGTCGGCAATCATGCGCAGGACCACATCGCCCGCCTCATGCCCGTGCGTATCGTTGACGAGCTTGAAGTTGTCAATGTCGAGCATAATCAGCGAGAGCGGCTGGCTCATGCGTGTGGCAAGGTGCAGGTCGCGCTCAAGCTGCATCTCGAAGGAGCGGCGATTGAAACAGTCTGTCAGAGCGTCTGTCAGCGCCTGCTGCTGGACCTGCGCGAAAAGCCGCGCGTGATTGACCGCGACAGTCACCTGGTCGGCCACCGTGCGCAGCAACAGAATCTCGTTCTCCTGCCAGAGCCTGTTAGAATCATCCGAGCGGACCATGAGCATGCCCATGTAACGTTCCTGGTAAAGAAGCGGCACGGCGGCCAGAGGACAGATATTGTCCTCGCCCTCATCTACGCTCCGACGCCCGTCGAGTACGTAGTTCTTCGGGCGATGTGTGAGGCGCACGTGATAAGCATTGAGATCGCCCAGTAGCTCCATCTGGTCCGCGCTGCCGTCGCCCACTCCGTCGCGGAAATAACAGTTAGTCAAAGGCTCTTTGCCTGCTTCGCCCTCTACTCGCAGCGCACAGTGTTTTGCGCTCAGTGCGCGCCCGACCTCATCCACGGTCGTTTGCAGAATACTGTCCAGCTCAAGCGAATTTCTGATCGCCGTCGCGATGCGGTTGACGGCGATCTCGCGTCCGGCCTGTTCTTGCAGGAGGCGCGCGAGCTTGGTCGTCACGGAGACTGTTAATTGGAGCGAGGTCGCCTTGGGCATGCACCTGCGCACGGCCATAGAGATTCCGGCGGCCTGGAATGGTCGCTCCGCCGTCACGCGCGCCATCAAATATTCCAGGGCCGAATAAACCACGTCAGGCTCGAAGGTCCAGATAACTTCGTCTCCAACAGACTCCCCGCCATGCTCATGTGGACCATGCACGGACGCCAGCACGGCAGAGAAGCGCGCGTCTGCAATCACGACGAAGCGTTCATGGTTCGGCTCATTGTCGGCCAGCTTGAGCAGCACAGGCTCGCGGTCCTGTTCGTTCAAATGCGTCGGCAGGTCGTTGAGAGCGTCATCCGGCGAGACAAAGAAGAAGGCTCTGTGGGCCGTGCGCCCGATTTCCCGCACACGCGCCAGATCGCGCAGAGAGCGTTCGGCCACCAGCGGCAGGCTCTCGATAACAAGCGCCGACAGATTGTTTTCCAGCACCACATCCTCGAAATAGCGATGTATCTGCGCGATGGTCTGTTCGGCACAGCGCACAGGCTTCAACTGACGTGGGTGTTGTGTGAGTAGTGCCTGATAAAGAGAGTGCATCTCGGGATGAATGACTGACAGCGGGCGGTTGGACGCTCAAAGGTTCCGGGAGCATGTGCTGCACAATAGTTGGCAGCGAGGTCAAACACATTTTGGCATGGATTAACGTTCTTGTCCACAATATTTTAACAGCCCGCGCAAAGCTTTTGACACAAATTTCAGGACCGTTTGATATAGGTCGTAACTGCTGTAGCTGCAAGGGTTTGTCTGTCATCAAGGACATCTACGGAGACGGTCAGGCGGCGGCGGCCCTGGCGCAAAAGGCGTGCAAGGGCCGAGGCGCGGCCACTGAGAAGCGGGCGCAGGTAGTGTATGGTCAGGTCAATCGTGGAGATTGTCTCTGCGGGTTCGAGCAGCGGGAGGATGGCAAAAGCGGAGGCGGTATCTATCAGAGAGGCTATCGCGCCGCCGTGCATGAGACCGTTATTCTGTTTCAGCTCATCTCGCACGTTCAGGTAAAGAGTGGCCGTGCCGCGCTCAATCTCTCCCAGCTCAAGCCCTATCAGATGAGCGAAGGGAACATGCTCGAAGGCCTCTTGCACGCGCCGTCTCTGCTCCTCTGTCAGTTGGGTATCTTTCAAGAGCGATAGCCTTCCGTCTCGACAGGCTCGACGACGACAGCCGTGCCGTAAGCCAGAACTTCGGTCGCGCCGCTGGCGACCTCCGTGGCATCGTAACGAGCGCCGACGATGGCATTCGCGCCGAGTTCGGTGGCGTGTTGAATCATAATCTCGAAAGCGTCCGCGCGCGTCTGTTCGCAAAGTTTGGTCCAGGCGACTATGTTGCCGCCGACCAGAGTCTGAAGGGCCGCGCCGATGTTGACGAAGACGTTGCGAGAGCGAACGACTATGCCGCGCACGACGCCCAGGTTCTGCGTGATACGAAAGCCGGGCAGCTCGAACGCCGTCGTGACCATGTGGTGCGCGACAGAGTAGCGCGGCGGGCTGACTTGATAAGGCGTGCGTGGCTGGAGTGGATTATTGTTCATCGAGTTGTCATTCCTCTTTAGGCCAGGCGTCGAGAGTAAACGCGCGAGGGGTAGAAGAGACTCAGTCAGAAAAGAGACTGGGCTGCTCGTCGTCCTGCCTCTGTTCCGCTTCAACCTCTTCAGGCGTCCAGCGATAAACATTCAAGTCGCAGCGACCGCGCGCATTGAACTTGACGCCTTCGCTTTCGAGCAGGCGCTGTTGTTTGTCCAAGGGCAGCAGGACGCGCCCGGTCGAGCATCCGCCCTGCGAATTGATGACGCGATGCCAGGGCGTGGTCTCTTCGTCGGCAGAATGCATGACAAAACCGACCGTGCGCGGCGTGTAGCCTTCGCCGAGGATTTCAGCGATCTGCCCGTAGGTCATCACGCGTCCGGGGGGAATGCGATGTACGAGCTGGAAAACGCGCTCACGATAACCCGCCGTCTCCATCATCTGCTCAAGATTACTGGAAGCCATCAGTCGTCAACCACCTTTCCGGTTTTCGATTGCTCATCCTGAAATTTTAACGCTTATCGAATCCGTGCATCTGCTTGCCGCCCTGAAATCTTCGCGGCTCACAGCTCAATCCGGCGTGCGCAGGATGACGCGAGCGGGAGCGCCATCGCCTTTACCGCTCGCAATCTTGAGCGGCAGGCAGATCAGCTCATAATCACCGGCGCGGACTTCGCGCAAATCCAGTCCTTCAAGGATAATCACGCCCTGCGAGAGTAGAATCAAGTGCGTCTCATGTCGTTCGGGTTTGAATTTCTCGACCGAGAGATAATCTATGCCGACGAGCCGTACGCCCATGTCCACCAGGGCGCGGGCCGCATCCGGCTCAAGATAAGTGAAGTCCTGGCGAAAGCCGTTGGAAGGATTGGACCAGAAGGCGGAGTTGCGTGTACGAAAGAGAATGCGCGTCGGGCCGTCTGGACCAAGCTCTGAGAGATGGTCTGTCTTGATGGCGAGCACATCATCTGGAATCTCTACGACGCGCGCCTCTCCGATGAGCACTTCAAGCGGCATCTCGCAGGCTTTCGCAGCGCCCTCTATGAAATGCGACGGCGCATCAACATGCGTGCCTGTGTGAGCGCCGAAATGAAGCAGCGTGACGTTGGCCGCGTCGCCCCTGGCAAGCGCAGCCCACTCTGTAATTTCCACGCCGGGGTCGCCCTCGTAGGTCGGCATCTCTACGGAAATCGGCACGCTTACATCGTGGATTTGCATGAAGACAATATAAAGGGCAAAAGTAAAAAGGTAAAAGGCAGAGGTCGGAGATGAGAGCTGAGCCCTGTTTTTTTGCCTTTTATCCAGAGGCTTGTTATTGTGCGCCAACCTGTATGAACAGAGAAGGAATTGAGATTGGAAGCGCAGATGGCGGGGCGAGTGTGCCGCGCGTGGCGGCTTCCAGCTATCTGAATACAGCGCCGCTCGTCTGGAGTTTTATCAAGGGGGCGAGACGGCAGGAGGTCAGGCTTTTGACGGATACGGCCCCGGCGCGTTGTTCCGATATGCTGGCGCGCGGGGAGGTGGAAGCCGCGCTCGTGCCTGTCATCGAATACCAGCGGGTGCCGGAAATCGCCATCGTGCCGGATGTCTGCGTCGGCTCGCGCAGGCGTGTGCGGAGCGTCTTGCTGGTTACTTCGGGGCGTGAGCTGAAGGAGATACGCAGGGTCTCGCTGAGCGTTGAATCGCGCACTTCTGTTGCTCTGGTCCAGATTATTTTTCGAGAGTTCCTGGGCGTAGAGCCTGTCTGGCGGACGAGCGCGCCTGATTTGCAAGCGATGCTCGCACGGAGCGACGCCGCGTTGATGATAGGCGACCCGGCCATGACTTTTTCGCGCGAAGGGCTGCGCGTCTATGACCTGGCCTCGCTCTGGCGCGAATACACTGGGCTGGGATTTGTCTTTGCGATGTGGATGGCGCGCGCAGACGCTTTAGCTTCGGTGCGCGGGGTGAATTTCGCTGCGGCGCGTGATGAGGGCCTGGAACAGGTTGAAGAGATCGCTCGCGCTTATGAAATGGAGCTGGGGTTGCCGCGCTCGGAGCTTCGAGAATATCTGCTTGAGAATATCTCTTTTGAGCTTGACGAGGAGATGCGCGAGGGGTTGGACCTGTTCTACAACCTAGCGCACAAGCACGGGTTGATTCCCGTCCTGCGGCCTTTGCAGTTTATGGTTTAATGGTCCAAAGTTTCGCAGACTGCGAAACCCGGGCCGCGCTTTGAGCCACACTTCCGGCTCTTTCTTCAAGAGTCGGGCTTTTTTCAATCCGGCACTCAAATTGCCAAATCATCCGGCGGACATCTAAAATGGCATTCGAGTGAGAAACAGATGAGAGAGACAAAAAATATTCAACCCATTCTGGACCGTGCGTTGTCGGGCGAGCGGCTGACGGCGGACGACTGCGCGGCGCTGCTCGAATCCGATGATTTCGTGCGGATAGGTCTGGCCGCGGACGAGGTGCGCAGGCGCAGGCATCCGGAAGGCATCGTGACTTATATCATTGACCGCAATATCAACTATACGAATGTCTGCAACGTCGTCTGCACCTTCTGCGCCTTCTATCGCAGACCGGGCAAGCCGGAGACATACGTCCGCACGCTGGACGAGATTCGGCAGAAGATAGATGAGACCATCGCGCTCGGCGGAACGGGCGTGCTGATGCAGGGCGGCCTCCACCCGGATTTCGGGATAGAGTGGTACGAAGAACTGCTGCGCACGCTTCATGCAGAATATCCTGACTTTCAGCTTCATTGCTTTTCGCCGCCGGAGATTCACAACATACATCTCATCTCCGGCCTCGATTACGAAACGATTCTCGCGCGCCTCAAGGAGG
>DASWMI010000004.1:0-7951 GCA_036399835.1 Pyrinomonadaceae bacterium | reverse complement strand
CCGTGCAAAAACCCGGACAGGTTAACGGGAAAGCGGAGGTCAAAGTCTCTTTTGAAAACTTCGGAGAGCCGGAAGAGATAACTTATCTGCTGGTCCAGCAGAGGGCAGGCTGGAAAATCGAGGACATCCGGTACAAGGATGGCACAAGCCTCTCCGAAACATTAAAAAGCCACACGGGGACTAATCAGGGCGGCGTCAATGAGGTCAAAGTCTATCTGGTAGCCCTTGATGATAAAGGCAGGATGGGCAGGAAGATTGGTTGCGACGATAGCCTTGTGCCCGTGACGCGCAGGATTAAAGCGACCGCCGCGCCTTTAAGAGCTGCGCTTGAGGAGTTGCTTTCAATCCCGCAGGACTATGCGGAGAATCCGCAGTTGCACAATTTCTGGAGAGGCAGAAATCTAAGGCTCAAGAGCGTTTCAATCCGCGCGCGAGTGGCGACCATACATATTTCAGGAGAAGGCCCGTTCGTCGCGGGCGTCTGTGACGAGCCTCGCATCACAGGGCAGATCGAAGCGACGGCGCGGCAATTCCCTTCCGTCAAAAGGGTGAGAGTCTTCGTCAACGGACGCACGCTGGCGGAAGCGATTCGTTAACAACGTCTCTCGGCTCTGCGCGCTCTTCGGACATTTCAAGGTAGAGTTTATTTCCTTCCCTTTCGCTCATCCGACAATTTCGACATCAGCGCGGGAATCTCCGCCAGCAACTCGCGCGCGAGAAAACCCAGGCGGCCCATCCGGCGTGCCAGTTGGTCGCCCGCGCTGGCGTGCAGATAGACGCCCCAGGCGGCAGCCTGTAAAGGACCAGCGCCGCGTGCCGCGAGGCCCGCGATGATGCCTGAGAGAGTATCGCCTGAGCCTGAGGTTGCGAGTCCGACGTTGCCCGCGCGATTAACGTAAGCCGTGCCGTCGGGTGCGACGATAAAAGTCTCGCGGCCTTTGAGCGCAATGACGGCCCCTAACTCGGTTGCGGCATCAAGCGCAGTCTTCAACGGGTTACGCCTGACCTCCTCTTCAGATGTGCCGAGCATCTCTGCCATCTCGCGCGCGTGCGGCGTGAGAATCACACGCCCACCGAGCGAGCGCAGGCATTCTCTGTTGCCCGCCAGACATTTGAGCGGGATGGCATCAATGACGATGGTCGTCTCCGAGATGCCCTGAAGAATCGCTTCAAGCAAGGGCCTGATAGCTTCCTCTTCAACCATTCCCGGTCCAATCAACAGCGACTGCGTTTCTCTGGTCCACTCCACAACTCTGGCGGCAGCCGAAGAGGCAATCGCTCCGGCTTCGGTTTCGCCCAGAGCAAAGACGCGCGCCTCCGGTATCTCTACGGCAATCAACTGCGCGATGCTGCCGCAGGTCGCTATGCGAAGCTTGCCCGCGCCAGCGCGCAGAGCCGCCGTCGCCGAGAGGATGACAGCGCCCGGCATCTCAGGCGCGCCGCCGACCACCAACACGCGCCCGCGCTCCTCCTTGCTCCCCCCCTCATCCGGCTGCGGCAAGGGCCACCGACGCAAGAGACCGGATGTCAGGAGCAGCGGTTTAGCAGCGGCCTCCGGTTGCTTCGGCGATTCCCGCGAGCCTCTTTTGCGCCCTCGCCCCTTAGCCTGCCCTCTGCTCTTTTCCCGCTCCATACGCTTGTCTCAACCGCGCTGCCGCGTTTCTTCTACTATCTCTGTGCCTCTGTGGCTAATTCCCGTTTGCATCTCGTTGTTTCTCTGGGCGGCCCATTCCGTCAGGGTTGTGAGCCATGAGGGCGAAAGAGATGAGGCGGAATCTTTGCCTTTGGCGCGTTTGCGTCCGATGCCGCCGGGCGCTGGCAGAAGACGATTGACGAAGCCGAGCAGGTCCTGCGTCAATCCCGGAAAGAGTCCGTGAAAGCGCACGGCGAGCTGCGCCTGTACGCTCAGCACTATCTCCGCATCGCCGCGCCGACACGCTTCGACAATCTGACGCGCCGCACGCTCTGCCTGCATCGCCGTGACCGGCAACGAATCGCTGATGCTAAACCAAGCATACTCCGCGCGGTGCTGTCCCTTAAAGTTGGCGTTGCGCGGGCTGCCGGTGCGCATCAGGCCAGGGCAGACGGTTGTAACAACGATGCGGTCCTTCGCCAACTCCGCGCGCAGCCCTTCGGAAAGACCGACCAGCGCAAACTTGCTCGCGCTATAAGGCAACAGATGCGGCACGCTGATCTTGCCGCCGATGGAACTAATATTAACGATGCGCCCTTCGCGCCGCCGACGCATTTGCGGCAGGACGGCCAGCGTCGTATAGAGCGGCCCCCAGAAATGCACGTTCATGGCCTGCTCGTAATCTTCGAGCGTCATGACCTCAACTGGTCCAACCTGAATCACCCCGGCGTTATTGACGAGCACATCAATCCTGCCAAAATGCTCAGTCACGACATCAATCATTTCCCTGACCTGCTCTCTGTCCGTGACATCGCAGGGCACAGCCACCACACGCGCGCCGCGCCGAAGCAGGTCTGCGCGCGCACGCTCAAGCTCGTCCACGTCTCGCGCACAGATAGCCAGAGACGCTCCCTGCTCGGCCATCTCGCGGGCCAGCACCAGCCCCAATCCACGCGAGCCGCCCGTAATCAAAACAACCTTTTCACGCAAGTCATACTCACGCCACTTCCGCAACAAAGCCCGCGCCGCGACCAAAGCTCCCACACCCGCCGCCGCCAACCACAAACCGTCCCTGTTTTGATTGCTCATAATTCCTCTTTGAAAGTCTCAGAGCCCGAGAGTCTGAGAGTCAAGAGTCAAAGGCCAAAAGCTTTTGACTCTGAGACTCCGGACTCTCGGACTGTTTATTTGAATTCCGCCACGACAGGCGCGTGGTCCGACGGGCGCTCCCAGCGGCGCGGCTCGACATCTATCCAGACGCGCCGGCAACGCTCGGCGAGCGGTTTCGAGACCCAGATGTGGTCTATGCGCAGACCCGCCCGACGCTGAAAAGACATCGAGCGATAATCCCACCATGAATAATGCCCTCCCTCTTCCGTGTGCATTCTGAAGGCATCCGTGAACCCCCAAGCCTTGAGGTGGTCCAGCGCATTACGCTCCCTTTTACTAAAGAGCACGCGGCCTTCCCATTGTTCGGGGTCGTGCACATCTCTTTCTTCCGGTGCGACATTAAAGTCGCCGCAGAGCAGCACCTGCTCCTTCGTTTTGTAAGACTCGTCGAAAAACTCGCGCAGGCGCTTCATCCATTTGAGCTTGAATTGATACTTATCCGTGCCGACCGCCTGCCCGTTCGGAATATAAACATTGACGATGCGCACGCCCCTGACAGTTGCCGCGATGAGACGCGCATGCGCACCCTCTTCATCATCAGGAAAGCCGCGTAGGACATCCTCGCAGCCCTCGCGCGAAAGAATCGCGACGCCGTTATAGGTCTTCTGCCCGTAAGTCTCCGCCCCGTAGCCCAGCTCCGTAAAAGCCTCCGCAGGAAACTTCTCGTCCGTACATTTCAGCTCCTGCAAACAAAGCACGTCGGGCCGCGCCTCTTCGAGCCATTTCTGGACCAGAGGCAAACGCGCCAGTATAGAGTTCACATTCCAGGTAGCAATCTTCATAAAAAGTCTCAGAGTCTGAGAGTCCGGAGTCTGGAGTCATGAGCCAAAAGCTTTTGGCCTTTGACTCTGAGACTCCGGACTCTCGGACTCTCGGACTTATAGAGTAGCGATGAGCGCGGCCAGGAGTGCGCCGCGCCTGGGAATATCTTCAAACAGGATGTGCTCGTGGACGGCGTGCGCGCCATCGCCGTTGATGCCGAGTCCGTCAAGGACGGCGACGCCGAGCGCGGCGATAAAGTTTCCGTCCGAAGCCCCGCCGACGCTTGCCTCTCCCAGCTCGAACCCGAGCGCGGCAGCCATCCCGCGCGCATGCTCATAGAGCGCGGCGACTCCTTGCGTGCGCTCAAGAGGCGGGCGATTGACGCCGCCCTCGACGTAAAGGCTGACGCGCTCATCAAAAGGCTTTGAGTTCAAAATCTCCTTCTCGATTCTCTCGGCTTCGGCCAGCGTGTTGAAGCGTATGTCTATCTCTGCTTCCGCTTCGGCGGCGACGACATTTGAAGCTGTCCCGCCGCTCATCACGCCCACGTTAAGAGTCGTCCCGCGCGCCGGATCGTTCAAAGCGTACAGCCGCTCTATCTGCCTCGCTATCTCAAGGATCGCGCTCGCACCCTTCTCAGGCTCAAGCCCCGCATGAGCCGCGCGCCCCTCGGCCCGCATCTTAAAGATGCCCGTTCCCTTACGCGCGGTCTTGACGCGCCCGCCGCTCGCGGGCGGCTCAAGCACCAGCGCGCACCTAGCACCTTGCGCTTCGGTCTCCACCAGCGCGCGGCCCGTGGGGCTTCCATCCTCCTCATCGCACGTCAGCAGCAAAGTCACAGGGCGGCGCGGCAAGAGTTTGAGCGAGCCGCATGCGCGCAAAGCTTCCAGGGCCAGCGCGCAATTAGCTTTCATGTCAAAGATTCCTGGTCCATAAATGCGCCCGCCATCCTGACGCCAGGGACGCTCGGCAAGCGTCCCCTTCGGATGCACAGTATCCGTGTGGCCCACAATCAAGACCGCACCCTTCTGTGGTCCATCCGTAAAGGCTCTGACCAGCAGGTGCTCGCCGTAATGCTCACCCTTGAGACGCTCAATCGAAGTCACGCCATCAATCCCGTGCGCCGCCTCTGCAATCAAAGAGACGACGGCGCGGCTGCCAGCCTCATCGCCCGAAGGCGACTCCGTCTCGACCAACGCACGGGCAAATGCCAGCATCTGCTCCTGCCTCCCGCCGAAATGGTCAAGCAGGGAAACAGCTTCCGTTTTTTTTATCTCGACAGACATATTGGAATTTTCGATTTTTGATTGTCTCAAATCGAAGATCGCAAATCACCTCACCATCTCTCTTCTGACCGTCAAAGAATCTATCCGCGCGCGGTTGACTTCGTATCCGATGCCGGGCTTTTCGGGCGCGTGGATAGTGCCGCGGGGGGTCACGTTGACGGGCGGCTCTATGATGTCCTCATGCCAATAGCGTGCGCTGGCCGAGACATCGCCCGGCAGAGTAAAGCCCGCGAGCGTCGCCATCGCGATGTTGTGTGCGCGCCCGATGCCTGCTTCAAGCATGCCTCCGCACCAGATTGGGATTCCCCGCTCGCGGCAGAGACGCTCGACGCGCTGCGCTTCTGTGTGGCCGCCGACGCGTCCCAGCTTGACATTGATAATGCGACACGCGCCAAGCTCAATCGCGTGCGTCGCATCTTCAGGCGTGCGCACAGTTTCGTCCAGGCAGACAGGCGTCTCTATCTCGCGTTGCAGCTCCGCATGATCGAACATGTCGTCATGAGCCAGCGGCTGCTCAATCATCATCAGCTTGAATTGGTCCAGCGCGCGAAAGAGCGGGACATCCGCGAGCGTATAAGCAGAGTTGGCATCACCCATCAGTTGTATCTGTGGAAAACGTGAGCGTACCTGCTCGACTATCTTTAAGTCCCAACCGGGCTTGATCTTAATCTTGATGCGCTGGTATCCGGCGGAGAGTTCTCTGTCAATCTTCTCAAACAATTCTTCCGGCGAATCCTGTATGCCTATCGAAACACCGCAGGGAATCTCTGCTCGCGTGCCTCCCAGATATTTCCAGAGCGGGAGGCCGGCGCGACGCGCCTCCAAATCCCAACAGGCGGTTTCGAGCGCGGCCTTTGCCATCCGATTCCCGCGCACGGCCTTCATCAAAGACCAGACGCTGCTCGCGCGCTCAACCTCTCGCCCGACCAGCATTGGTCCAAGAAATTCCCTGATTGTGGACCAGGCGCTCTCGGTCCATTCTTCGCTGTAAAAAGGGCCTTCTCCGGCTGTGCATTCGCCCCAGCCTTCCGCTCCGTCGCGGTCCAGAACGCGCACCAGCAGGATACGCCGCTCGGTCGTGCGCCCGAAGCTGGTCTCGAAAAAATGTTTGAGCGGCAGACGTATCTCGCACAGCTCAACAGTCTCTATGTTCACGATGATGGCTCCTGATAAAGAGCATTATGCTCAGATTCGGCCCATTTGTCAGCCGCACAAAAAAAAGAACGGCCCAACGAGAGGCCGTCCCTTTAAATTCGTTCCGTCTTGCGGCGGCAGGGCGATGATTTTCGCTTTTAGTCTCGGTCCAGGCGCAAGGCGAAATCCTCGCTCAGTCCGAGCACAAACTTCTCCCAACGTTTCTGAAAGGCGCTCATATCACGCTCGCCCAAAATTTGCTGAAGCGTTTTGTACCCGGTCGGGTCCGTTTTTTGTTGCGCGACAAACTCGCTGTAAAACTTGATGAGCAGTCCCCTCTCCTGCAAGTAATAACAGAGATAGCGAGCCTGCCCGTAGTTAGTTCCCTGGTCCTCATTATAAAACTCATCGCCGTTCATCTCCATCAGAGACTTGAAGCCAGGCACGCGGCCATCTCGTATGGCTTGCTGTAAGCCCTTTAGACGCCAGTTGGTAAAGCCATGAATATGCCCTTCGACCTCCCCGCTCTGCTCGTATAAAGAACCCATCCCCTCATTAAACCAGGGCGGGCAGGCGGGAAAATTCGCCTCCATAAAAGGGTGGACCATTTCGTGAACCAGCGTCCCGCCGCCCGTCGAGATGTTCATGATAAGCGCCCTGTCGGGGCTGGAATAATAACCGTAAGGCGTACTCGGCGTGTGGCCGAACAACTCGCGCGCGTGTTTTTCATAAGAAGCCTCGTCCTTAAAAAGCCAGATGTCCAAAATCTGCTTTGGGTCTTGAGTGAAGAAGTCCTGTTTCAATTTTTCGACGGCCCATTTGACCGTCTCTTTTGAATGACGCTGCACGTCCGGCGCAGGCTCATCGCCGATGACCACGAACGGAGGCTGAATGAGGATGGTAAAATTCCGGCCCGCGAGCCTTTTCTTGAGAGCGGCGACGTGCTGGTTAAAGTCCGCTTCGGTGAATCCTGCTCGCTTATCTGCGGCGGAACTAAAAACGGCGCGCGTCTGGTTGAGAGGAGCTTGAGTTGTCGCTTGGTCAAAGCGCAGCGTGCGAAGACCGAAGAAGAGCAGGACAGAGAACGCAAGCATAGCAGAGAGAGCAAACCCTATGAGTGGACGGCGATGGCTCATGAAAGAAATGACCTCTTGCCGGATTAGACGCACGCCGCCGTGGAATGTTCCCTCAAGCTTTTGACTTATTCGGTTGAAACAGCGTCCTGTCCGTTGAGAGCGGCGTGCATCGTGTGCCAGGGAAGGCTGGCGCACTTGACGCGCGCGGGAAATTCGCTGACGCCGGAGAAGATTGTCAGGCGGCCCAACTGGTTCGGCTCGGCCTCAGTATCAAGCTCGCCCGTCACCATCCTGTGAAACTCTTTAAAGAGGGTCTCGGCCTCCTCTTTGGTCTTTCCCTTGAGGCTCTGCGTCATCATGCTCGCGGCGGCTTTCGAGATGGCGCAGCCAGAGCCTTCAAAGCTCACCTCCTTGACCACTTCGTCTTCGAGATTGAGATAGACCGTCAACTGGTCGCCGCACAGAGGGTTGTAGCCTTCAGCCGTTCGATTGGCGCTCTCCAGCTTGTGGAAATTACGCGGCTTCTTGTTGTGGTCCAGAATAACCTGCTGGTAAAGCTCGCTTAGTTCAGACATATAGGCTTTTCTTTATTGACGCGTCTACGAAAAGACCTCGATCACTTTCTCTATGGCCTGGGCGAGTGAATCAATCTCGCGCTTTGTGTTGTAGAAGGCGAAGGAGGCGCGTGCCGTCGCGGGTACTTTGAAGCGCTGCATGACGGGCTGCGCGCAGTGATGCCCGGCCCGGACGGCGATGCCTTCCTGGTCCAGAATCGTGCCGATGTCGTGCGGATGCACGCCTTCGATGATGAATGACAGGACGCTCGCCTTGTCGCGCGCCGTGCCGATGATGCGCACGCCCTCTATGGCCGCGATTCTCTCGGTCGCGTA
>DASWMI010000003.1:0-26944 GCA_036399835.1 Pyrinomonadaceae bacterium | reverse complement strand
TCAGAGCGCCGACCATGACATCGAATTCTCCAGGCTCTACGGTGGGCCTGTTGTCCGCTCCGATAAAGGAGAGGTCTTCGCGTCGCAGCGTGAAAGTCAGTTGACGGCTTTGCCCAGGCTCAAGATAAATCTTGGCGAAGCGTTTGATACGTTTGCCGGCAGGCGCGACAGAGGCCACACGGTCGCGCACGTAGAGCAGAACCGCTTCCTTGCCCGCACGCTGGCCTGTGTTGGCGACAGTCAGGCTGATAGTCATCGTCCCATTGGCGGGCATGGTCTTCTGGACCAGCCGGAGGTTGCTGTAAGCGAAGGTCGTATAGCTCAGCCCATGACCGAATTCAAATTGCGGATTGAACGCGGCATTGCCAAAGTTGGTCGCCTCCGTCTCAAACAACTTGTGGTCGTAAGTCACCAGCCCGTTCGGCGTGCGCGGGTAGGTAAAGGGCAGCTTGCCCGATGGGTTGTAGTCGCCAAAGAGCACATCCGCGACTGCCGTTCCTCCCTCGTTGCCAGGATTGTAGGCGAGGAGGATGGCCTGCGCTCCGTCAACGATGCGATTAATAACGCGCGGTCGGCCTTCGACGAGGACGAGCACGACAGGCTTGCCCGTCGCCTCTATAGCTTCGGCCAACTTTAGTTGCGGCTCGGCGAGCGTGAGGTCCGTGATGTTGCCGGGAGTTTCCGTGTAAGAGCCTTCGCCGAGACACATGACGACGACATCAGCGTCGCGTGCTGCACGCACGGCGGCGGGAATATCGACTTCTTCATTGACATCGGTCGGCGTGTTGTTCGACGAGCTGCCCGCAGGCCGCGTCAGTCTGGTGCCTGGAACATAAGTGACATTCTTTCCGGCCTTGGCCTCTATGGCCTGAAGGATGGTCGGGCGGTCTTTCGGGTAGAGCGACTCTTCAGAGCCTTGCCAGACATAGGTCCAGCCGTTATTGAGCGAGATGAGCGAATGAGCCGTTGGACCAGTGACGAGCACCTTGCGTTCTTTGGAGAGCGGCAGCAGACCGTTTGTGTTCTTGAGCAGGGTCATGGATTCACGCGCCGCTTGCAGCGCCACGTCCCTTGAAGCGTTCGTGCCGAAATTCGATTTCAACGTGGCGTCCGGCATGGGATTCTCGAACAGTCCAAGCTCAAACTTGACGCGCAGGATTCTGCGCACGGCCTCGTTGATGCGGGACATCGGCACGCGACCTTCCTTGACGAGCGCGATGAGGTGGTCCGCGAAACTGTAATCGCTCGGGACCATGCTCATGTCTATTCCGGCCATGACGGACATGCGTGTCGCTTCGCGTTCATCTGCGGCGACCTTCCATTGCGTGACCAGCTTTTTGATGTCCTCCCAATCGGAAACGATAAAGCCCTCAAAGCCCAACTCGCCGCGCAAAATCTCCGTCAGGATGTGTTGATTGACGTGGCCCGGAACGCCGTTGATTTCGGCGGAGTTGACCATGATGGTGCGCGCTCCGGCTTTGACGCCCGCGGCGAAGGTCGGGAGGAAATATTCGCGCAGGTAGTTTTCGGGAATCCAGGCGGGCGTGCGATCCCTGCCGTTGAGAGGAAAGCTGTAGCCCATGTAATGCTTCAAGCTGGCGGCGACGTGTTTGGAGGACGAGACATCATCGCCTTCGAGTCCGCGCACGAAGGCCGCGCCCATGACCTTTGCCAGATAAGGGTCTTCGCCAAAGGTCTCCCAGAAACGAGGCCAGAGTGGTTGACGACCGATGTCAAGCACGGGAGAGAAGCTCCAGGGGATTCCGGCGGCGCGCGTTTCCGCTCCGGTAATCTCCGCCGCGCGCTGCATCAAGGCAGGGTTCCATGTCGCGGCCATCCCAATCTCCTGCGGAAAGAGCGTAGAGCCTTGCACATAGTTTGCGCCGTGAATCGAATCAATCCCGTAGATGACGGGAATCTTTAAGCGCGTCCGCTGGCTGGCCTCCTGAATCTGGCGAATCATCTCGTGCCACTTCTCAAAGGTCAGGGCCTGGTCCTTGACGTTGAGAATCGAGCCGACGCCATAGCGCATGATGGCCCTTTCCAGTTTGGCCGGGTCAATTTGGATGTTCTGGTCCTGTCCCGCGCTGACCATCCCGATCTCTAGCTGCGTCATCTGCCCGACCTTTTCTTCCAGCGTCATCCGCGAAAGCAAAGCCTCTATGCGGCGCGTATAGTCGCGCGCGGGCCTCCTGCGCGTCGCCGCCTGGAAGAAAACATCGCTATCGTTAACGTCCGTATGGACCGCGCCCGGGTCGTCCGGTGTCGCCGCGAAAGTTTGTTGCAGGGGCAGGCAAAAGGTCTGGATACAGAGCGTGGCTACCAGGGCAAGAGTGATTGTTCTCATGGCCGTCTGCTTTGTCCTTAAAGGAAGAAGTTGATAGCAGGAACTGTGCGCACATTCTCTTTTATCCGTCCTTTTTGTTCAAGCATTATTTTACAAGGGCGGAGTGAGGGTTCGAGACGAAACAGTCGGCTGTCTCGGATGAAGATGTTGAGAGGCTTGCTGGCAGAGGTCGTCCGGGTCAAACCACTTGAGGCTGCGACGTTTGGCTGATCGCGCCCCGCATCATTTTAGTTTGACGATAGCGATGATCTCTTCATCGTGCAGAGCATCCCAAAACTTGATTCCTTCTTCTGTTTCAATCGCCGTCATTGACTCGCTGCTCGGTCGCAGAAGGACCAGGTAATGATGCTCTCGTTCTAAACTCTGGCTGACATAAGGGGTCGCGGGGAGCATAGCCTTGTTAATTCTGATGGATTTGCTGCCGACATGCCCGCGATAGACTCGCTTAATCTCAAACCATGAATCCACGAGCCACTCTCTGCTCCCATCCGGCATAAAAATGCAGGGAGTTCTCCCCTCGGCATACGTTCCCGAAACGATAACGGTTGCCCTTTCCCTGACCTCTTCGGGGATTTGATAGAACGCGCGCGGCGGTCTCTGATTTTGCGGCGCGAGCAGCAACAGGAGCATCGCTATCCGGAAAAAATTATTCATGGTAATTCTCAATCGGTCGGTCGCCAGATGTAATTCCCTCTGGTGTCAATGTAACCGATCTTTTGCCGCTCGAACGGCCTCGGCCTGACACGGCGATAATCTCCGACCCCGACCTTGGCTATCCCGTAGAAAAAATCATCCGCAGCGTCAAACTCCAAAGGGAAAACGAACTTTCCCGTGTGGTCTATAAAGCCGTGCTTGTTGACGACGCGGACGTGCGCCAGCCCTTGTGAGAATTTTTCAGCCTGGTCAAACTGCGGCGGGATGACGAACTTTCCGGTCGCATCAATGTAGCCGTAAGGCCCGCGGGGGTCGTCGCGCGCAGCGAGTAATCCTTCGGACCAGTCGCCCGTGTCAAAGAGTAGTTTCGGCTCGAAGAGATACTTCCCGGTTTTATCCACAAAGGTCGTGCTCTTTCCTCTGTGGACCAGCGCCAGCTCGCCGGAAAAAGGATTGCCCCGGTCGCCCTTTTCCAAAGTGATGACGAATTTCCCCGTGCGGTCAATGTAGCCGGAATTATCATCCAGATTGACAGCCGCCAAGCCTTCTTTAAAGCCGCTGGCGAAAAAACGGTTGGGGGGCGAATCCTTCTTCTTCTCGCCAAGCTTGATGACCAGTTTTCCTGTCCGGTCTATATAGCCCAGCGTGCGGTCGGCTTCAGTCACGAGGGCCAGCCCTTCGGAGAAACGCTCCGCCTCATCGAAGCGCGGCTGGATGACGAGCCTTCCGCTCTTATCTATAAAGCCCCATTTGCCGCCCAACTGGACCGCCGCCAAACCCTCCGAGAAAGTCTTCTCCGCCTCGAAGCCTGTGGCGACTATCTCGCCTTCCGAGTTGACGAAGCCCCACTTCAGGCCGTCTCGGACCAGTGACATCCCCTCGGAGAAGTTGCCCGCATGGAGTTCTTGAAACCCGTGGTAGTCTTCCTCGTTCGGCAGCGAGACATATTTGCCCGCCTTGTTGATGTAACCAACCTTACTCGGCTGGCCCGCCTCGCCTCTGACCGGTACACGCGCGATGCCGTGAAGAAAAAGCTGGACCTCTTCAAACTGGGGCTTAATGACCACCTCTCCAGCTTTGTTGATAAAGCCCCACTTGCCATCAGCCTTGAAGGCCGCCAGCCCTTCAGCGAAAGTCTTGAGAGCATATCCAAAGACCAGCTCCTTGAATCTAGGCGCAATCCGCATCGCGCCCGAATGGTCTACGAAGCCCCACCTGTCGCCGACTTTGACAGCCGCCAGACCTTCCGAAAAGGGACGCACCTCTGCAAATTGCGGCGCAATCTTGATCGCTCCGCTCTCATCCATAAAACCCCATTTGCCTTTGAGCTGTATGTCTATCAGCCCTTCGCTAAAGCTCCACTCACCAACGGCGTCAAACTCAGGCTCGACGATAATCTTGCCCGTCTGGTCTATAAAACCCCATTTGCCTTTAAGTAGGACAAGCAGCAGTTGTCGCTTGCCCTCCGGCTGCGCGAACGCGCGTGCGGCGCAGGCCATAGAGAAGACCAGCGCGATAAAGAATACTAGGGCTTTTCTCATAGAGTTTCCCCCTCAAAGAGGACGGCGGCAAGGAGTAGATTTGCAGGTTGCAGAGTTCAACAACCTGCCTTGCGCTTTTCCTTCTTGATGAGCCACGCAGGCTCGGCCAGTTGCTGGATTCTTGTCTTGATCTGGGTTATCTTTTTCTCAAATTTCTTTGAGGCGAATTATGAAACCTATCCGTTGCCTAAAGCTGACATTGGCCGTCATGTTGCTCGTCCTGTCTGCTATTGCCTTGTTTGCGCAGGGGCAGTTAACTCCGCAGCAACAGGCGCTCGCCGATTACATCAAACAGCATTACACCAAGCGCGAAGTGAGGATACGGATGCGCGACGGCGTCAAGCTTTTCACTTCCGTTTATGAGCCGAAGGATACCTCGCAAAAATATCCCATCCTGCTCAGTCGCACGCCCTACACAGTCTCGCCGTATGGCGAGGACAAATATAAAACCTCTTTAGGTCCGAACGAGCTTTTCGCGCGCGAAGGCTATATCTTCGTCTACCAGGACGTGCGCGGTCGCTGGATGAGCGAGGGCGAGTATGAGGATGTGCGTCCCTTTATTGCCAATAAGCAAGCGGGGCAGATTGACGAAGCCTCGGATACTTACGATACGGTTGACTGGCTCGTCAAAAACATCCCGAACAACAACGGGCGCGTAGGCGTTTACGGCATCTCGTATCCGGGCTTTTACACTTCGATGGCGGGGATTGACAATCATCCGGCGGTCAAGGCCATCAGCCCGCAGGCTCCCGTCTCAGACTGGTTTCACGGCGACGACATGCACCACAACGGCGCACTCTTCCTCGCACAGAACTACAACTTTTTTTCGGGCTTTGGTCAGCCGCGCCCCGCGCCGACTTCGACTACCGATTACCTCAAACCGTTCAAATGGGGAACGCAGGACGGCTACAAGTTTTACATGGAGATGGGAGGCTTGCGGAATTCGGGCGAGATTTACCAGCGACAGCTAGGCACGCGCATAGGGTTCTGGGACGAGATGATGGCGCACCCGAACTATGACCAGTTCTGGTCCGAGCGCAACATCCTGCCGAAGCTGAAGAACATCAAGACGGCTGTGATGACCGTCGGCGGCTGGTTTGATAACGAAGACCTGTTCGGCGCGCTCAGAACCTATCAATACATAGAACGGCAGAATCCGGGCATCTTCAACGTGCTCGTCATGGGTCCCTGGTTTCACGGCGGCTGGGAGCGTTCCGAAGGCGACTGGCTCGGGACGGCATATTTCGCACAGAAGACCTCGCTCTATTACCGCGAACATTTTGAGCTGCCCTTCTTCAACCACTTCCTCAAAGACAAAGGCGACATCTCGCAAATTAAAGAAGTCAACGTCTTCGACACCGGCCTCGACGAATGGCGCGCCTTTGTTGATTGGGAGCCGCGAGCCTCCACCGCGACGCCGCTTTATTTGCAGGCAGGCGGCAAGCTTTCGTTTGAGCAAAGGGCCGGGGCGCGTGAGGGCCGCGCGGCTTACGATGAATATCTGAGCGACCCTCTCAATCCCGTTCCTTACACGCAAAAGATCACGCTCAATTACCCGCGCGATTTTATGACAGAGGACCAGCGCTTTGTCGCCAGACGACCGGACGTGCTGGTCTACCAGACAGACCCTCTCAAGGAAGAGCTAACGATTGCCGGTGACATCAAGCCGCAGCTTTTTATCTCTTCGAGCGGGACAGACTCGGATTTTATCGTCAAGCTGATTGACGTTTTCCCTGATGATTATAAATACCCTAAAGGCGCAGTCCCGCCCACGGATTCCGGGGCCTGCGTGTTTCAGCCGGGCGGCTATCAAATGCTCTTGCGCGGTGAACCTTTCCCGGCTCGCTTTCGCAATAGCTTTGAAAGACCCGCGCCTTTAAGACCAAACACGCCCGCGAAAATCTCTTACGTCATGCCGGGCATCCTGCACACTTTCAAAAAAGGGCATCGCATTATGGTCCAGATTCAGAGCACCTGGTTTCCGCTCGTCGCGCGCAACCCGCAAAAGTTTATGCCGAACTATAAACAGGCGACCGATGCCGATTTCCAGAAAGCGACCGAGCGCGTTTACCACAGCCTCGCCAATCCTTCGCAGATTATTCTGCCTGTCGTCAAGAGATAGATGAAAAGAAAAGCCGCGCTCGCTCTCTTCATCACACTTGCCACGCTCGTCGCCGCGCCCGCCCGTGCTGCTGTTCTGAAGCTCAAGCCTCAACGCGTCTCGCTCGCGGGCGGCAGAGCGTTCTCGCTCAATCTGCCGGAAGGCTTCCACATCAGCGTCGCGGCAGAGGGTCTCAATCGCGTGCGCTTCATGGCGCAGAGTCCGGACAAACGCATTTTCGTAACTGATATGTACAACCTCGCCGATAATAAAAGAGGCGTCGTTTACATCCTCGACGGGTTTGATCGGACCAGCAAAAAATTCCGCAGGGTGATTCCATATCTGACGGGCTTGCGTAATCCTAACAGCATAGCTTTTTATACGGACCAGCAGGGCGTCAACTGGCTTTACCTGGCGCTCACGGACCGCCTGCTGCGTTACAGGTACACTGACGGCGAACTCAAGCCCACCTCAGAGCCTGAAGTCCTCGCCACTTTCCCTGATTACGGACTGAGCTATAAATACGGAGGCTGGCATCTGACGCGCACCGTCGCAGTCGGTCCGGGCAAGATTTATGTTTCGGTCGGGAGCAGTTGTAACGCCTGCGCGGAGAAGGAAGAGGTGCGGGCCAGCGTTTTAGAGATGGACCCGGACGGCAAGCGGCAGAGGTATTTTGCGCGCGGGCTGCGTAACGCGGTCGGGTTAGGCTGGGTCAAGGGCCAATTATTTGCGACCAACATGGGCGCGGACCATCTGGGAGACAAGAGGCCCGCCGATACTATGTATATCCTCAAAGACGGCATGCATTATGGCTGGCCCTACTGTTTTCAGTCTGGTCCAAAAATCTACCCTGACAATGCATTCAATCCGCGCCAGAAAAAGATGAGCTGCCGCAGCATGCCACTGGCCTTCGCGGCTTTTGCGGCTCACAGCTCTCCGCTCGGGTTCGATTACTTTGACGCGGGGAACACTCCGGACCTGAGCGATTATTTCCTCGTCGCGCTACACGGTTCGACTAAGAAGAGCTTGAATCACGGCTATCGCGTGGTGCGTCTGCGCGGGGGCGGCGGCGCGTTGTCAGCCGCGCCCGAAGATTTCATCACAGGCTTTCTTCAAAGCGGCAAAGTTTACGGGCGACCGGCTGACATTTTAAGTTTCGGGAAAGATGCTTTTCTCTTAACGGATGATTACGCGGGCGTCGTTTATTACATTTATAAAAGATAGGCTACCGTCAATAATTATCCAGCCGCGGAAATCAAATTTGCCCCTCAACTTATTCATCTGTGTTACGCTTGATGGCGTGACGGACCGCTCCTGGAGCGGTCCGGAGTCCAAGCTTCCTGCCCGCTTGCCTTACCCGAAGAGATTGCTGTTTGGTCCGCAAGCATGCGCCGTCTGGATATGTGGAAAACGCTTCTGGAAACAGCCGTTCATGCGCCGTCCCCGCATAATGTTCAACCCTGGCGCGTCAAAATTCTGAACGCAAGCCGCGCCGACCTGTTCATTGAAAAGCGCCGCACCCTGCCAAAAGAAGATGTGACGGGAAGCTTTATTATCCTGACGATGGGCCTCTTTATTGAAGCCCTGGCTATCCTGGCATCAAACAGATCGCACAGTCTGCGCTACGAGTTATATCAAGAGCCGTCTCAGTATACGCCTGAGATAATAGAGCAGGCGGAAGAGCCTTTGTTGCCCTTTGCGCGGCTCTCTCTGGAAGCGGGCGGCGATGGACCTTCCATCTATCCTGATTCGCTCTTTTTAAGACGGCGTACTTCGCGCATCTCTCTTTTGCCGGAGCGAGTGCCTGCTGATGCCGTGCAAAGTTTGTCGGAGCTGGCGAGAGAATGGGGGCAGAGATACGAGCAGGTGACAGACCCCCTGGCGATTGAGCGGATTCTGAGATGTAACACGGATGCGCTCTTTGAGGATTTGAATGCGCCCGCTTATCACGACGAAATAACAGAGTGGTTCCGCTTCACTGCGCGCTCGGCGCGCCAGACACGCGACGGGCTGGACTATCGCTGCATGAACTCTTCACGGGTTGCGTTCTGGTCCATCGCACGCTTTCCCAAACTATTGCAGCTCCCGCTGGCACGCCCCTTCCTCACAAAGATGTATCGCGCGCAACTGGGCATAGTTCCCACCATAGGTCTGCTTGCTGGTCCATTCTGGAAGCCTTCGAGTGCTTTCGAGACGGGCCGCTTCCTGATGCGCTTCTGGCTGGAGACCGCCAGGCATAATCTTTATATACATCCTTACGGAAATCTCGTGACAAACCGGCGTGCCGCAGAGTGGTGTCTGACAGAGACGGGAGTTCCCGACATCTGGCTTATCTTCAAGATCGGATATTCTTCTGAGCCGCCTCAGAGCTATCGCCGTTATGTCGAGGAGGTGCTTGTTGATTGACCGCCTGTTGACCCAAACAACGCTCTGGGTGCTCTGGGTCGTGCGCAAAATAATCAGCCTGGACCGCCGCGCATACATGGTCCTGAGCGCGGGCGCGCTCCAACCCTGGCTGGCGAAGATTGGCCTCCTGCGTGCTCACGCAGTCTATTTGAAGGCCAGGGAAAGCTGCCCCGCTTATCGTGATTTTCTTCAAAGCGAGGGCTACAGAAGGGGCGCTCGCTGGCGTTTATCCGAACTGCCCGTTATGACGAAGGAGAATTACGTTAAGCAGTACAGCATCGAGCAGCGTTGTTATGATGGAAGGATTCCAGCCGCGGGCGTGGTGATAGACGAGTCTTCAGGCTCGTCGGGCGTACCGAATAATTGGGTGCGCAGCGCCGAAGAGCGCGAAGATGTCAAACGCATTCTGCAACTCAACTATCAACTCATCTATCGTGACAGCGGTTGCATCCTGCTCAACTGTTTTGCGCTTGGCCCTTGGGCAACGGGGATGAATGTTTCGATGTCGCTCGTGGATGTCGGCATACTGAAATCCATCGGCCCTGATCGGCAGAAACTGGAAAACACGCTGGAAATCTTTGGTCCGGATTATCGCTATCTGGTCTTCGGCTATCCGCCTTTCGTTAAATCCTTCGTGGACGGTACGCAGCTCGACCTCAAGCCATACAGGATGGACCTGATCGTCGGCGGCGAAGGCATCTCCGAGCCTTTACGCACACATCTCCTGCAATACTTCCAGACGGTCATCTCCTCATACGGCGCATCCGATCTTGAAATCAATATCGGTGTCGAGACCGAGTTGACGATCAACCTGCGTCGCCTGTGCATGAAAGATCGCGCGCTGTCGCAAAAACTTTTCGGGCGCGAGATGCCGCCGATGATCTTTCAGTACAATGCCCTCGACTACATTATTGAGACCACGCCCGGCGGCGAACTCGTCTACACTATCGGACGACAGACGAGCGCGGCTCCAAAGATTCGCTATAACCTACATGATCTGGGAGGCACGAAAACTTACAGGCAGCTCGCCGGAGAGCTGGCCTTGCATGGCGTGGATATTTCCCGGCTGGCAAACCGGCAGAGCCGTTTCCCACTTCTCTTTGTTTATGGCCGAAGCGATCTGACCGTTGCGTTCTACGGCGCAAAAGTCTATCCGTCGGATATAGAAGAGATCATCAACGCGCACCCTTCTCTGGTCCAACAGGTTAACTCATTTCAGATAGCCAGCTATGAAGACACGCAGATCAACCGTCGCCTCAAGATTCGATTGGAGATGGTCAGGGATTTACACGCAGGAGCATTTCAGTTAGAGGAGCTGCGCGATATTTTCTTTGAAGGGCTGTCTCGCTGCAACCAAGATTTCCGCGAAGTGACGAAGATGTTCGACCGCGATTGCGTAGAGGTTGAGTTGTACGAGTTTGAGACCGGACCATTCAGCGAGCGCGACATTAGAATCAAGAATAAATATGTCGGCTCAAGCTGACGCTCTCCGCTCTTCTGGACCACTTACGAGAATGACTCGTCAGGCACCGGCATCCTGTTTGAGCAATCCGTTTTTAGCGCTTCTCTATTAACCCATCGGGCAGGGCTGGGAGTCGAAGAGTTTTTACGGCCCTATGCCATGCTCAGTGTGCTATCAAGCTCTATTTCCGGCAGTATGACATCCATCTTCGTAGCTCTGACCTGGATTGCGCGTATCGTCTCGTTCTGGTCCGAGATGACCTTACGCGCAGCCTTCACCTGGCGGACCATGCTGGTCGCCTCGCCATCTTTAGGCATCTCGCAATCGGCCTTCAACAAGCAGCAATTACACTCCGCCACCAGGGCATTTAGTTCTGTCGCCTTATCGCCAAACCTGAGAGCCGCGCTGATGCTCCCGATAACCGTAATCGCCAGCGCCATCAGCGTGTAAAAAGCGATCATCGCTTTTCCGCCTAACGAGCCGAAAGAGAACATTTGATCGGCTGCTTCTCTGGTCGCCGCGAATGCGCCGAGAAAGATGACGGCTATTCTCATGTACTTGGAAAGCTTTGAAGCGTGCTTGGCCTCTTGCTGTAGCTGGGCGCGGATAACATTCAGAACCTTTTGCCGCTCGGCTATATCTTTGAGCAAGCCCGCAGGTAGAGATGTGCTCTTGGCGACCGACTGTAATTTCTCTTTTCTGAATTCGTTGGCGTGTGAGGACATGGGGGCGGCTCCTTTTGGGTTGCTGGCTCTATCAACCTTGCAGATGAGAGGCGCAAAGCTTGATAGCTCGTCACGTGTTATCAAGTAAGAAAAGCTCTCAGCTTCTGCAAGCGACGAGGACTGTCTAACTTAACTGGCAAGAGCCATGCCAGTCATCTTGTAGAGCTTCACTTTAGTCTTCGATAAGAATCAGGCGCTGCGTGGATGAGGATGATGCTCCGGGGGTGTCTATTTTAGATGACACATTCGATCTAGGTGTGGACATTTGATGACACGAATCATCCGAGCAGGCCCTGCTTCGGTTGACTCTTTGAGTGTGTCTACTCGACGACAAAGCTGACTGTTTGAGAGGCTGTGGTGTTCGTCAACTGGTCCGTGATGGTCACTCGCAGCTCGTAGCTGCCCTGGACCAGCGAGTTGAGAGCAAAGTCGCCGCCGTATGGGATACGGGCCAGGTCCGCCATTGTCTCTGTCTTGAGCTGGCGCGGCTGAGTGTTGACGACCACCTGTCCTTCGCGAAAGACCTGTACTTGCGCCGTCAGGCTCGGCGCTCCGCCTGCTTTGCGCGCGGCATTGTAGATAAAAATCCAGAAGCCCAGGTGTGAAGAGCGCGCGAAGCGACGGTCTACGCTGAACTGGACCCGCGGGACGGATTGAGCCGACGTCTCCGCGCTCTTGCTAGTCTCCATGACCTGAGCGCCGATCAGCAGGCTGCTCAAAGTCAAATGGTTGTTTGAGAGGTCGGGTATCTCTATCCACTCGACGGCGCTCCCTACGCGACCGCTCGCAGCATCGCGCGCCGCCACGCGCACCTGATAGATGCCTGGCGAGAGCTGCGCCGCTTTGTAGTTATAGATGATGCCACCCGTGCCTGGCTGATGATGCTCAGGGTCTGTCGCGAGCGGGTTGACCGTGAGGTGATTCCTGAAACTGGAAACTATCTTACCCTTATCGTTGAGAACAACGCCCGCGAGGTCAATCGCGGCAGGCTGTTGCCCGTCTGGTCCAAAAGAGATGGCGCTGTTGGCGACCTCCGTCGAGGCTGTCAGGACAGTTCCGTTGTTGGGCGTATTCAAATAACTGACCGAGAGCAGGGTCGGCAGCGTGTCTCTCGTATAAAAATCCGTCAGCGCATCGCGCAGCTCAACGTCAGGCCCGCTCGCAGTCCTGTTCGCCTCGACCTTTTCGTTAGCCGAACCGGAAGTCTTGATAACCGCCGCCAATGCTTTGGACCCGTTGAGGAATCCGCGCGGGAGACGCACCGTCAGGTCAGGGCGTCCCGCGATGCTCACTTCAACTTTGCGAAACTTCTCATCCCTTTGCTCTTCCGTCTCAGGTCGCCAGGCCAGGCGATAGTAGTTAGAGGTCTCTTCGAGCGCCGCGGAAACCCAGTTATCAAAAACATTCCTGTTGCGCAGCGCCCGCCCGCCGGTCTCATCCGCCAGCGCCATCAGAGCATCCTGAGAGGCGGCTACTTCCCGCAGCAGGGCGCTTTCAAGCCGACCATTGGCATCAACGGGCACGCTGTTGGTCGCATCCAGCGCTCCCGAAACCAGCCCCTTGGCGTCAATCGTATAAATGACTACGCCGACGCGTAGCGCAGCGTCCGTGATCTTCTGAAGTTTTTGCAGCAGAGCAGGCCCGCGCTGTCCTGTTTCCAGCAGAAAACCATCGGAGACGAAGAAGGCCAGTTTGCGCCCGGGCAAACGCTGAGATGAACGTATGAGAGTTTCAAGCGAGTCGTAAGTGTTGGCTGTAATCTGTGCGGCCTGCAAGAGAATCGCGCGTGCGCTGCCCTTCACCTGCACCTCGCAGCTATGGCGCATGACAGCGTATGAACGCGCATCCTTCGCAGGCTGAGCCTGTTTCATGCATTCTTCGATATAAAAATTCGTGACCTTTTCATCCGCCTTGGAATCAATCGTCAGCGCCATGTATTCGGACATCCGAGAGCTTCCGCCTCCATAACCGCTGATGTTGTAAGGATGATAGTTGAGACGCGCCAGCGCAGCCCTGAGGACAGCCTTGTTATCCGTGAATTGCTGTAGGAATCCTATCTGTCCGCTTGCCGATGCGATGGCAACGCGATCATGGTTGCCCATCTCCTTATCCAGAAAATGGACCAGCATCTGACGCGTGCGATCAAGGCTCTGGAGAGAAAGGTGCAGGTCGTCAATAAAGAAAATGATGGTCCGGCCTCTATAAGACGGTCTGCCAGCCTCGACTTCGGGAAGATTCGTCGCGCCTCGCCGCGCCAGCCGCGCTTCTTTAGCCGTCCCGGCTGTCACGCGGTCAAGCGATGAGATGGGCTGAGGCTTGCCATCCACGCGCAGCTCGAACTGTTCGGCCTTGAGTCCCTCGACAAATCGCCCCTGCTTGTCCACGACTGTGACATCCGTCTGGACCAGGTTCGTGTTGATGCGTATCACGTCCCCCACCTGGTCCGGCTGCTGGTCCTGCGCGTAGGCAGTGATGCAGAGAGAGCAAACAACCAACAAGAGTCGGAGCAAAGATGCCGGAGGACGAGGCGGCGAGAGCGGCTGATTCATCGGAAGGAACTCCTGTTGGCAGAGTCTAAAAAAAGTTGCCTTACACGGCATCCATAACCGATGAGATGCCGGAATATTTGAGAGCCGCCTTGCGAGCTGTCTTGAAGAGAATTTAAAGAGCCAGACGGTTCTTGAACATATCTCGACTGTTCTTGAGATAGATACTACAATGGCGCACGCCTCTGCGTCACCTGTTATCGCGCACAGGTCAACGACGAGATAAAGCAGCAAGAGCTTTTGAACAGGAATCGCAAACGGCTGCCGGTGATTCGAGCTTAACCGTCCCTTACCGTGACTGGACCAAAGCACAGACCTCAACCGCACACGGAAAAAAGGGACAGGGCCGCAACCCGACTGGTCAATGATGAAGAACTAGCTATTCCTTTATGGCCGTCTGACGGGCCGTGCGGGCGGAATCTTTTTTAAAGCCTCCATCGCGACCTGGACCGCCCTTTCAAGTTGCAGGTCGCGGCCCAGACGCCAATCCGCGGGCGACCATGCAACCTGAATATCAGGCTGGACTCCGTAGTTCTCAGTCTCGAACGCGCCCGTTCGCGGATTAAAGAAAGCCCTGTTCGGTGCGGCCAAATCTCCGCCGTCCAGCAAATTCGGCACGTTAACATAGTGGCCGATGCCAAAGCCCGCGGTCCGTTTGCCGACTAATAATCCGAGACCGGCGCGTCTGAAAAGCCAGGGCAGGGAATCGCCGCCGGAGCCTGCAAACTCGCTCGTCAACATAACTCGCGGGCCGGGCATGACATCAGCCGGAAAGGGAATCGTCTCGCCGTCGCGGAAGGCGTAGGCGTTGAGCGGTTGTCGCTTCAAAGCGTCTATAATGTAGTCAGAGCCATAACCGCCGGCATTAAAACGCTCGTCTATAATCAGTCCCTGCTTGTCCAGTTGCGCGTAGAAATCGCGGTTGAAAATATCGAAACCCTCGCGCGAGACGTTCGGCAGGTAGATGTATGCCAGCTTGCCTCCTGACAAATGTTGGACCAGCCGACGGTTCTCTTCGACGCGCTCGAAATCGCGCAACAGGCTATCGCTCGCCAACGGCAAGACCGTAACGGTGCGCTCGCTCGCCCTGCTTTGAGGTCCGGCGGCGACCTTTAAGATAGTAGGCTTGCCCGCCTTGCCGCGAAAATATTGATAGAGATTCTCGCTGGCCCGGACCTCTGCACCGTCCACTTCCAGCAGATAGTCTCCTTCTTTGACATCTACGCCAGGTTGAGACAGTGGACCTCTCAGGGCCGAGCCGGAATTGTTGCCTCGATAGATGTGTTTGATGCGGTAGCGTCCCTCTTCGATGGTGTAGTCTGCGCCGAGCAGTCCAGTCTCTTCGCGGCGTCTCGCTTCAGCCGTCGCGGGAACATCGCCGCCGTTGACCGAGAGATGGCTAATCGCCAGATGCGAGAGCATTTCGCGCAGAAGGACGTTAAGATCATTGCGCGTCACAACATTCGGCAGATATGCAGCATACTTTTCTTTGAGCGTCTGAAGGCTCTGCCCGTGCAGGTCCGTGTAATAGAGATAGTCTCGCTCGATTCGCAAAGCCTCGTTGAACATCTGTCGCCACTCGGCTCGCGGCTCAAGCTCTATCTCCATGCCGCTCAGGTCCAGTTTTCCCTCGGAGGCTTTCGGCGGGGCGTCTGCGGAAACAAGCCAGTAGCTTCCGGCCTTCGGATATAAGAGGCGGCTGCCGTCAAGTGAGATGCGATACTCCCTGATGTCTTCCGTGTAGGTCTCGTATTTGCGCGTCGCCATGTCGAACTTGTAGAGCTTGCGCGTCGCAGGTGATTCTCCGCCGGAAGTGTCAACCCATTTTCCGAGGATGAAGAGCACGCCGGGACGCCCCGCCAGAAGGTCCTCGAAGTTGTGCGGCGGGAAGGGAAGCGGCAACACGCGCCCCTTTATCTCTTCGACATCAATCCCTGAGCGCATGCGCCTAGCTACGCTTTCCTGGTCCTTTAGTGGAATCAGCGGAGAGCTGCCATCCTTTTGCAGCACGGCGGCGTAGACCCTGCGCGTCACTTGAGGCGCGAAAATCAGGGCCGCAGACATGCTCACGTTGCGCAACTTGGCGGGCGCTGCGTTGGTGCTCGCCGTGAAATAAAGATATTGGCCGTTCTTATCGAAGACGGGGCTTTCCGCATCAACGTTGAGATTAGTGAGAGGATAGCTTTTGCCCATCTTGATTGAATAGAGAAAGATGGTCGAGACGCGATTGGGCATCGTCTTGGAGTAGGCCAGCCACTCGCCGTCGGGCGACCAGGCGGGCTGAAAAGCGCCCTGACGAGCAAAGGTCGAGACATCTATACGACGCGGCGTGCCCGCCTGCAAGTCAACGTACCAGAGCGCCAGGCGTTTATCCGAGAACGCGATTTTTTTCGAGTCGGTGGACCAGACAGGCTCGTTGTAGAAGGATGGCTGAGGCTCTATGGAAATTTTCCTGATGCTGCCTTCGCCGCTCGCCGGGCGTATGTGCAACTGGTATTCGCCGGATTCGTCTGAGAAGTAGGCGAGCGATTTTCCATCCGGCGACCAGACGGGCGAGCGCTCGGCCACGCCCGAAGATTGAGTCAGATTGCGAAACAGACCCTTCTCCGTGTCCATCGTCAAAATCTCTCCGCGCGCTTCAAAGGCTATCTGCGTGCCCGCCGGAGAAAGGTTGTAATCGTAGAGCCAGCGTTCGGCTTTGACCCTGCGCGGTTTAGTCTCAACGAAGTCTCCGCCGACGTTGATGTCAACAGAGCGAGTTTGACCGGACTTGAGATCGTAGAGATGAATCGCTCCTTCACGGATGAAGGCTATGGCATCGCTACAGGCAGAGGCGCTGCGTATGTCGTAGTTCTCAAAGCGTGTCAACTGGCCGATTTTTTTGGTCCGCACATCATAGGCAAAGAGGTTGGCCGTGAGCGTGCGGTCCGAAATAAAGTAGACGGTGTTGCCGACCCACATAGGGTAATAGTCGTTGGAATTCTGTCGCGGAATCTCTTCCGTACTGCTGTCGGAAAGTCTTGCGATGAAGATAGGAGTCGTCCTGCCCCCACGATAGTTGCGCCAGTATTCGCCCAGGTTTCTGTGTGGCGTATAGGCGATGGCGCGTCCGTCAGGCGAGTATGAACCGGTCGCGCCCGTCGGCAGCGGCAATTCGGTTTCAAACCCGCCCCGGACAGGAATCGTGTAGAAGCGATAAGTGAAGAGGATTTCCGCAGAGGCGCGCGTTGAGCGAAAGAGAATGTTCTGGCCGTCGGGCGTCCAGCCTGTCGCCAGGTCCGGCTCCGGATGAAAAGTGAGACGGCGCGGCTCGCCTCCCGCGACCGGCACAACATAGACATCCGTGTTGCCGGCGGTCGTCTTTGAGAAGGCTATGAGCGAGCCGTCGGGCGAGAAGGCGGGCGAGGTTTCATCGCCTGGAATTGTCGTCAGACGATTTGCCGTTCCGCCGCCGCGGTCCACAAGCCAGATGCTTCCGGCGTAAACGAAGGCGATGTGGCTGCGACTAATCGCGGGCATCTGCAAGGGCATTGGACCATGCGGCTGCGATGTCTGCGCGGGGCAGAGATGGCACGCGAGATTCAAAAGGATGAGCGAGCAAAAAAGACGAAACATCAAACTTGCTCCTTTCGCTGTAGAGCGGAAATTGAGACAAAACAGTTCCCCGGACCCGTTCGAGTTCGCGGGTCAGTGTCAGGCGAATTGAATGGCTAATCAGTTAAAGAAAGTCTGTCCGGCCTGGCTCACCCTTCTTTATGGACGCTGGCCCTGTCGCATGACGGCGGAGAGGACACGCTGCTTTTCACCATCAGAATTGATTGTTCTGGCCGACTCCGAGATGGCAGAAAGGGCAGTTGCATCGCTTGCGTAAACTCTCGCGGCATGGACCAGCACGTTCGCCTTCTCGCCGTCGGAAGAGATACGCTCGGCAGAGCGCAGGACGCGCAGCATGTTCTCCCTGCCAAGCTCCTGTCGCTTGAGGAGCGCGGTCAGGACACGCGCATGCTCTCCATCCGATTGTAGGGAATTAATCGTGTCGAAGAGAGTCGGCATAGATGAAGAGTGATTAAGAAAGACACCCGTGTGCTGTACGAGCAGGCTCGCCTTCTCGCCGTCAGAGGAGATGGCCCGCGCCGATTTGAGCACACGCAGCACGTTCTCGTCGCCGAGGCTTCTCTTTAAGATGGAAGACAACACGCGCCTGTGTTCGCCGTCCGAATGGATGCTCCCTATGGCTTCAAAGAAAGCGGGCGCGACCCTTTCGTTGCCCAGATAGAGGTCGGCGCTCTCGATCAAAAGATTTGCCTTCTCCCCGTCCGAATGGATTTCGCGCGCGGCCTGCTGAGCTGCCCTGCGCAAGAGGCCCGCGTCCAGGTTGCCGTTGCTTAACAGTTCACGAAAATAGATGTGCTTGGCCCCGTCGCTTTTGATGAGAGAGATTTCGTCCAGCACACCGCCCGCCCCGCGTTGCCTGTAGATGCGCCGGACTCTGGCACGCGCGCCGATAGCGCTATTGCGTATCACATCGGGTAAGACCTCGGCCATCCATGAACGCGCCTCCTGGTCCAATGCCCGCGCCTGCCCCTGCACAAAATAGGAACGCTGCGGTTGACCGTCTGCGCCCGCCCTGACTTCCAGCCTGCGCGACGCAGAGCCGCGCTGTTCCTGGACCATTAGATAGCCGCCGCGAGAGATGCTCTTGATGTCCGCATCGTCCTCTGTAAATTCCAGGCTCTCCTTAGCCCTGACCTCCAGGCTATGATCTCCATCCGAATATTTGATTCTGGTCTCGGAGCCGTTTGGTCCAGTCTCATTAATCTCGCTGATGGTCCCGCGTTGCTGCCCCTGGCCGTTAAAAATAAAGAGATGACTCTTGCCAGTTGATAAGGGCCGCGTCCGTGCGTGTAGCACAAAGGCTAAGGTCAAGAGGCCGAGCACGGTTCCTAAAATCATCGCCCAGCGCCTGTAGGCTGTCCTGCTCAAACTGTAATTCGACATACAAAATCCTCCTAAAATTCTCCTCCCTGTAAATCGCAGGAGGATTCCATTGCCATCTCATAGCTTGCTCTTCATGCAAAAGCCGATATGTGAAAAGCTATTTGTGGCTTCCTGAGGACACACTACTGCGGCAAACCACAGATGCGTGGCTCTTATCACTTGCGTCGCGTGTGGTCTCTCTTAATCGCTGCTGTCGCTGTCTCTGGCAAGCGACATCGTTTGCGTCGGGCTGCCCTAACCGACCACTTTTTTCTTCGAGACGGCAAGCAAGGCTCGCTTCTGTTCCTCTGAAGAACCGATGGAGGAGGCGGTCGCCATGTAGGCCGAAAGCGCCGCGTCGCTGTTCATGCAGAGTTCCGCGAACCTGACCAGAAATTCTGCCTTCTCGCCGTCGGAATTGATGCTCCGCGCAAACCTCACAGTCTGAGCGATGACATCTTCGCTCAGACGACCTTGACGCAACACAGCCGTCAAAGCGCGTCTCCGCTCCGCAGATGAATTGATGGAAGCGACAGCGTTGAGAAAGTTTGGCAGGACCGCTTTATCAATCGCATACAAGCTCGCAGCCTTTAAGAGCAGCTCCGCCTTCTCGCCATCCGAACTAATCCCCACCACAGCTTTCAAGGCCCTGTTCAAGATTCCCTTGTCGTGTCCCTTTAACTTCAAGAGCGCAGAGAGCACGCGCCTTTGCTCGCCATCAGATTTGATGGACGCGACGGCGTTGAAGAAAGCATTAAGGACGGCATCATCGCCCGTGCAAACTGCCGCAGCGTTGACCAGAAATTCCGCCTTCTCGCCATCCGAGCTGATATTCTTTCCGACCAACAGCGACTGGACCAAAAAATCCCTCTTGAGTCCGTCCCGCTTGAGAAGCGCAGAGAGCAACTCTCTTTGCAATGCGGAAGAATCCGAAGCCGCGACTGTTTTGAAGAAGTCCGCAGGTATCTCGACGCCAGCGGAAGAGGCCGCCGATGCAGCGCTCGTTCCCTGAGGCGTCTGGAAATTTTGAGCCACAGGCTGCGTCATGAAGTTTAAGATTTCGGGCTGCCGCGTGCTTGAGAGCGAGGTGTAGGCGGCAGTTTGCGTTATCGCCTGCGGGAGATTTGCAGTTGTGAGCGCGGATTCAGGCAAAGCGTATAGCTGTATCCCGCTCTCGGTCCCCGAAAATCTGAAAGCTTCGCTCGCAGAGCTTTCCTGCGGCCTCTGCATCATCGCTTGATGACCGTTATCGTTAAGTAACGGGACGGGAGTCGTCTCTTGCGTCGGACGCGCCAGGTTGCCGGGCCACTGATTTAGCCCGTCTCTCACGGGCTGCGGCTGGTCCAGTCCGGTTGTGCTCGCGTTTAAGTTCTGCTCAGCCGATTGACGCGCATCATCCGCGCCCGAGCTGAGGGCGATGACAGGCGGGACTCGTCCGAATTGAACAAGCATTCCGCACAGCAGGCAGAGCGGGATGATGAGCCTGATGAGCGAAAGGTGCGGAGGTGTGTTTCGCTGATTCTTGAGTATCGTTTCAATCCTTCTTGAGAGATGGCTTTTAATCTTCATGGCTCCGGGAGCCAGCAAGGGCGAGCTTGGGCTTCTGGTCAGCTCAAAGAGCTTTGCCAGGCATGAAGCGTAGGAACGCTTGGCCCCCGTCAAAGAGACGACCCACTGGTCACAGGCCATCTCCCTCTCGGCGTTGAGCTGCCGCCCGATTAACCAGATTACCGGATGGAAGAAGAAAAAGGCTTCGAGCAATTTTTGCATGAGGTTGGTCCAATCATCACGCCGGCGCGCGTGTGCCAGTTCATGCAGCAATACCTGATCGAACTCTTCATCGGCCAATGCTGCTGCCAGCCTCTCCGGAAAGATAATGACAGCCCTTCTCAAACCCAGTATCAGGGGGACTGTGACTTCCGTCGAATAATGCAGGCTCAAGGTCCGTCCAATCCGACAAATCTTTAGCCAATGGCTCAAACGCTGTTGATAATTTTCGGACAGAGGGAGAGACGTTCGCTTGAGTCTTTGTAACGACAGGTAGCTCCGAATAATTCTTAAAATCAATGCCACGACTCCGAGCATCCAGAGCATTAAAAAGAGCTGCGGCCATCGCTCGCCCCTTAAACGTATGCTAAAACTCTCACGCGCAGGCTGAGCTTCCGCGGGCATCACAAGGCCGCTGCTGCCGTTACTGACCCCCTGCTCGCTTAAAGAGGTAAAGGCTTCCGTCCGGCTGCTCTCAAGCCTGCTCGTGTGCTTCTTCGTGTCGGTAGAAATTACGGACCGCAGCGCGGGAGTCTCCCGCGGGGTCAGCGATGTTGATGTGGAAAACTGAAGTGGACCACTCGGAGATGATGCCGGGGAATTTTCTCTGACGGTTATTCTGGGTGAAGTGAGCGCGTTGAGAAAAGGCAAACTGATAATGGCGAGCAGGGTCGCAAACCAGATGCTATATCGCGTCGCCGCGTTGGAATGCCTGAAGAGCCGCAGCAGCAGCCAGATAAGAGCTGCCAGCACTGCGCCTTGCCAGATGTTATTCAGCAAAGCTTCAACCAGTATGCGCAATGCTGAATCGCTCAGCCCAAACAAAACGGTCATGGCCCTTTACCGCTCGCTTTCTTCAATCATTTTCTTCAGCCGCTTCAACTCGGTGGCATCAATCTTCTCTGCCTTGAGCACGTTCAGCAGCAGCAGCTCCGGCGAGTTGTCGAAGAAGAGATTGACGACGTGTTGCAAAATATTACGACGGGCTTCGCCGCGGTCTATCAACGGATGGTAGACGAAGGCGCGGCCCTCTTTGCTATGCCGGACGTAGCCCTTCTGCTCCAAAATCCTCAAGGTCGTCAGGACCGTGCTATAGGCCAGCGATGACCCCTTGGGCAATCCCTCGACCACATCGCCCACCGTCGCCGCGCCCTTCTCCCACAACACATCCATCAACCGAAGCTCTGCCTCCGTCAACGTCTTTGATCGCTTTCTCGCCAAGAATCAATGCCTCCATCTCAACTATTAAATCCTTAATAGTTTGGGGATGATAACGAAGTCCACCTCTGGTGTCAACTATAAAATTAATAGTTGGATCAGATTTAGTTTGAGTTTATCTACCAGCCGCGCAAATTAGCTTAACTCTCAAGAAGATTTTGGTAAACTTGCTGGACACGAGCTTCAAACTTTCGATTTTCAGACAGGAAGAACTTTATGGAATTTCATGAAAACGTTCTCGGCCTTATTGGTCATACACCGTTGGTCAAACTTAACAGGCTCACGCAAGGCATCAAGGCGGCGGTCTTCGCCAAGATGGAGAATCTGAATCCGGGCTACTCTGTGAAGGACCGGATTGGCCTCGCCATGATTGAGGCGGCGGAGCGCGACGGCACGCTCAAGGCTGGCGGAACTATCGTCGAGGCCACATCGGGGAATACAGGGATTGGCCTGGCTCTGGCCGCTGCCGTCAAAGGTTATCGCTGCATCTTTGTCATGACGGACAAATCCTCCGTCGAAAAGGTCCGCTATCTCAAGGCGCTCGGAGCCGATGTCATCGTCACGCCCGCCTCCGCCAAACCCGGAACGCCGGACCACTATGTAGAGACGGCACAGCGCATAGCAGCCGAAACGCCCAACTCATTCTACCCGGACCAGTATTCTCACCCGGCCAACCCGGAGGCGCATTACAGGACCACTGGACCAGAGCTGTGGGCGCAGACCGAAGGGCGGATCACTCATTTCGTCGCAGGATTGGGAACGGGCGGGACTATCTCAGGGACGGGGCGTTTTCTCAAAGAGAAGAATCCAAACATCAAGATCATCGGCGCAGACCCCTACGGCTCTGTTTTTAAGACTTACAAAGAGACTGGAAAGCTCGTTGAAGCGACGCCCTATCTGGTCGAGGGCATCGGGCAGCAGACGATACCTGAGAATGTCCACATCAGGTACGTTGACGAGGTTATCAACATTACAGACCGCGAATCGTTCGAGCTTTCGAGGCAACTGGGGCGCATGGAGGGAATCTTTTGCGGCGGCTCAAGCGGAACGAATCTGGCGGCGGCGCTACGAGTGGCACGCAATCTGGATGAAAATGCCATCGTCGTCTTTATCGTCTGCGATACGGGCGAGCACTATTTATCCAAACATCATTCGGACGAGTGGATGAAGGAGAAGCGATTGCTCGCACCGCAAAAGATTACGGCTGGCCTGATTAGCGGGACCAAGGGAGCGCGCGCGCCGGAGTCGCTGGTCACTGCGACGCCGGATGAGCGCGTCAGCGATCTGCTCGCTAAAATGAGCGAGCTTGGCATCACGCAGATTCCGGTGCTGGAGGATGGGCGCTCGGTCGGCTCGGTCCGCGAAAACCGCATCCTGGCGAAAGTCCTGGCGAACCGCGAATTGTTGGAGTCGCCCGTCAGCGCAGTGATGGAACAGGGTTTTCCCATCGTGGACGTGGACGTTAGCTCGACAGAGGTGACGCGCAAACTGCAAGAGAGTCCAGCCGTGCTGGTTGAAGAGTACGGGCGCATTACTGGCATCATCACGCGGCATGATGTGCTGGACACTCCGGCCTTGAATACGGGAAGGTGACTATTCAGCGGTCCGGTCTGTGAGCCGTCCTGAGCGCGCTTTACATCTTCCCTGTCTTCCAGCCCGCGACACGTTTTTCAAAACGGCTGGTGTCCACCTTGTCGGCTTTGCCGCGCTGTATGGCCTGGTCTGCGACCGTCAAGGCTTCGTCTTTGCGGCCCGCGCCAAACAATATCTGCGCCCTCGTCGCAAGGTTCTGGAAAGTCTCCTTGACCTTGATCGAACGATCCGCCCAGAGCAGCGCTTCGTCCCACTTGTCTTCACCGGCATACTGGTTGGCGACCTGTAAGGGTATACGCCAGTCCGTCGGGTTGGCGGCGACAGCCGCTTCAATCTTGGAGCGCATGAGAGCTTCCACGTCCGGCACTTCAACCGTGAAGGGGACGGCCACCTTCTCCCAGCGAATGACGACTTGCGCAGAGTTCGGTGTGACAGATGGGATACTGTAAAGCAGCCACTCCTGATTCTCAGCGACGGTCTGCGGCTTAGCCTTGACGCGCAGCGTGTCCTTCTTCTCGTCGTAGTTAAAGCTGCCCCACTGGTCCGCCACGCTGTTAAAGATAATGGTCCACTCATCCCTGCCTGGAATAGTGTGCAGGCTGTAAGTCCCTGCGGGAAGCTTCTGGCCGTTAATCAGCACGTCGTCTGTGACGGCGAAGGTGGTCGCTTCGTTAGCGCCCGTGCGCCAGACGTGGCCGTAAGGCACGATAGGAGCATCTTTAAGACGCGTGCTCGAATCATCTAGCGTCGCAGCGCCTTTGGCGGTGGCTGCCGCCGGAGCGTCGCCCCAGATTCTCCGTCCCTTCACGCCGGGGCGGCTGTAGGTAATCGTAATATCCGTGACGCCTATGGTCTGCATGACGCTGGCCTTCTGGCTTGGACGCGGCAGACGCACAGAAGGCGTCTGCGCTGTGGCCTGTAAGGACGCGCACAGGACGGTGAGCAGCAGGACACAGGCCGGAGCGTAGAAACGTTTCAGGGAAATCTTCATTCGTGTCTCCTCGTAATTCTTCAAGTAAAGATACCGGAAGCGAAGATATGAGTGTGCGGGCAGAGATGTCAACATGCCCTCGCGCGGGCGGCTTGAACTCTTTATAGTTTACGCCGGACCTTCCGCCTCACATCCGTTTATTTCTTTTCAGCCTGCGTGCCCTTGCTCAGCAGTCCGGCCACGCGGTCCAAGTTCGTCTGGAAGATTTGCAGGTTAGGGTCTTTGTTCTGTTTGCCGACCGCGACCGCCCTTTCGTAGTTCGGGCGCGCGAGGTCCAGCTTCCCGCTCCGCTCGTAAGCCTCCGCGAGGCTATCGTAGACGTTGGCCGAGTTCGGGTATCTCTCAACATTCGACTTGAAGGCGGCGATGGCCTCCTCCATCTTCGCAGCGCCCATCAGTTGGTAGCCTATCTGATTGACGAGCTGCTCGGGCGGGTTAAGCTGAAAGCCCATACGCTCGGAGAGCTTTCGGTAGTGCTCCTCTATGGTCTTGAAGTCGCCGACGAGCGCGCCCGTGTTAGGGTCGCGCGGGTACCGCCATCCGTCAAAGATTTTGCGCAAGCCGGCGTAGTGGCTGCGGAGCACGACAGAGCCGTGGTCCTCGTCCTCCATCTGCACGGCCTCCCAGACGAAGCCTCGCGTCTGCTGCTGCTGTAGCACTTCGCGGAAGAGCTTGAAGGCATCGCCAATGTCGCCCGGCTCGTTGCCGAGCGCCGTGTAGAGCGTCCGGTTGTAGTCCTTGCGGTTCTTAAAGAACTCTCGGGCGCGGTCAATCAAGACGAAGTTGTCCCATTGAAGCGAAGGGCTGACGGCGATATAGGCGTTGAACAATTCGGGGCGCGAGAGCATCGTGTGGACGGCGAAGAGTCCGCCGAGCGAATGGCCCGCCAGCGCGCGAAACGGCTGGACTCTATACTTCGATTCGATCTGCGGTATCAACTCCGTCTCGATAAACTTCAGAAACTTGTCTGCGCCGCCGCTCGTCGGGAAACGCACGTTAGGATTGCCCGGAAGCTGCGCGACGTTGGTCGGCGTCAGGTCGCGCGTGCGGTCCGTGTTCGTGATGCCGACCAGAATCATCTCGGGCATGCGGTTGTTGAGCGCGAGAAAGCCGATTGTGCCGCTCGTGTGGAGTATGTGCGCATCGCCATCCGTCATGTAGAGGACAGGGTAACGCTGGCCGCCGCGCTCGTAGCCCGGAGGGGTGCGCACAAGGATCGTTCGTTCCTCGCCGAGCACGCTGGACCTGAGTGTCAAGCGCGATGGTGCTTCATATGCAGCCGGGGCCTGCCCGAAAGCGACACTCGTCAGCCAGAGTAGAAGGAAGAGCGCCGGAATGCTTTTCGCGCCGACCGGCCCGAAGTTGGTCCAGCGCCGAGCCTCGCCGTCAGGGGCCGGACAGACAGACATTTTTTTGAAGAGGTAGGCGATGCCGTTTCGTCTCATGGTTTCCTCCAGATGCCAAAGGGAATGGTTCGCAAACAGTTGAGGCGCATCTTTACAGAAGAGCTACAAATGATGAGCCACCTCTTTCGAGGTCTGTGACGGCGGGATTCTACACGATAAGATTGCCAGGATGTTGGCGATGGACCAGTTTATTTACAAACGCCTAATAATTTTTACCTTAATTTACAAAGCCTGACAGCATTGCGTAAACGTATACGAAAATCTGTACATCGAACGCAGGTCCGGCCTGAAATCTCCGCGTGGAAGATGACACGCAGAGAGCTTGCCGCGTGCGTGATTCATTGACGCAACGATTCGCCTGCTAATGCTGCTCGTTGCGTTGCATGTATGCGGCGACCGCTTCAAGAGCGCCTTCGTGCATCCTCTCCGGTCGAACGTAAGGCCAGTGTTTCTCAAACTCTTCGTCTGTCATCTCAGGCTGAGCGGCGCGCTCTTTCTCCTTTAACCATTGCTCGGCCCATTCCCTCAATTCCGGGTCGCGGTTGAGAGCCGTGCGCGCCGCGTGCATGTTGAGAGGTGTACTCATTAAATATGTCTACCTTCCTCTGGTCCAATGATTAAACTTTGAGACAGCCCTTCCTGGTTTTGTCAGACGCCTGCGCGCCGTTTGCTTACTTGCCTGAGCCTTCGGCCAGGTTGCCCTTCGCATCGGCCCAGAAGTATTTCGTCATCCGCGGCCCTTTGACCCAGATGCGCCAGGTCACCGCCAGGTCGCCCACAGAGCTTCTAATCCTCTCCATCGGGTTCAGGTTTTTCCTGCTCTCTTCTATCTTCTTCTGTTCCTCTTTATTACGCGTGTTGGAGGCCGCTTCCCAATCAATCGAGATTAAATCACACTTGCCGTCTTCAATCTGCGCGCGCTCAACAGCCTTGCGGCAGACTTCGGGCATCGCCCCCAGATTCACTTCGCTGAGAGCAAATAGAGGCATCTTGTCAGCCGTCAGCTCCTTATCGCCCAGGACCATCGCTTCCACCGGCTCTGGACCAGTCACAGCGCCGCCCTTGTAAGTGTACTTGTCAAAATTTTTCGGCTTCTGAGGGTCTTGCACGACAATCTCGAATTCATCCTGATGAATCTCCATCCGGCTGACCTTGACCGAATCCGCTCCCATCTTCTCCCTGACCTTCACAGCGGCGTCCTGAGCGGCTG
>DASWMI010000002.1:0-26296 GCA_036399835.1 Pyrinomonadaceae bacterium | reverse complement strand
TGGTGGACAAGTACATAGAACAGTGCGCGGGTATACACAACATCAGCCCGCACTCTTTGCGCCACTCCTTCGCCACGCACCTACTGGATAGCGGCGCGGACCTGCGCGATATACAGGAACTGCTCGGCCACGCGCGTCTTTCGACCACTCAAATCTACACACACGTCTCGATGGAAAAACTGATCGAGATTTACGATAAGACGCACCCGAAGGCATAAAAGCGAGTGACAGGTAAACAGTGACAGGTGACGGGAGATGAAAGCGTTTCATCTCCCGTCACCTGCCGCTTCACTCGTTATTGCTTTTAGAGCGTCGGAGAATCTTCCATGCCCGCTTCGGATTCAATCTCCGTCTGGCAGGCCGCATCGTAACGCGCGGTCGGGAGGGCTTCCAGGCGGCGCTCGTCTATGGGCTTGCCGCAGCGCGCACACTGGCCGTAAGAGCCTTCTTCAATCCGCATCAGCGCCTGGTCTATATCCGCGACCATCTGCGATTCACGCTCGCCGAGGCGCAGCGCCAACTCTCTGTTATGGTCCAGCAGCGACATATCAACGCTGTCTTTGACGCCGTCGTCAACGCCCTCCAACGCAGCCGCCTGGTCTTCACGAACATTTGCAGTATGCTGGCGCAGTTGTTGCCGCAGGATAGTGCGGAAGTGTTCCAATCTCTCTGTATCCATTCTAGGTTTACACCTCTTGTCCTCACGGCAACTTAAAGTCGTAGCCCCTGCTTTGAATGCCGTTGTGATTAAAACGAACTGGCGGATTATAACTTAGAGGGGCGCGCCGAGTGTAATGCAGAAGTCGCATCGAGCCTTTGGACCGATGCTCGCTGCGGAGAGTTGAGCCGAGTCTTCATGCTCAGAAAATGAGGCGCGCGCCGAACTGAAACTGGCGGCCAGGGTCCGAATTCTGTATGCCCGCGAGCGGCGTCAGGAAACTCTCAAGCGGCGCGGCCCCGTTGCCGTAAATATTATTGAGCTTGATGAAGTTGGTCCTATTAAAGAGATTGAAGGCTTCGGCCCGCAGCTCCAGCCGCACGCCTTCACGCAGGCTGAATCGCTTGGTGAGCGAAGTATCGAAGGTCGCCTGCATAGGTGTGCGGAAAGAGTTGCGCCCGAATCCCACGGGTCTGTCGGTCCTGTAGCCGTCGCCGTTGTTATCCTCGCCCGTAACCGCGTTGACGGGCAGCCCCGAAGCGAGCGTCGCAATCAGGGAGAGCTGCGTTTGAAAGGGAAGCTCGAAGAGGCCGTTGGCGACGAAACGATGACGCTGATGAAAATCGCTCGGCCCGCGATCAAGCCGCTCGTTGACGCCGAAGAGATTCGGGATGCCCGTGTCCGCTTCGCCGAAGAACATTGCATCGTTGAGCGCGGACGAATAAACGTAGTGCGCTTCGAGCTGGTAGCGTCTGGAGAAACGCTTTAAGAGTCCGAGGTCGAGCGCATCGTAATTGCTCGCGGCAGTGTTTTCGATGACGGCCACTTTCCTGACGCTCACGCCCTGATAGCTCGTCCCGAAGGGCCGCGTCCTGTCGGCAGCAGCGGAGGGAAGCATCTGCCCGGGCGCGTTGCGTATGAATGGAGCCGGGGCGTTGATGTCTTTGACGCGCTGCTGTTTTAGTGTGCGCGAGTGAATCACGTCGGCCATCAAGGTCCAGTCATCGAAGAGCGTGCGCTGGATGCCCAGAGAGAATTGAGCGCTGTAAGGGTTGAGCAATTTTTCGGCGGGGAGGTACACATAATCGCGTATGGCCTCTGTCGCTCCAGCCGGCGGATGGTCGAGCGAGTTGGGGAAGATGGGCGCGCCCGGCGTCTGCGTCGTCCCGTAAGCAAATCTGTAAGTCCTCACTTTCGCGTCAATGCCTTCGAGCAGAAAGCGGCGCGTGATATACATATAATACTGGTCATAAAAAATCCCTGCGCCGCCGCGTAGAGTCGTCCTGCCGTCGCCCGTCACATCCCATGCGAAGCCAAGACGCGGCGCAAAGTTGTTGCGATCATCCGTGCTCGACTGGTAATCATAACGAAGCCCCAGGTTGGCCGTCAGACGCTCGGTCAGCCGCCAGTTATCCTGTACGAAGACGGAGCCGAGCGTCTGCCCGTAACGGATAAAGCCTGTGCCGAACCGCTGTGTGAAATCGAGAGGTTTTTGATTCGGCACGGGTGGGCCGGAAGCAAAGCGGTATTCGCCAAAGGCATTGAAGCTAAAGTCGCTGACATGCTGGCGCGTGTAATCGCCGCCGAGTTTCAGATCGTGACGCCCCATCTGGAATGCCAACTGGTCCGCGACCTGCCAGCTCTCTGTGCGCGCCCATGAATATGCAGAGCCGCCCTCTGTGCTGTAGTTCGGACGAAGGATGGAGACCTGCGGCGTGATGGCGCTCGACGCGGACGGAATCGAGTTGACGTAAGAAGCCCGCAGCTCGTTGACGACTCCGCCCCACACGAAGCGGTCCGTCAACTGGCCTCCGGCGGCCTGCGTCTTGCTGAGCTGTGCCGCGCTTGGCTGCAAGAGGCCGCTCACGCGGTCGTTCGGATTGTCGTTTGAGTTGCGATTGCCGTTGAGCCTGAAAGAGAGCGAGTGAGTCTCCTTGAAGTTATAGTCTATACGCGCCAGACCGAGATAGTCGCGGAAATGGCCCGCGTACATGAGCGGCTCCGGTTTTTGAATAAACGCGCCGCGATTCTGCCGTGTCTGCTCGTAATTGAGAAAGAAGGTAGCGCGCTCGGACCATAAAGGCCCGCCGAGCGAACCGCCAAATTGGACCAGTTCATTCGGGACGCGAAAGATAGAGACGGGCGGCGCAGCCTGCAAACGGCTCGGACGCAGCATCAAAAAGCTCTCGCCGTGAAAGTCCTGCGTCCCGGCCCTCGTCACCGTGCTGATAATGCCCGCGCTCGAGCCTCCGTGCTCGGCTGAATATTGATTAGTTAAGATTTTAAATTCCTGCACGGAAGACAAAGAGACTTGCTGCTGCGGCGCGTTGGCGTAGACAAAATCATAATTGCTGTTGCCGTCGAGCTTATAGAAGGTCTGTCTGTAAGAGCTGGCGTTAATGGAAAGACGCGCTGAGGTAGAGCCGTCCGCGCCGAGGCCGCCCGTGTTGCGCACATGCGGGTCGAGCAGGGCGAAGCGATTCAGGCTGCGGCCATTTGATGGCAACTCCGCAATCTGTCTCGCGTTGACCACCTGGCTCATCTCCGGCGCGTTGTTGACGACGGGTGAGGCCGCATCCGTGATAGTCACTACCTCTTTGATAGCTTTGATTTCAAGAGGTATGTCGAGCGAGGCCGACTGGCTTGAGACGAGCGTGATTGGACCAATCACGGAATCTTGAAAGCCCTCCGCGCTGACAGTGATTTCATAATCCGAGGCGGGCAGCAGACCCGAAAGGGCAAACCTTCCCTCTTCGTCAGTCTGCGCTTCACGCCGCACGCGCAACGTCGCGCTCTTTAACAAGATGCGCGCTTCGGGAATAACTTCCGCAGTATTGTTGGCCCTCACGCTGCCGCGAAGACCTGAGGTCAGCTCCGTCTGCGCGAAGATGTGCGTCTGGAAAATCAGAGAGATGATGACTAGCAGTAAGCTATAAAGAGAAGCGTTTAGTTTTGAGGAACGTTTGTCAGCCATGTACTTTGCCTGTCAATGAAAAATTTTGAGGCTGGCGGGTCTGGAATAAAACTTAGCTTCAGCCAGCATGCCGTTTGTCCGTCCGCGAGAGACGTGCTTTAACCTTAAAAGCTCATCCGCACCAGGCTCTCTGCTTTTGCCTTTTGGAGACTGAACAGAAGCGGCCTTGAAGTTTATAAATAGAAGAGCGTGTGAAAATGAAAACCATTTTCATTTCCAGACGAGAGTATAAATGTAGGTCCGTGCGGGTGTCAAATTTATCTTGCAGGGAGGGTGCTTTGCCCGACAATAGATAGGCCGACCATATTTTGAACCCGGACGAAAGCCGCCAACCAATATCTCGTAGCCATTTTGAATTGTCAGGCAAAGCACTCCATGAGTGGCAAAGAAATTACGACAGTCCCTTTTCGGCATCCGGGCACGCAGGCCGCGCGCCTCTTGCCCCCGAGTATCTTAAAGCTCTCAAGCGCGGACCTTTCCAGCTCAATCAAGCACGCCAGCGTGAGGCTGCCAGTCTCTCGAAAGCAGGCGGTATGAGGCTTGCAGTTCAAAGAGTCGCGGCCCGTGCGCATGCTGTCTCTTGAGCGCTTACTGGTCGCAGCTTGAATACTCGATTGGGAAGAGGGAAAGACATGGCCTGGGAAGCAACTCTATTTCGCAAGACAAGACTCGGAGCATATAAACATTGCCTGGCGCTGGTCGAAGCCAACGCCGAATACGCGCCGCTGTGGGAACGCTGTTGCCTGGCGGCCTTTGCAGGGATTGGTCCAGTCGTCGGCAGACTCTTCAACGCGGACACGGCGTCCGCCTGGGAGAGGGCAGACAAATTAATCGCGGACCTCTTCGCCGTCTCGCGCATGTCGCCGCGCCAGGTGGCGGGCCTCCTGCGCCAGTACATCAACATCAAGCTCGAAGAGACGGACCATCTTCCTTTTGAAGAAGCGCGGACCAGTATTTACGAGCAGCTCTTTTATCCTGTGGTGACGCATTTCACCTTCGCTTTGCAGCCGTCGGCTGTGGCACGTCTGAAATATATCAGGGAGGCTGTCAGCGAGATGCCGGACGAGCGGCGAGCCTTTGCGGATTTGGGATGCGGCTCGGGCGTGATTCTCTGCGAGGTGCTGGCAACGAAAAAAAACTGGAAGGGATTTGGACTGGACATCAGCCCGAACGCGGTCAGCTATGCGCTTCGGCTGGCGGCGCACAAGGGGCTGGCGGGAAGGGCCGAAGTGAGCACGGGAGACATCGCCAACCTGCCTTATGAGAACGCCTCGCTCGACCTGGTCATCGCTTCCGAAGTCATCGAGCACATGCCTGAGCCTGAGCAGGTCGTCAAGGAGATTGCGCGCGTGCTCAGGCCCGGCGGCAAGCTGATCATGACCATGCCCGTTGAAAGCCACACGCCCGCGCATATTCACACGCTCAATGATGCGGAAGATTTTCGCGCGCTCTGCGAGGTGGCGGGCCTCAATGTCCGGCAGCTCAAGCCGCAATGGCATCTGGGGTTCGGCGATGACCCGCGCCACATCTTCGCGCTGGTGGACAAGCCGGTCTGGACCAGAGACGAAGTATTCGAGACGGATGCCGCCCTTGAACCCTTGAGCGCCTTCGCCTCATGGCGACAGGCCAATAGCCTCTCTCGCTGAGACAGTCAACGAGATGACGAAGAGGAAACAAAACTCTTAGTTCGAGATGCATCATTCATCGCCTGCTTTTTCTGTTTCTTCGGCTATTCTTCGCAGAGCAGGTGCGCGGCAAGCAGTGGAATCATCAGTTCGTGATGGCCCGTGATGGCGTAGCCGCGTCCCGCGCCGTCTGCTGTCGGGCGACGGACGACGTTTGTCAGCGGGCGATAAGATTGGATGAAGTCGAAGTTGGCGGTCGTGAAATCCGAGAGCGGGTGGCCCAGGTTGCGCACCAGCGTGAGCGCCTTGAGAAAGATTTCGGGCAGCATGACAGCCGAGCCTATGTTGAGATAGACGCCGCCGCCGTCCATCCGCCGGACCAGTTCCGCGAGCAGCCGAAAATCCGTGTGCGTCGTCGCGCCGAGCGCCGCGCCGTCCGCGCCCGGATGAAAATGCGCGATGTCTGCGCCGATAGCCACGTGCGCCGTGAAGGGCACGCGCGCAGCGTAGGCCGCGCAGAGCAGCGAGTAATCCCTGTGCGGCGGGTCAAGCCCTATGAGCGCGCGGCCCATCGCTTCGCCAAGTCCCAAGCGGTCGCTCGCGCCCGCGCGCGCGGCTTCATTCAAAAGCCTGCCGGTCTCCTCAGCCGCCCCGAACGCGCCCGCTCCCAGCGTCGCATCCACATCCTCAGAGGTCGAGCCGACCAGGGCAATCTCCGCATCGTGGACCAGCACTGAGCCGTTCGCGGCAATCGCGTTGACCAAGCCGCGCCGCATCAGGTCAATCAAGAGGGGCGACAGCCCGGTCTTGATGACGTGCCCGCCGATGCCCCAGATAACGGGTTTGCCTAAGCTCTGAGCGCGTCTTATCTGCGCAGCCACTTCGCGTAGCGATTGGACGGCAAGAATATTTGGAAGGCGGCGCAGGAATTCCCGCAGCGAGGAGTCAGCCTCGAAGGGGCGCGCAAAGTCTGCGAGCGTCACCTTGCTCGGACGGCTCGCCAGCGGGTAGGTGCTCACCTGGTCCAGTCCGAGCGGTCGCAAGTCATCTTCGTAGATTGACACGATGAGAGCATTTCCTGTTTGAAGTTAAACTCTTTCAGAGCTGCGCTTGAGCAGTATATCACGCACTCTTTTTGCGCGTGCGGCGTGTGGTGGCCGCGCCGTTCTGCTGTTGTTGATGTGGGACGTGCCCGTTGAGCAGCGGGCGGAGCGCGTGGCCCGTGTGCGAGCGGCGCGCGCGCGAGACCTCTTCGGGGGTGCCGGAGGCGACGAGGCGACCGCCGTGGGTGCCGCCTTCCGGACCGAGGTCTATCAGATAGTCCGCGCTCTTGATGACATCGAGGTTGTGTTCGATGACGATGACGGTGTTGCCTAATGAAACCAGACGTTGAAGCACATCCAGGAGCTTGTGTACGTCCGCGAAGTGCAGCCCCGTGGTCGGCTCGTCAAGAATATAGATGGTGCGCCCTGTGGCGCGCTTGGAGAGTTCTTTGGCGAGCTTGATGCGCTGCGCTTCGCCGCCCGAAAGGGTCGTCGCGGGCTGGCCCAGTTTGATATAGCCGAGACCCACGTCGAGCAGCGTTTGAAGCTTGGGCTTTATCTGCGGAATATTCTCCAGCAGCGGCAGAGCTTCTTCGACGGTCGTGTCGAGCAGCTCCGCGATGGACTTGCCCTTGTACTTGACCGAGAGCGTTTCGCGGTTGTAGCGCGCGCCGCGACAGACATCGCAGAGGACGTAGACGTCCGGCAGAAAGTTCATCTCGATGCGCTTCATGCCGTCGCCCTCGCAGGCTTCGCAGCGCCCGCCCTTGACGTTGAAGGAGAAGCGACCGGGTTTGTAGCCGCGCTCTCTGGATTCGGGGAGCATGCTGTAAAGCTCGCGGATGGGCGTAAAGAGTCCGGTGTAGGTCGCGGGGTTCGAGCGCGGCGTGCGTCCAATCGGCGATTGGTCTATCTCGATGACTTTGTCAATGTGTTCGAGACCTTCGATTGACTTGTAAGCGCCAGGCTCTGTCAAAGAGCCGTAGAGATAACGAGCCATCGCGCGATAGAGTATGTCGTCAACGAGCGTGGATTTGCCTGAGCCTGAAACGCCGGTCACGACCGTCAACAGTCCGAGCGGAAACGTGACATCAATATCCTTGAGGTTGTTGGCCTGCGCGCCCTGTATGACGATGGCCTTGCCATTGGGCGAGCGTCGCTCGGCGGGTACGCTGATCTCTCTCGCCCCGCAGATGTAGAGTCCCGTCACAGATTGAGGATTGCAGGCGACCTCTTCGGGCGTGCCTGCGGCGACGACTTCGCCGCCGTGCGCGCCAGCGCCTGGGCCAAGATCAACGACGTAATCAGCGCGGCGGATAGTCTCTTCATCATGCTCGACGACAAGCACCGTGTTGCCCAGATCGCGCAATGCGCAGAGCGTTTCGAGCAGCTTTTGATTGTCGCGCGGGTGGAGACCGATGGAAGGCTCGTCCAGAACGTAGAGCACGCCGCGAAGCTGCGAGCCGATCTGCGTGGCGAGGCGTATGCGCTGGCCCTCGCCGCCAGAGAGCGTGGCAGAGGCGCGGTTGAGCGTCAGATAGCCCAGCCCGACCGTGTTCAGAAAACGCATGCGAGCTTTGACTTCACGCAGGACCAGCCCCGCGATCTGCTCTTCGCGCTCGTTGAGCCGAATCGCTTCAAAGGCTTCGACGGCCTCTTCAATCGGGAGCGCGGTGTATTCCGCGATGCCTCTGCCGCCGAGACGCACGGCGAGCGATTCCGGTTGCAGGCGTTGGCCCTGGCAGTCAGGGCAGATGATGGGAGAGACCAGCTCTTCGAGCGCGAGCCTGACCTTTTCGGAAGGCGCTTCGTGCATACGCTCGCGCAGATGACGGACCGCGCCCTTCCAGTCGCTCTGGTAAGTGTATGCGCCCTGCTTGAAAGTCAGAGGAGCATCGAAGCCATAGAAGAATGCCTGCTGCGCCTCGGGCGAAAGCTCCGCGAAAGGCTTTTGCGGGTCGCCTGCAAACTGCCTGACGATGGCGAGCAGCGCCGCGCGCAGGTAAGCAGACCCCTGCTTATCAACCTGGCCCATAAATTCCTGTTTGTCCGCGGGCAGATTGGCATCGGGAATAATCTTCGCCGGGTCAACTTCGAGTATCTGGCCGAGGCCGTGACAGCGTTTGCACGCGCCGTAAGCGGAATTGAAAGAGAAGGAGCGCGGCTCAAGCGGCGGAACGTTGATGCCGCAGTTGACGCAGGCCATGCGCTCGGAGTAGAGCTTCTCGTCGCCATCTACTACGGCGACCAGCACAGCGCCGCCCGTCAGCTTCAGGGCCGTGCGGACGGATTCCGAAAGACGCTCTGTAATACCAGGCTTGATGAGCAGGCGGTCAACGACCGCTTCGATAGTGTGGTTGCGCCGCTTGTCCAGCCTGATCTCTTCGTCGAGCGAGAGCAGCTCGCCGTCAATACGCGCGCGCAGGAAACCCTCCTTAGCCAGCTTCTCAAGCTCCTTCCTGAACTCGCCTTTGCGCCCGCGCACAATCGGCGCGAGGATCATGACGCGCTCGCCTTCGGGCAGCGCCAGCACGTTCTGGACGATTTGCTCGACGCTCTGACGCGTAATCGGCGCGCCGCAGATATGGCAGTGCGGCTGTCCGATGGAAGAAAAGAGCAGGCGCAGATAATCGTAAACTTCCGTCACCGTGCCGACGGTCGAGCGGGGGCTGCGCGAAACGGTCTTCTGCTCGATGGAGATGGCGGGCGAGAGACCGTCAACGGAATCCACGTCGGGCTTTTCGAGTTGGTCCAGAAACTGTCGCGCGTAGGCCGAGAGCGATTCGACATAGCGCCGCTGGCCTTCGGCATAAATAGTGTCGAAAGCGAGCGAGGATTTGCCTGAGCCGGAAAGACCTGTGATGACGGTCAGGCGGTCACGCGGAATCTCTATGTTGATGTTCTTGAGATTATGCTGGCGCGCTCCGCGCACTGTAATTCGGTCTATTGCCATGTGCTTAAATCTGGCTGCACCCACATAGATGAAAGTTTGCCGGGGCGCAGAAACGCTAATTGTAACCGAGCGCGGGAGGAGGGGCAAGTTGAGTGGAGAGCAGGTGGCGGGCTAGTTTGAAAAAACAACTCCATGCTATTTCTATCAGCCGTCAGCCACATGAAATGTTCTAGCTCAAACCGGCATAACAATTAAAGGATGATGAAGCGGGCGAGCAGCCCCGGGCATATCAACACGGCGAAGGCCGGGCGAGGTCTGAAATTGACCCGCCAGGTGCGATTAAATCTTGTTTCCGATAAAAGGGCGTGTATAATGGCGCGCGTTCGGCCCGCAATAACGCGTTCTCGCTCGTTAACCTCAAGCTTTCGTTGATTGCCATTGCCTGTGGCGGGCCGTTCAATCCAACGGCAGTGGTCCATCTAAACAACTCGTTTAGCTGATAGCTCTATTGTCATCAAGGTATCTGGATTCTCACGAACTCGATATTCAGGAGACTCGAATGGATAAAGATAACCATGCTTTCTTTGAACATGTGGCGCAGAGAAAAGTGCCGGAGTATGCGAAGGTCTATTTCGATGGGCTGTACGGCGAATATCGTGCCCTCGAACCGGGAATCGAGGACGAAGATTTCAAGGCGCGTATGAGAGAACTCAATCATAAGCGCTGGCACCCGGAGGAACAGGCGGGCGAACTCACCTGGAACGATGTTTATCAATTCGATCTGGCGTTGCTGGACATCATGCCCGTCAAGGATTTGGTCCGCAAGGCATACGACATGCGCAGCAAGTATCGAAGCATTGCTGGTCCAAGAGATTACGATGCTTATATCGCTTCCAAGCCGCCGGACCTGATACCGCCGCCCGCCAGGATACTGCTTGAGGAAGACCCGATTGCTTCGCCTCCGGACGCGCCGACTCTGACGGTGGAAACCTTGCGGTCGGACATCAGATACCTGCTCAAGCAGTTCTACTTATATTACGCGCTGCTGCCCTACCGCGAAGGATTACGCGACGAGCTGACACGCCGCGCCAGGAATATAACCTTTATCATGATCGGACTGATTCTGGGTCTCATCCTGCTAGGCTACGGCGTTGGTAAGACTCCTCGCTCGCTGGTCGCCATCGTTATCTTTGCAGGAATCATCGGCGGTTGCGTCAGTATGCTCCAACGCATCCAGAGCGCGCCGAGCGAGGGCGATCCTCTGTATAACGTGGCGACCCTCGCGCACGGCTGGAAAGGCATCTCGCTGTCACCTTTGTACGGAGGGATTTTCGCCACGCTGCTCTTTGTTCTATTCGCCTCGGGCATCTTGAAAGGAACTATCTTTCCGGTGATTGTGACGCCCTGCAACTACGGCGTCTCAAGCGAAGCCGCCACCCCCGCTCCGACTCCCGACGCTGCCGCGACTCCCGTACAGGGCACTGAGAAAGCAGGCTCGACGACGACAAATGAATCAGCCTCACAGACTCCATGTAAAAAAGTTGACGACATTTCGCTGACAGGTTTTTTGAAAGGCACGTATCCCGAGAACGGAATCAGCTACGCTTTGCTGGTCATCTGGTCTTTTATCGCAGGCTTCGCAGAGCGTCTTGTGCCGGATACTCTCAACCGCCTCGTTGCCAAAAACGAGTCCATACAGGGAACCAGTTCCTGACAGTCCCGTGCAGGGTGATTCTGCGCCACCGTTCGCTTTCCAAAATGGCTTCAAGAGACGGGCCATATCCTTCTTGAAGTGTGTGGACCAGTTTGAGGATTAGCCTGAGCAGAGAGCGGCCCGCCTTCGTTTCATCTCACACGTCAGAGCTACATATCTTGACACTCTTTGCGAGCGAGTCCTACACTGCGTTGGCAAAGAACAATAATGTGTCAAAACAGAGATCGGCGGGCCGCGAGTCTGGCCGACAAGGAGAGGAAGCCTGGAAGTGAACCTTCCAAACACATTAACGCTCTCGCGTATCTTTATCGTGCCGCTGCTCGTGGTAGTCCTCCTGACGCCTTTTTCAGAGAACTGGTTCGGCGTGCCGCGCCACATCCTCGGCGTGGCAATCTTCCTGGCGGCCTCGCTGACAGATTATCTTGATGGAAAGATTGCCCGTAGACGCAACCAGGTCTCTTCGCTCGGCAAGCTGCTGGACCCGATTGCGGACAAGCTCTTGATCTCGGCGGCGCTCATCTCTCTGGTTGAAAATCAACTCGCGCCCGCCTGGGCCGTAGTCATCATTATCGGTAGAGAGTTTGCCGTTTCGGGGCTGCGTTCGGTGGCGGCGACCGAAGGCGTGGTGATTTCAGCCTCGCGGATGGGCAAGTTCAAGATGCTGGTCCAGGTCGTGACGGTCGCGCTCCTTATCGCATCGAGCTTTGCGGGTAAACCCCCCGTCTCAAACTTCGGTCGTCCTTTTCCGGCGATTGAGTTCTGGACCGTCCCGCAACTGCGCACAGCCGTGCAACACCTCCTGGGCGAAGGCGCGACGACGGGCACGGACTGGCAGGTGCTGCTCTACACGATGGGACGCGCCATGCTGTGGGTCGTCGTGCTCTCTGCCTGCGTCTCCATGTACGGCTACTTCCGAGCCTTTTATCAACAGGTGATGATGAGCACGCCCGCAAAATCGGGAACAGGACGCACGCGTCTACAGGCGAGCGATTCGGGACAGGCCGCAATCGTCAAAAGATAACGAGGAGCAGGAAGAGAAAATAAGAGCAGCGGAAAAGAGAATGAAGAAAGAGGGTTGACACTTTGCGTCAACCCTCTTTCTTTATGAACAGCTTGTGTGCTCGTCGTGGACGAAAGCTCAGGGAGCAGATTCGATACTGCGGCCCGTGTTGCCGTCTCTCATCCTGACTGAACGAGAATATCTTTCAGCATCGAATGGAGGGTCTTCTACTGTGGCTTCCATCCCGTCTTTATCAGCGCCGCGAACCACTCCTGTCTGGTCCACGAAAAAGGAGCGCTTGCCCGTTCCGTTAGTTCCATATTTGAGAGGAGTCGCGACGACTTCATACTCTGCAGGCTGCATATACCCGCGGGCTGCGTTGCCGCTGACGTAGGGTTTGACTCTGATGACGAATTTGTAGCCGTTCTTTTTCCCGCTTCCGAGTTGCTGGTCAATCAAGCCTGCGCTCATGAGTTGTTCTATCGTGCCGAAGTTGCCGTTACCTTCTGTCGCCTGGTACGTCGCTTGAGCCGAGCTGAGTGTGCGTAGAGAACCGATGGCAGAGCCTTCGTTGGCCGCTCTTCTGGAGGCCAGCAGATTGGGAATGGCGATGGCTGCGACCACGCCGACGAAAGCTATCATCGCGAGACAACTGGTGACTATCCCTGCGACGGCAAAGCCTTCACCGCCGAAGTGCATCGGATGGCTCTTGGCTTTCTTGAGCGCGACGATTCCCAGTATCAGCCCGACCAAAGCCAGCATGCCCAGCAAACCGAAAGAGATGAGGGCCAGAATTCCCAGCACCATCGAAGCGATAGCCAGCCCTGAGCTTTTGTGCATCGGAGGCTGAGCATAAAAGCCATACGGCCTGCTCTGTTGCGGGGCATAGGCGGGCGCTGTGTAGCCCGTTGGCTGATAACTTGTGGCCGCGTAGCCCTGCGCCGTCTGGCCCTGTGCAACCTGGGCCGGCGCGGCATGGCTCTGTGTGTACGCGTGGCTGTGGACTTGCGGCTGTTCCGGCTCATCCTGAAATGCCTGGTCCGGTTCTATGAACAGAGCGCCGCAACGCTTGCAGCTTTCGGCTGTGGTCCAGTTGAGTAGCCCGCAGTCAGGGCATCTGACGCTGGTCATAAGATTCTCCTGTGCGTTAATTTCAATTTCCCTGTGAAGGACCGGGAAAGCGCTCTGCTGAGAAACGGTTCGGTCCGAGGTTGGTCAAGAGCAGGGGCCGAGGGCCAGACCCCTTGGCAGACCTTCTTATTGAAGCTCTACATGATCGCCCGTGTGTATTTCCTGTGCGATGCGTGTAATGACGGCGGTCGCCGTGCGCTTTTGAACACCTATCACGACCATCTCGCCGAGCACCTTGCGAGGCAGGGCAGGACGACGACGGCGTACCTCTGGCGTCGTCACATTCTGCCCTTCAACGTCCATCGTGGTCGGGTCCTGGACACGCTGCGCCTGGACCGAAAACTTGCCGCCGCGATAGCGGTCGCTTTCAAAACCTCTCAGACCGGAATGAGTAATCTCTTCATCACCGAGGTTCGTCAGGTTGCCTTTGCCGACCTGACGATAGATGGTCAAATAATCTCCCGGCTTGATGTTGTCTTCCGTGCCCAGATCAATAAAGACGATGTGGTCCTTTGTGACCATCTCGCGTGCATCGCGCGCGAGCACGATGCGGCCCTGCTGCTTGCCGCTCGGGTCGCTGAAACGATTTAAAGGAGCTTCGACACGCGCCGGAGGGGACTTGCGTTGTTCAGCCGCCCTCAGCAGATCGCCCAGAAGAATAGCGTCGCAAGCCGAAGTAATCAGCGCGACCGAAGCTTCGTCTTTGACGACAATCACGCGCAGTTGGCCCACCTCCTGTGTGTAGACACCGAGCGCGCCTCTCTTTTTGGTCCAGTGGGAAGTGAACCTGCCGCGCGGGCGCACGACGGTATATTCGTTGCCGAGACGCATCCCCTGCCGCGAGCCTGCGTTGACGTAGACGTAATCGCCCTGAGCATAGATGTGCTTTTCCTGTTCCTGCTCGCCGCCGACAACCTGCAAGTAGTTGGGAGAAGGCTCGTATTGTATAAACCCGCTGCACACCATATCGGTCCTGCGCGCCACAGGGCCGGGAGCGTTTGTCTCCTGCGGCAAGACGACAGTCGGGCTGGCTCTCCTCTCCTGTTGGCTATCTGTTGAAGAGCTGCTCATCGTTTGCGCGCCTGCCGACTGGACCAATCCACACACGAGCAGCGCGAGCGAAATAATGAAGCTTTGACGGACGAGATGAGAGATAGACACGGGAAAGTCTCCTTAATATTCTGGAAGTAGCACAGGTTTTCTGAAGCATTAAGAGCCGAATGGGGCGCTTTAAAGCAGCATCGCGTGAGCGGACGAGCGGCAGGCGTTGATTGAGGTCAGACCCGGCGCGCTGCCTGTGGGCCAAATTTATCCTACTGTGCGGCACACTGGGGCGTCAACAAAAATCTTTGCCTCGCGTTAAACGAAGAAACGGGCTAAATATCTCTCGGCAGGGCTTATCCACGCGGTGCTTGCGTTTTTCCGCGAGCTGTTGATAGTATCCACATCTTGTCGGCGGACGGGCAATTAGTCTGCTTTGAGCCGGTGTAGCTCAGGGGTAGAGCGGCAGTTTTGTAAACTGCGGGTCGGGGGTTCAAATCCCTCCACCGGCTTTAATGGAATCAATAAGTTAAGGGCAGCCACGGGGCTGCCCTTGCTTCTTTTGTGTGCCCCTTAATGGGTCAACTTCTACCTGGCATTTAGGGTATTTCAGGGCTGGCCCTTGCACTCGGAGTTGCTGTGGGTCAGAACCGTGCTGAACCTCGATTGATATTCAGCCGAGGTGATGAAGGCACAGACCAGAGCGCGATAGTTGTCCGGCACTTTGTTGTTCAGAACGTTGAGCCAGAACAGATAACCGCCTTCGTCCGGGTCTCTCCTGAGATAGCCGAAATACTGCGAGAGCACGAAGGCCCCGTTATACTCCACCTCCTTATACTCGGCATATCCGATGAGCTTGAGCAGCACCCTTGCGCGGCTCTGCGTTTGATTGCCGCCCGCGTCGTATTCCGCCAGCAACTCGCTGCGGCGACTCGTCAGGTCCAGCCCGGAAGTCTGCTGAACGTTTTGCAGCAACGCATCAACAAACTGGTCGCGCAGGAGTCCGGGCGCATACTTGCCTGTGAATTCTGCGCGCTGGACAAAATCGGTCGCCAGTGTTTGCAGGTCAACCGCCAGATTGCCTCCGGCAGGCAGGAAACTCCGGTCGCGCGAGAACTCAAGATACATAGGCCGTCGCCCTAGGCCCGCGCGGTAGAGATAATGAATCACCGAGCCCCTGTCCTGAAACTCCATCTCTATGAAAAAGGCTCCGCTGACGCCTATGCGCCGCCTGTTGATGCAGACCTGGTCCGAGCCGCACTTTGTAATCTCGTTGGTCCAGTAAGCGAGGCCGCCCGCATCCGCCTGCCTGTTGAGGAAGTCGTGATAATGCTGGCCGACGAAAATCTGCGGGTCATCAATCACGTTTGTCGAAGGCTCTGTGGCATCGTCCGTGATTCTCACTGTGGCGCTGGGTATCGCGCCGAGCGAGGCGTTGCCCGTCGGGTTGCTGAGGGCGATGGTGAAGGTCTCCAGGCCTTCAACATAAGAGTCTTCGTTGACCAGAAGGTTGAGGGTCTTTTCCGTCTCGCCGGGGGCGAAGCGAAGCGTGCCGAGAGCGATGGTGTAGTCCGTGCGTTGGAGGGCCGTGCCGTCGCTGGTTGCGTAATCAACGTTGGCCGCCGTGGAGGTGTCGCCGGTGCGTGTGACCTTGACGGTGACGAAGGTTATGTCCTCCGTCACATCGTAGGTCGTTTGCTGGAACTGTACGATTGAGTTGACGGGCGGAGGTGGGTCGCTGATCTTCGTGACGAAGGCGTCCTGGCCGCCGCCGTTCGCGCTCTGGACCGGATTGAGCGTCGGGAAGTTGGTCGAGGCGGCGCGCCCTGTGAGGTACATGCTGTTGGCACTGTCCAAAGCGACGGCCAATGCCGTATCGCCGCCGCTGCCGCCGAAGTATGTTGAGTAGATGAGCGACGTGCCGCCCGGGTTGAATTTTGTCAGAAAGACATCAATCCCGCCGCCGTTCGTGGCCTGTGTCGGGTTGACCGTCGGGAAGTCTGTAGAGGTAGTCCCGCCCGCGACGTATGCGTTGCCTGCGGAGTCCAATGCGATGCCGTTGCCTGACTCGTCGGTCGTGCCGCCTAGATAAGTTGAATAGGTGAAGGCCGTGCCCGCCGCGCTGAGCTTCGTCACGAAAGCATCCGACGCGCCTTTGAATGTGCTCTGGAAGGCGTTAGCCGTAGGGAAGTTGGCGGAGTGCGTGACGCCCGCGATGTGTGCGCTGCCGACCGAATCCACAGCTATCTCAAATCCTATGTCGTTATCGCTGCCGCCTAGATAGGTCGAGTAGACCAGGGCCGAGCCAGCCGCGTTGATTTTCGTGATGAAGGCATCGCCATCGGGAAAGCCGCCGCCGAATGTGGCCTGGATGGCGTTGGCCGTAGGGAAGTCGGTCGCTCTGGTCTGTCCTGTAACGTAGGCGTTGCCGGTGGAATCAACCTTGATGCTGAAGCCCGCAGTAAAACCGTTGCCGCCTGCGCCGCCGAGATAAGTTGAGTAAACTAAAGCCGTGCCCGCCGCGTTGAGTTTCGTCACAAAGGCGTCTGCGCCTGGACCGCCGCTGTATGTGCCCTGAATGGGATTAACCACAGGGAAGTTTGAGGAAGTCGTGCGCCCTGTGATGTAGGCGTTGCCTGAGGAATCAATCGTCATAGCGTGGGCCGCATCAAAAATGCTCCCGCCGAGATATGTCGAATAGACGAGCGCCGAGCCAGCCGCGTTGATTTTCGTCACGAAAGCGTCCGAAAGGCCGCCGCCGAATGTGGCCTGAAAAGCGTTAGCCGTGGGGAAGTTCGAGGAGGTAGTCTCGCCCGCGACGTAGGCGTTGCCGGAAGAATCCACGGAGATTTTATTGCATCTATCGTCACCGCTCCCGCCTAGATAGGTTGAGTAGACGAACGCCGTGCCCGCCGCGTTGAGCTTCGTCACAAAGCCGTCGCGTCCGCCGACGAAGTTTGCGCCGCCGAACGTGCTCTGGATGGCGTTGGCCGTAGGGAAGTTGGTCGAGGCAGTGTTACCACAAATGTAAGCGTTGCCAGCGGAGTCCAAAGCGATGTCGTTGCCGTCGTCGGTATCGCTGCCGCCGAGATAAGTCGAGTAAGACAGCACTGGGTCAATGACGAGCGTCTGCTGCGCGTCGTACTCGCCGACCCTGAAGCCAACCCGCCCGTCATTCCCGATAACGTAGCCTCCATCAACCGCGCGCCGCACGCCCGCGACCTCCTGATACAGCACAGGCTTCGGCTGCCGCATAGTCGCTTCGCCCAGCGTCAGCAGCAACTCGCCCGCGGCATTCAACTCCACTTTATCCGCGCCCTCAAACTCAAGCTTGACGGCCTGCGCATTCACGCCGGGCGCGACGCGAAAGTCGTACTCCAACTGGCGCTGGTTGCCGTAATAAACCAGGTCTATCCCTGTATAGACTCGACCGTAGCGCACGCGGCCAAAGGTCTGAGCCTCCGTCAGCCAACGGCTGGAATCACTGCCGACGAAATAATTGACCTTGCCAGCCAATTCGTCTAAACCTTCGGCCCTCGCCCCGGCATCCGAGCCGACCAGCTTCATACGAAGCACCGCCCGCTTGTCGTTCTGACGGGCCAGGACGAAGACGGCCTCTGTAGGCTTTAAAAAGAGCGTGTAGCCCGCGCCGCGCGCCAGGAAGTTGACGGATGCATCTGTCTGTCCCCGGTTGGCCTCGAAGCTCATCGCAATCTGGCCGTAGGCCTCGCGCGCCTGTACGTGCGTAAGCGGCGTCGCTTGCCGCGATTCCATTTCAGGACCAGCCTTGATGGCGCTGGACCATAAGAGATCGCGCTGCGGCGCGTTGTGGCCGCGGGGCGCTGTTACTAAGAAGAGCAAACTCAAGACGCATAGCAGAATAAAGGGCAGACGGAGAGAACGGTCGAGGAGGGCGCTGACAAATCTCATAGTGTTCGTATCTTTCTTTGAAGAAGGGTTTGATTACTTTGCCTGCGATGGCGCAACGGCTGTCGAGGCACGCACCCGTTTCTGGTGCTCAACGGGATTGACGCATGAATAGCTGCGGAGAAGGCAAGAGTAGATAACGTTTTCCGCCATCTAAGCCAAAGATAAATACCGCAACTGGGCGGAGTATGCCACAAGCTTGGGCCAACGAGGAAGAGCGAATTTTTCGGACATGCTATCTACAGCTTATTTGCCGCGCTTCATCCGTGCTGCGCGATAGCCCTCACTTCATCAACAAGCCGCGCGACCTCTTCTTCTGTGGTGTAGCAGGCACAGCCCGCGCGGACGAGACCTTCGGGCGCGAGGCCGAGCCGCTCGATGACGGTCATCGCGTAAAAGTCTCCGTGCGAGGCGAAGATGCCGCGAGCCGCGAGCCTGCGTGCGACTTCCGTGGAGAAAACATTCCGGACCGTAAAAGAGATGGTCGGCGTGCGCGGCCTGTCGGGCTTTGGTCCATAGAGGCGCACGCCTTTAATCGAAGAGAGTCCTTCGTGCATCTGCGCTGTGAGCCTTGCGCCGCGCGCGTGCAACGCATCAAAGCTTGAGCGCAGACGCTCGCGCCTCTCTGGTCCAACGGCAGGATTTACTGGTCCACCGGCGAGCGAGGCCAGAAAGTCCACAGCCGCCGCCGCGCCCATCATGCCTTCATGATTCTGTGTGCCAGTCTCAAGCCGTTCAGGCGCTGTGTCGGGCGCGGGCGCGAGCCTGGGAAAATCGATTGACTCTAAAAGCTCCTGCCTGCCGTAGAGCACGCCGATGTGCGGGCCGTAAAACTTGTAGGCGGAGCAGCCCAGAAAATCGCAGCCGAGCGCGCGCACGTCCGCCAGCAGATGCGGCGCGTAATGAACCGCGTCCACAAAAAGAAGCGCCCCGGCGTGGTGGGCCATCTCGCCTGCGCGACGAACATCCGTGATTGTGCCGAGCGCGTTCGAGGCTGCGCCGAGGGCGACCAGCTTTGTCTTCCCGTTAAGCTTGCGCGCAAAGTCTTCCCAGTCAAGCTCGCCCGTTTCGGGCAGCATCCTGACCGTGCGCAGCGTCAGGCCGCGCTCTCGCTCAAGCGCCTGCCAGGGCGCGATGTTGGCGTGGTGGTCCAATTCCGTGACGACGATTTCGTCGCCTTTGCGCAAGCTGCGACCGAGCGCCCTGGAAAGATGAAAGGCGAGCGTCGTCATGTTTGCGCCAAAGGCTATCTCAGAGGGGCTGGCGTTGAGGAAATCCGCCAGCGCCTGCCGCGCAGACTCTATTAACGCGTCCGTCTCTTCGCTGGTCGGGTAGGCCCAGTGCGTGTTCGCGTTGTGATGATAAAGATAATCCGTCATCGCCTGAGCGACGATGCGCGGAATCTGCGTCCCGCCCGGACCATCGAAGTAGGCGACCGGAAAACCGTTGTGGCTGCGTTCGAGGGCGGGGAAGTGCGTTCTGATTTCGGCGGTCGAGCGCGCATCCTGCGCGGCCTGCTGTGTGGCTTCCGTCATGCTGTGTGGTTTCTTTCCTCTCTTGATCTTCAAGCTATTCCGCGCTGGTCCAGAGACGCGATCATCTCGCGTGCGCGGGCGACCATCCTTTTTTCGGTGGCGAAGGCGAGTATCTCCTGCGCTTCGTCTATGCCGAACCAGCGTGCTTCGTTGACTTCCTGGTCGTGGTCGCGCACGTCACCGGAGCGATAGCGGAGCAGGTAAAAGTGCACGAACTTATGAAAGCGCACGCGGCCCTCGCGATTCGTGGCGATGTACCAGTATTCAACACGGTCAATCAGGCCGAGCATTTCAGTTTCCAGCCCGGCCTCCTCGCGGACCTCTCGCATGGCAGCAGTTTCCGGCGCTTCATCCAGGTCTATGCGGCCTTTGGGCAACTGCCAGCGGCCCTCTGCGCCGACAGAGATGAGCGCGACTTCAATCTCCGGACCTCTGCGGCGAAAGGCGACGCCGCCTGCCGAGAACTGGTCCAGTGTGGGCATCCTGCTCATCGTTTGAAGCCCGAGGCCGAAGCCGGGCCGGAGTTGTCCCGGCCCGTTCCCGTTTCCCTCGCGAGCCGTCTAATCTCGTTGTGAAGCAATCTTCTCTCGCGTATCAGCCGGATAAAAATCTTGCGCTCGCCCAAAAGCACGCGCAAGGCTCTGTACCAGCCCTTCATCTCGTCCATCTCTTCCAGGCAATGCATCGCCAGATACCCGCAGAGGATGACCAGCGGGAAGACCATGAGCGCCACCCGCCAGCCGAGAAAGATATAAGCGAGGACGGTCACGACAATCCAGGTGAGCGGCATGAGGACGACGGCGGCCAGAATCTTGACGGTCGAGACAACATCATCCGCACCGTGTTTCTGGTAATGATGCGCGAGAATGTCGCAGAGCAGATAGGCAGGGTAATGAAGGAGCGCGCCCGCCAGGGCCAGCGGCGAGAAGAGCAGGAGCAGCAGTCCCTTGAGCAGAAAGTGTTGGAAGACATACCAGCGCGAGTGCGTGTAGACCGAGAGGTTTTCAGACGTGATGCCGAGGCTGCCAAGCTCCTCTTCGTATTTCATGATGCGCCGGAGCAGCTCTTCCATGCGTTCAGGAGATTGCGTGCGATAAAATTTTCTCTCTTCGGCAAAGCGGCGGCGCAGGTCGAACTCATCCGAGAGCGACTGCCTGAAGTTCATGCTCTCGTAAAGAGAAGAGAAGAGCTGCTCGGCCCTGTTAATCTCTTCGAGCGCACGTGTGTCTTCGACGTTGAGCGTCACTTCGCGCAGCGCGGCCTCTATCTGGCCGGAAAGGAGCTTGACGGCTTCGCGCGGCGGCTCGCCGTTTTCGTCCGCCTCGATAGCCTGGACCTCTATGTAGCTGCCGAAGCGCAAGAGCGCCTCGCTGCGAAAGGATGTCTTGGAAGTATAGTAGAGACCAACGGGAACGATTCTCAGCGTCATCTTCTCCGCTGGACCATTCCTCTTGCCTTTGACGGAGAGAGCGCCGAGCGCGATGCGTGCTGCGCCCGTCTTGACCGGAAGCAAAAAGGTTGAATTGTGCGAGATGCCTTCGGGAAAGACTGCGATACATCGCTCGCGCCTGAGCAGCTCGTAACAGGCCGCGAAAGTCTGACGGTTCTGCGACACGTCCTCGCCCTTGTCAATCCGCCTGTAGACGGGCAGCGCGTCCACCTCTCTCATCAGCCAGCCGAGCACGGGCAGACGAAAGAGCGTGGACTTTGCCAGGAAGGAGACGCGGCGCGGGAGCGCGCAAAAGATGAGCGCCGGGTCAATCAGCCCGTTCGGATGATTGAGCACGAAGATCAGCGGCCCTGTCATCGGGACCAGCTCGGCGTGGCTTGTTTCAATCCGTCGGAAGAAGAGACGCAGCGCGACGGTGATAATCAAGTGTATGATGCGCCGCGCCGGAGAACCCTTCTGGCGCAGCAGCATCTCGCTCAAACGTAAGACCCTGACCTCCGGCATATTATTTAACTTCAAACGGCAGCAAGAGCGGCTCAGAGCCTTGCTGCTCGAACCAGCAGACCTCCGAGTCTACCAGGTCGAGCTTTAATGTGTACGCGCCCGGCGCTAAAGGAGCTTGATGATTGAGACGCAGGCGCGCGCGCTCGCCCGGAGCCAGAGCTTGCGGCAGCGGCGGGACGCCGTGGACCTCTTCAATCGTCTTTCCCGCTGCGTCAAGTATCTTGAGACCCAGACGCACTGTGCCCTTGAGCGCCGCGCGGCTGACGAGCCAGAGCGTGTCGCCCGTGTTCGAGACCTCGAACGAGAGCTGAAGCTGTGCGCCGGGTGTGACTTGATTGGTCCAGCTCTCTAAGAGAGTAAAGCTGGCGCGCAGCAATCCGGGCTGCCTGCTGTCTGGCAGCTCTACGGCGCGCCCTCCTGTAGAGACTTTTTTGCAGAGCAGATAATTGACGGCGGCAGGCTCGACCGATAATTGTTTCTGCTCGTTGAGCCGTTCGCGCTCGAACAATCCATTGACGCTCAGGTAGTCGCCGACGATAGCAAAGCCGTGATCTTTGAGCAGCGCGCGCAGGTAGCCAGCGTCGAAGGGCGATTCCAGCGTCTCGTACTGGCGCATCACGCTGCGCAGCTCTTCTTCCGTCTCGGAGCCTGCGGGCGGCCTCTCGCCTTCAAGCACAAAGAGCAGTCCGCCGCTCTTGAGCATCCCTGAAAGATGAGCAAGAACGGCGTGCTCGTCCTCGAAATGATGCAGCGCGTCGTAGCAGATGATGGCATCGAAGAGTTCGTCGAGCGGCGCGGCTTCTATGTCCTGGACCAGAAAACGATAGCGCAGCGGCGTCTCAAGGTCCACGCCGTAAGGCACGCGCCGCAGCCTCTCATCCGCCATCGCTATCAACTCGGGGCTGATGTCTATGCCCGTCACATCGTAGCCGAGCCGCGCGAAGTATTCGGAGAGCCAGCCGGAGCCGCAGCCTACATCGAGCAGACGCGCCCCCGCGGGGAGCGCGAGCGCGACCGCCATGTTGGCGAAATCGCAAAAATGCCTGTGCGTCTCCTCGTCCATCCCCTCGTTGTCCCAACGCGCGATTTTGTGAGCCAGATTGTAGAAGGGCTTGGTCAAGAGGTGATGGCGATTGTTTTGGTCCAGCCTGTCCGGATAAAGAATCGCGCCGCGCTTGTAGTCTATGCCTGCCAGCTTTTGAAAACGACCGGCGGGCTGGCTCGAAGATTCGAGAGGTGGACCAGTATTTGTTTCGACGCGGCGGGAGACAGCTTGCTCGCCGTTCGATTCGGCGTAGAGACGCGCGTTTGCGCCGATGCGTGCGCGTAAACGCTCGTCTTCCATTAGCCTTTCAAGAAAAGCCCTGAGCATCGGCGCGGCATACTCGTCTCTGTCAATCTTGACGACGCTCTCGTCCGGCAACTGCATAAAGGCATCGCTATTAAAAACCAGTGTCGGGACTCCGGCGGCCATCAGGCGCGAAAGATGATGCAGGTCTTTGGGGGTCGCTTGCTCCGGCAGGCAGAGCGCGATGTCTGTGGCAGCCAGTAGCTGCTCAAGCTCTGCGTCCGAGAGTTGGCCCAAACTCGTCACATGCGAGGCCAGCTCGTAGGCTTCAACCAGTTCGCCGAGCTGAGAGGCGGGCGGCTGGTTGGCAAGAAAGTAGTGAAACGAGTAATCGCTTTTGAATTCGGCCAGCACGCTTAGGATAAGCTCGAAAGATTCTCCGGCGATGGCTGGTCCAGAAGAAGAGATGATGACTCCTTGATAATTTTGGTGTTCTTCGAGAGACATTTGGTAAAGAGTCTGACAGGGAATAGCTTAATGACAACCAGGCGCGCGGCAACCATTGCGGCCCGGCTCTCTACTGGACCAGCGAGGGCCGCGCTAGACCTCTACGGTATCGGCCTTGTGCGTGGACTGGGAGGCGGCGGGCTGCACGACGCCCGCAATCTCGTTGATAGTGTAAATGGGCCGCCCCTTGACCTCCTCGTAGATGAGACCGATATATTCTCCTAAAATTCCCAGGCTGAGAAGCTGGACCGCGCCGAGAAAGAAGACCGCCGCCGTGATGATGGTATAACCGATGAGCGGCGCGACCGGGTGAAACAAGCGCCAGTAGGCCACGAGCACGATCATCATCAGCGCGATTCCGGCGGCGAACAGACCGACGTAGGTCGCCAGCCGGAGCGGGACGCGCGAGAGCGAGACGATGCCGTGAATCGCCAGCCCCAGAGATTTGCGGAAAGTGTATTTCGGTTTGCCCGCGAAGCGCGGCGCGCGGTCAAAGGTGATGTGCGTCTGGCTGAACCCGACCCAGGCACGCAACCCGCGCAGATAACGATTGCGCTCCGGCAGCGAATTCAAGGTGTTGACGACCTTGCGGTCCATCAGGCAGAAATCGCCGGCGTCTGCCGGAATGTCTACGTCCGTCAGCATGCGCAGGACGCGGTAGAAGACGTAGGCGAAAAACTGCTTGACCCAATTCTCCTGTTCCCTGGAGCTGCGCTGCGCGTAGACCACCTGGTAGCCCTCTCTCCACTTTTCAAGCATCTGCGGAATCAATTCGGGCGGGTCCTGCAAGTCAGCGTCGAGAATGACGACCGTCTGGCCGCGCGCGAAGTTGAGGCCAGCCGTGACCGCGACCTGATGACCGAAGTTGCGAGCCAGGCTGACATAACAGACGCGCGGGTCGCTGGCGTGCAACTCGCGTATCAATTCCAGCGAGCGGTCACGGCTCCCGTCATCAATCAATATCAACTCATAACTGCCAGGCAACTGGTCCAGCACGGTCTTCAAGCGACCGTACATCTCAGGGATGGTCTCTTCTTCGTTATAAATTGGAATGACCAGTGAATAGTCCGGTTCCATGCAGCTCTCCAGACTTCCCGCGATTCCTTAGGCAATATTAAAAGAGAATTTCAAAAACAAGAATCAACCACAGAGACACGGAGACAAGGAGATAAGAAAGGATAAGCCAGGAACGATGAGAGATGAGCTAAAAAGCAAGGCTCTTTTATTCCGCGTTCCGTGTTCATCGTTTTCTCTGTGTCTCTGTGGCTAATCTTAAATTCAATCTCAAGTCTTGTCCGTAATTATTTCGTGGCGACGACGGCGATGTTCCAGGCGAATCTTTTGAGATATGAGATTTTCTTGAGGGCCGCGTCGAGCTTCTCCAAACGTTGATAGCTCTTTTCGAGGCGTGCGCTCTCGGTGATGATTTTTTTCCAGTATCGCTCCTCGTTCGGATTGACGCGCTCGACGAGGTAGAAGCGCATGAAAATCCATAAAGTGGCGAGCCAGAAGGTATCGTAAACGGTCTCGGAGAAAAGCGATTTAACAAAGCGCGTGATACGAATATCCAGGGGTCTCTCGTCTTCGCTGCGGACTTCGGTCGCCATCCGGCGGTAGATGTCTATCACCGGATTGTGGCGCAGCGGGTCCCAGAAACAGGCTTTGCCGCCGGGCCTCAGCACGCGATGTATCTCGCGCAGCGCAACCTGCGGGTCGGGCAGGTGATGAAGCAGGTTCGCCGCATAAACGATGTCAAAGGTGTTATCGGGAAAATCTATCTTCATCGCGTTGATAACGCGCCCTTCAATCCGCACGCCGTGACGCTCGGCCAGCTTAAGCGCCACCTCGACCATGCCGGGCGAGAAATCAGAGGCCGTGCACTCTGCGCCCTGCTCTGCGAAATAGACGCTGTTCTCGCCCGCCCCGCAGCCTAGGTCCAGCAGGCGCTTACCTTTGACATCTCCCAGATGCTTGAGGATAAAACGGTTCTCGGGCGCGGTGCAGACCTCGAAGTAGTCACGAACGGGAATCTCTTCGACATCAATCGAAGAGGCCCACTCATCATGAAAGCTTCGCTCCCTCTCAAGAATCTCTTTCAACGCCCGCGCACGCTCCTCTTCAAATAGACTTTAAGCTCAAGCCCAAAACTGCTCCGCTCGTCCTAAGCATACTGGCCGGATAAGCCCCGTTCAACCCGGCGCGCGGCCTTAACCAAACTTCGCGCCGGACGGATAAGAGAAACCGGACCAGCATGATAAGTCTCGAACGCATCGCGCGGTTCACCCGGCCCAGTACCATTGTGCAAAGAGGGCCGTGTACATAAAGAGCATCGCGGCGAAGATGCCCGTCAGCCCGAGACCGAGCCAGGCCCTTCTTTTGCTGAGCTGCGCGAGGATGATAAAGACCGGAAAAGCCAGCAGGATGTATCTCGTAAAGGACTGGAATCCGAGGCTGCCGCTAATCGTGATGTAGGGGAGCAGGAGCACGCCGAGCGCGTAAAGCGTAAATGAGAAGGGAACGCGTTTGCGTCCGAAGATGATGAGCAGAAAGAAGAGCAGGAAGAACCAGGGGTCTAAAGAGTTCGGGTTTGGTCCAGCGTAAAAGATGTCTTCGAGATGACGGAAGGGCTTGAGCATGAGGGCTTGAAACAGGTTGCCCTCGCTCAACAGCCCGGGGCCTTTGCCGATTGCCATCCCTCTCTGCCATGCTCTTCCGGCGGCGACGAAGGCCAGCGGGCTATTAAAAGTTTTCCAGAGATAGATCATGTAGAGCCACAGCCCAGAGGTGGCGAGCAGGCTACAGGCGGCGGTGTAGAGCGCGAGGCGTTTGTAATCGGTCTTAAAGCGTCGCCAGAGTTCCCAAAGAAGCGGCGCAAGCAGCAGTACGCCCGTCGAGCGCGTGGCGCAGGCCAGACCCGCGCAGAGAGCCGCCAGCACCCATCGCTCCTTTTTCAAGGCCAGGAAGCAGCCAGCCGCGAAGAGAAAGGCCAGGGATTCGGTGTAGCCT
>DASWMI010000001.1:0-3732 GCA_036399835.1 Pyrinomonadaceae bacterium | reverse complement strand
CCAGTGCTCGCCCAGCCGTAATAGCTCTTTCGGCTGCGGCGATTCTTTGAGTCCGTAAGCCAGAGCATAGCCCTTTCTCACAACGTAGTCGCCGCTGGGCAGTACGTCAGGTCTGCCCAGACTGAAGATCAAAAGCATTTCGACTGTCCAGCGGCCAACGCCGCGCACCTCGGTTAACCGCTCGATGATCTCCTCATCCTCCATCCGTGGCAGCCGCGCTAGCTTGGGCACTGTGCCGTCGAGAGTCTTGGCCGCCAAGTCTTTCAGCGCGACAAGCTTGGCTCGGGAGAGCCCTGCACCTCGCAGCTCTTCTTCGGACGCCTTGAGAATGTCTTGCGGCTCAAGTTCTTGCTTGCCGAAGAGAGCTATTACACGCCGGTGGATGGTCGCCGCTGCATTACCGTGAAGTTGCTGGTAGATGATATTTCTGGCGAGGGCTTCGATAAGAGAAGCCATGATTGACACGCTTCGGATTGCTGCTGACTCGAACTGCCATAGATACGATCCGGTTTTTGCGCTGATTCAGGTGACGTCTATAATGTTTTCAGGTTCAATATAACCGTAAAAGTGTGCAAAGTCGTTCCTGCTCTGATAAATATTAAACTCATTCCCTATACCCGACCCTGCTCTGAATAGTGTGATGTTGAGAAGTCTACGCAGGGGCTAGGGGATAGAGAGGTCTTAGCCTTCTGCGCGCGAGAAGGGAGCATCTAGTGTCGCGCGACAGGCGCACAATGCCCACTCACTTCGCCGACTTCATCACGAGCGAGACTCCACCAGATGTCTTTATAGTTCAACGGAGAACGGAACTAGTGATAGTCCTTGAGGAGTTAATCATGATGTGGGTTGCATCCGAGGCGAAAGATTACATCAGCTTGATCCTCACGATTCCTTTATAAGAGTCGCTCCTTAAGCGGAGTGATGCTGTAAGCCAGGCAAAGTTTGTTAAGAGCCTCTTCCAGATCGCTGCATAAGCGAGAGCAAGTGCAAAGGCCCTTCCGACTCAAATCCCTCAATTTTTGCCATTGTAACCGATTGCGAACCTAGCTTCATTTTACGCGCGCACGTAATTCTTCAATGTGAACTTTCTTGACTGGAAGTCCTACCAGCGAACTATCGGTATAAGGCTGGATCGGTAACCCGAGTGCGTTGAGCGCTTGGTCTAAGCCCGTTCGCGGCTCTTGTACGTGCGTTGCTTTGATCCAAGTTCCTGTCAGCGTTGAATCTGTCCAGGCAAAAGCTTGGAGTCCGGCGGTCGCTCGTACAGCATCGATTGCCTGGCGCAGTTCTGTGATGTGTTGTGCCTTAATGTATGTTGTGCCAGCGATGAGCGGATCATCCATAAAGTAGATAACCGTTGCCAGGTCCATGTTGCTGTACCCTATTGTGTTTCCAGCAGCATCAACGGCGCGCACCCTGTACAGATAAGCCGTGCCATACTGAAGGCCGGTATTGATAAAGCTCGGCGAGTTTGCATATGGGAGCAGAAGAGTAAATGGCTCGTTAATACTCTGTCTCCTCTCAAGCTCATAATGGTGTATTGGACCAGTGGGCGCATTCCAGGTGGCTATCACTTGGGAGTCAAAAGTCGCCGTGGCGGTGAGCGTCATATTCATTGGACCAGCGGGCGGGGAGGCATTGTGGACAGGAAAGTTCGGGAGCGGAGATACCATTCCGAATCGCCCAACCGCCGGAATTTCGACAAACATATCCTTCGCTTTTTGGACATTGCCCGGTTGATAAAGCACTCCATCACTGGCAATAGGATTCGGATGCCCATTAGGAATCTTGAGGCTCGGATGGTCGAAGGGCGCGCGATGAAAGCGCACACGCTCATCGGTCAGAGCCATGAGGAAAGAGACCAGCGCATCCTTTTGCGCCTCGCTGAGTCCGAGGTTTTCAATGTCAGGGTCTAGATTATTGATGTTCTGCTGGTGGAAGTCTCCACCGCGATTATAAAAATCAACGACCTGTCGCAGGGTCAACTGTCCCCCATTATGAAAATAAGGGGCTGTCAACTCCACGTTGCGGAGGCCCGGGGTTTTAAACGCGCCATCGACGGCCACGCGCTCATTCGGGTCGAGCGGCCCGTCCGGCGCGGGGTCTTCTCCCTCGACAAAGGGAGTTTGTCCGGTTTGCTGGAAAAATCTGGCGAAGGAGAGCGAACGGCCTGGCAGCGGCGGCGAGTCTTCCGTGCCGCCGACTCCTACATCTTGCTGTGTAGGCCGAACGCCGATGTTATAGAAGCCATTGTCATAAACTGCGACGCCATCATCGCCCATGACCATGCGTTCAATCTTCTTATTGGCAACGTTTCTGACCGAAGCATTGGTGAATTCCGCCCCGCCGTGACAGTTGATGCATTTGCCTTGTTCGACAAAGATGTCAAGACCCTCCTTCTGTTGCGCTGTGAGCGCGGACGAGTCTCCGTTGGCATAACGGTCAAAGGGGGTGTCGTCGGCGCGTAAAGTCGCCTGGTACATCTGAATCGCAATGCCCCAGAAGAGCGAGAAGTTAAATTCTTCTTGAGTAAAGTCGTTCGGGTCGGTTGAAGGCGTGGGCGCTTGACAGTTTCTGCCATTAGTATCGCAATGAACTCTGTGGGTCGTATTCTGCCACCACTTTGGCTGAAATGCTTGCTGAATCAAAGCACGGTAGGTAGCATTAAGACCTGTCCCGTAGGGGTTTGCGGAATAACCTAAAACGCTGTCATCCGTCGCCACGCGTTGTTTTGCTAGCGGGGCGAGCGACAACATCTTTCGACCAAGCTTTGGGAACAAGCGGCCATGCGCAGACATCTCGAAGTCGTTGACGGGCGGCCCAACGGCCTGAGAGGCTAACGATGATTTGTTCAGACTCACCTGGACCAGAGCGGGATTCGCCGGATCGGTTGCACGCATGACTCGGGCATCGGGGTCGCGCGCGCCCCAGATATTGACGCCGTTAAAATCTTCCTGCGCTCGCCCATCCCAGAAGTTGCGGAAGTTGAATACTGCATTGATGACAGTAGGCGTATTGCGCGCCTCTACCCGCCGGACGTTGATATTGCTGACATTGAAAACAGGGTCCGCGACCTGAGTCACCTGGTCTTCGGCCACCCCCAAAGTGATGTCCAAAAAATTAGTGTTGAAGACTCCCTGTGAGCTGGTGATGTCGTTACTGTCAAAGAGCACGCTTGAGGAACGGTCGTTAGGGTCTGCTAATCTGTGGAAGGGATAATCCGCCGCCGTCAGAGAGTAGTTAGGCGGTCCTGTCTGAAAAGTGTTGTCCCCGCCTCTTTGCCCTGGATTGAGTTGATTGACGGCGCGGCTATCCGCCCCGGCATGGAAGTGGCAGGAGGCGCAAGACTGAATGCCGTCGCTGCCAACCTGCATATCCCAAAATAAAGCTTTGCCCAAAGCGATTGCGGCGTTCCTGTCATTCACGAACTCTGAAAGGTTATCAGGCTCGGGCGTCTGTATGTTTGTCAGCGAAGTAAGACCTGGTGGAAGCTGGCCGCCCTGCGCCGACACAACCTGAGATGGCCCCTGCTCAAGCAGTAACATTAGACCGAGGGAAAGCATGAGACAGAGGATGATGAGGATTTTAATTTTTCCGCTTCTCTCTAATTTAGTCACCGGGCACCTCCTTTATTGCTCGCGTCAAGCAAGACTTTCTTAGCCGCTCGGTCGCCTCATTGCAGACTGAGCAGCACCAGGATTTCGCCCTTTCCTTGCGCCAGCGGCTCAAGGG